>NZ_LDRT01000099.1 GCF_001476655.1 Microbacterium testaceum | reverse complement strand
GGGCGACGTCGCCCAGGGCGCGGGAGGCGGAGGCACCGACGCCGGGCCGGTCGGAGCCGCACCCGTCGCGCTCGCGTCGGGTGCGGCATCCGGAGCCTGTCCCGCGCGCAGGCGCGCCGCCATCAACCGCGCCCGCAGCACCTTCACGGTGGCCGCGTTCGCGCCCTGCTCGGCAACACGATCGATCTGCACGGCCGCCTCGTCGAGGTGGTCCTGCAGCAGCAGCTCGATGAGGTCGACGCGCAGACCGAGGTTTCCGGGGTCGGCCTCGACGGCCGCCCGGATGATCTCGACGAAGTCCTCGGAGCCCGTCATGACCCGATCAGGCTCCGCGCAGCCGTTCGGCGAGGTAGCCGTGGAGCGCGTCGAGGCCGATGCGCTCCTGGCCCATCGTGTCGCGGTCGCGCACGGTCACGGCGTTGTCGTCGAGCGAGTCGAAGTCCACCGTGACGCAGTACGGGGTGCCGATCTCATCCTGGCGGCGGTAGCGACGGCCGATGGCTCCGGCATCGTCGAAGTCGATGTTCCATCCGGCCGCGCGCAGCGTGTCGGCGACCTCACGGGCCAGCGGCGACAGGCGCTCGTTGCGCGAGAGCGGAAGAACGGCGACCTTGACGGGCGCGAGCCGCGGGTCGAGCTTGAGCACCGTGCGGGTGTCGGTGCCGCCCTTGGCGTTCGGAACCTCTTCTTCGCGGTAGGCGTCGACGAGGAACGCCATCATCGCGCGGGTCAGACCGAACGACGGCTCGATGACGTACGGGGTGTACTTCTCGCCCGACGCCTGGTCGAAGAACGTGAGCGACTGGCCCGACGCCTCGGAGTGGCTCTTGAGGTCGTAGTCGGTGCGGTTGGCGACGCCCATGAGCTCGCCCCACTCCTTGCCCGGGAAGCCGAAGCGGTACTCGACGTCGATCGTGCCGGCGGAGTAGTGGGCCCGGTCGTCTTCGGGCACGTCGAAGCGCTTCATGTTCTCGGGGTCGATCCCGAGGTCGATGAACCAGTTCCAGCAGGCCTCGACCCAGTGCTCGAACCACTCGTTCGCCTCGGCGGGCGGCGTGAAGTACTCGATCTCCATCTGCTCGAACTCGCGCGTGCGGAAGATGAAGTTTCCGGGCGTGATCTCGTTGCGGAAGGCCTTGCCGACCTGGCCGACGCCGAACGGGGGCTTGCGACGGGATGCCGTGAGCACGTTCGAGAAGTTCACGAAGATGCCCTGCGCGGTCTCGGGGCGCAGGAAGTACAGGCCCGACTCGTCGTCGACGACGCCGAGGTAGGTCTTCACGAGGCCCGAGAACGAGCGCGGCTCGGTCCAGTTGCCGCGCTGGCCGGTGTCGGGATCGGGGACCTCGTCCCAGCTCTCGGGCTCGCGACCGCGCTTGGCGACGAAGGCCTCCCAGAGGTGATCGGCACGGTAGCGCTTGTGCGTGATGGTCGACTCGACGACCTTGTCGGCGAATGTCGCGACGTGACCGGAGGCCTCCCACACGCGCTTGGGGAGGATGATGCTCGAGTCGAGGCCCACCATGTCGCCGCGGCCGCGGACGAAGGTCTGCCACCACTGGCGACGGATGTTCTCCTTGAGCTCGGTGCCGAGAGGACCGTAGTCCCACGCGGAGCGGGAGCCGCCGTAGATCTCACCGGCCTGGAAGACGAACCCGCGATGGCGGGCGAGGGCGATGACCTTGTCGAGGCGGGACTGTTCGGCCACGGTGGCTCCAATGGTCGCAAAGGTGTGGGGATCGAGCGCGAGGGCGCGGCATCCAGTTTATCGAAGCGATCCCGCCGCGCCCGGCCCGCCGTCACGGCCGTCGTCGCGCTCACGGATCCAGTTCTGCAGATACGGCATCGCGACGTTCGTCGCGTGGGCGGCCAGGGTGGCGCGGGCGGCGTCCGCGAGGGAGCCGGGGGCCGGCGCCGCGGGGGCGGCGACGTGCGCGATCGGATACGGGAAGCGATTGCGGAACATGTCCATCCACAGCAGCACGAGGTCGTCCTCGTGCGCGAGCGTCGCGTGACTGAACGAGCCGCGCTCGTGCCGCTCGATCTCCCACCCCTGCCGCGTGGGCCGCGCGGCGTAGTCGGGGTCCCCGCCCCAGGAC
>NZ_LDRT01000098.1 GCF_001476655.1 Microbacterium testaceum | reverse complement strand
CGGAGAGAGAGACACCGCCGGACCGCCTGCCGCAACTCACGTCCCCGCGCCTGTTCACGGGACGGGTACCTGCACGACCCTCAACCGAATAATCGCAAGGAAAAGGACAACGATGTTCACCCATTCGATGAGACGAGCGACGACGACGACCGTCGCGCTCGCGATGATCACAGGAGCGCTTGTGGCCTTCCCCTCCGATGCGCGCGCGAGCGCCGCGACGACGACGGCGGTGGCTGCCGCGACGGCCTCCGTCGACACGGCGGCGGAGTTCGCCACCCTGCGCGAGAAGTACGCGGCCATGCTGACCGGCGGCGCGACCTTCGACACCACAGACCCCGATATCTCGGCGCGGATCGCCGCGATCACGACATCCGGCCAGCAGTCCTGGAACACGATGAAGAAGAACGCCGATCGCAACCGGCTCTGGGACGACTCACCGCTGGGCAACGACTCCGCGGGCGTGACCCGCACCTACGAACACCTGCGGTCGATGGCGCTCGCCTACGCGACGGACGGCTCGACGTGGGAGGGGAACGCGCAGCTGAAGGCCGACCTCGTCGACGGGTTGGACTGGATGAACACGAACGCCTACTACGCCCAGGGCCCGTCGTACCAGAACTGGTGGCACTGGCAGATCGGCGCACCGCTCGCGCTGAACGACATCGTCGCCCTCGTCTACGACGACCTCACCAGCACGCAGATCTCGAACTACATGGCCGCGGTCAGCTTCTACCAGCCCTCCGTGACGATGACCGGGGCGAATCGTCTGTGGGAGAGCCAGGTCATCGCGATCTCGGGGATCATCGCCCAAGACGCCACGCGCGTCGCGGCCGGCCGCGACGGTCTCAGCGCGCTCTTCCCCTACGTCGCCTCCGGTGACGGATTCACGCGGGACGGGTCGTTCGTCCAGCACAACTTCTACGCGTACAACGGCGGCTACGGCACCTCGCTGCTCTCCGGCATCGCCGATCTGCTGTACCTGCTCAACGGATCCACGTGGGACGTCACCGACCCCCAGCGATCGAATGTGAGCGAGTGGATCTACAACTCCTTCGAGCCTTTCCTCTTCCAGGGGAACCTGATGGACATGGTCCGCGGACGGGAGATCAGCCGCTACGGCGTACAGGACGACGATGCCGCGGTACCGGTCATGGCATCCATCATCCGTCTCTCGCAGGTGTCGCCCGCCTCGGATGCCGCCGCTTTCAAGAGCATGATCAAGGCCTGGCTGGCAGTGGATGCCGACAAGACCTTCCTGAGCCAGGTCTCGGTGGATCTCATCGTGAGCGCCAAGGCGATCCAGAACGACTCGTCCGTGGTGCCCCGGGACGAGCTCGTCTTCAACCGGCAGTTCACCGGTATGGACCGCACCGTGCACGCGCGACCGGGATACCGCTTCGGGATCAGCATGGCGTCGAGCCGCATCGCCGCGTTCGAGTCGATCAATGCCGAGAATGCGAAGGGGTGGCACACCGGCGACGGGATGACCTCCCTCTACAACAACGACCTCAGCCAGTACCACGACGATTTCTGGCCCACCGTCGACAACTACCGGTTGCCCGGAACGACGGTCCTGAAGAACACGCCGCAGAAGGCGAGCACCCGCACGGACAGGTCATGGGTCGGCGGAGCGAGCATCCTGGGGCAGTACGGCGTCACCGGGATGGACCTGCACACGATCGATCGGACGCTGGAGGCCAAGAAGTCGTGGTTCATGTTCGATGACGAGATCGTGGCCCTCGGGGCGGGAGTCACCAGCACCGACGGGATCGACACCGAGACGATCGTGGAGAACCGCAAGCTGAACGCGGCGGGCGACAACGCCCTGACCGTGGACGGGGCGACCGAGCCGGCGACGCTCGGCTGGTCGGACAGCCTGACGGGGGTCGACCGTGTGCACCTGGCGGGCAGCGTCGCCGGTTCGGACATCGGCTACTACTTTCCCGGGGGTGCGACGGTGAACGGCCTCCGCGAGCAGCGCACGGGGAACTGGAAGCAGCTCAATTCGTCGTCGCAGTGGGGCAACTCGACACCCATCACGCGCAACTACCTCTCGCTCGCGCTCGATCACGGCACCAACCCCACCGATGGCGCGTACTCCTACGTGCTCTTGCCGAACAAGACGAGCGCGCAGGTCGACGCCTACGCCTCGAACCCGGACATCAGCATCCTCGAGAACTCCACGTCCGCTCAGGCCGTGCGCGAGAACGGCCTGAATGTCACGGGCATCAACTTCTGGAAGGACGAGGTCACGACCGCCGGAGGCGTCACCTCCGACCGGAAGGCGTCGGTCATGGTGAGCAAGAGCGCGGGGACCCTCGACGTCTCGGTCGCCGATCCGACGCAGAAGAACGTCGGACAGATCTACCTCTCGCTGGACACCCCGGCGACCGGCCTGATCTCGAACGACCCGGAGGTGACGGTGCTGCAGTACACACCGACGGTCACGCTCAAGGTGAACGTCAACAAGGCGGGTGGCAAGGACTTCCACGTCGCGCTGTCGCTCGACGGCACCCAACAGGCGAACCCCGCACCGATCGCGATTCCGAACACGTACGAAGCAGAGACGCTCCCGGTCAACGCGATGACGAAGGGCGTCTCGGTCGCCAATGACGCGAACGCGAGCGGGGGGAAGAGGGTCCAGATCCAGAACAGCGTGGTCGGGGACTACATCGAGTACAGCCTCGATGTGCCGCAAGCGGGTACCTACGACGTGGTCGCCCGCGCCTTCAAAGCGAGCAACAACGGCATCTACCAGCTCGCCGTCGATGGAACGAACGTCGCGAGCCCGCAGGACTTCTTCTGGAACACCAATGTCGCGCAGCGCGATCAGACGTTCGGCTCGTACACGTTCACGAAGCCGGGCAGCTATCTCCTGCGGCTGACCGCGACGGGAAAGAACGCCAGCGCCTCGGGGATGAAGCTGGTGCTCGACTATCTGAAGCTGGTGCCGACGGCAGGCGGCTAGAGAAGGCGGTGACCCGCCCGCGCGCCATCGGCGCCGGGCGGGTCTGCCGCTCGAGGGGCGGGTCACCGTGCGGGGTGACCGCCCGCTGAGCGGCAGACC
>NZ_LDRT01000097.1 GCF_001476655.1 Microbacterium testaceum | reverse complement strand
GCACGGCATCCCGGTCACCATCAGCACCGATCCGCGGCACGCGTTCGTCGAGAACACCGGCGTGGCCTTCTCGGCCGGGCCCTTCTCGCAGTGGCCCGAGGGTCTCGGACTCGCCGCGCTCGACGACGTCGACACCGTGCGCGAGTTCGCCGAGGTCGCGCGGCGCGAGTACGTCGCCGTCGGCATCCGTGCGGCGCTGCACCCGCAGATCGACCTCGCCACCGAGCCGCGCTGGGGCCGGCAGGCGCAGACCCTGGGGCAGGATGCCGAACGCGTCACCGCCTTCACCGCGGCGTACCTGCAGGGCTTCCAGGGCGACGAGCTCGGACCCGACAGCGTGGCCTGCACGACCAAGCACTTCCCGGGCGGCGGGCCGCAGCAGGGCGGCGAGGACGCGCACTTCCCCTACGGCCGCGAGCAGGTGTACCCCGGCGGCATGTTCGACTACCACCTCGAGCCCTTCCGCGAGGCGATCCGCCGCGGCACCGCCGGCATGATGCCGTACTACGGCATGCCGGTCGGCCTCGAGGTCGACGGCCACCCGATCGAAGAGGTCGGCTTCGGCTACAACCGCCAGATCATCACGGGGCTGCTGCGCGAGCAGCTCGGGTACGACGGCGTCGTCGTCACCGACTGGGAGCTCGTCAACGACAACCACGTCGGCGACCAGGTGCTGCCCGCCCGCGCCTGGGGCGTCGAGCACCTCTCCGAAGTGGAGCGCATGGAGAAGATCCTGGATGCCGGGAGCGACCAGTTCGGCGGGGAGGAGTGCGTCGAGATGCTCCTGGACCTCGTCCGCTCGGGCCGCGTGAGCGAGGAGCGCATCGACGCCTCGGTACGACGCCTGCTGCGGGTGAAGTTCCAGCTCGGGCTGTTCGACGACCCGTACGTCGACGTCGACGAGGCCGAGCGCATCGTCGGCAACGCGGAGTTCCGCGCGCTGGGGGAGCGGGCGCAGGCGCGTTCGCTCACGGTGCTGGTGAACGAGGGCGACGTGCTGCCCCTGCGGCCGGTCGATGCGGTCTACGTCGAGGGCTTCCGGGCCGACGACGTCGCCGAGCTCGGCCGCGTCGTCGCCGACCCCGCCGACGCCGACGTCGCGATCGTGCGGATCGGCGCGCCGTTCGAGCCGCGCGACGACCTCTTCCTCGAGGCCTGGTTCCACCAGGGCTCCCTCGAGTTCGCGCCGGGCCTGGTGTACCGGTTGCAGCAGATCGCGGCATCCTGCCCTCTCGTTCTCGTCGTGAACCTCGACCGGCCGGCCATTCTGACCCCGTTCGTGGGCCACGCCGCGGCGATCGTCGCCGACTACGGCAGCTCCGCCGCGGCCGTGCTCGACGCCCTCACCGGCCGCGTTCCCCCGCGCGGGCGCCTGCCGATCGAGATCCCCCGGTCGATGGATGCCGTGCGTTCCTCGCGCGAGGATGTACCGTCGGACACCGGCGACCCCGTCTTCCCCGTGCACCACGGGCTGGAGATCGCGGAGCCCGCCGTGCTGCAAAAGGGGTAAGGGGTCTCATGGCGGAGGGGCAGACGACGCGACGACCGACCGTGTACGACGTCGCGAGCGAGGCGAACGTCTCGATCGCGTCGGTGTCGTTCGCGTTCCGCCGGCCCGACAAGCTCAGCGACGCCACGCGGCAGCGCGTGCTCGACGCGGCGCGGCGGCTGGGGTACGCCCCCAGCGGTGCGGCCCGCGGCCTCGCGCGCGGGCGCACCGGCACGCTCGGCCTGCACGCGTTCGACCTGCTGCTCGAGCGGGCCGACCCCCTCGCCCAGCCGTTGAGCGGTCTGCAGTCGCCGGCGCTCGACGCCGGGGGAGTGATTGCCTGGGACCAGACCGACGACGACGTCCTCTCCGACCCCCGGGCGTTCCCGCTGTACGTCGACGAGGTGCAGCGCGGTTTCGAGCTGGAGTGCTGGGCGCTCGGTCGCCCGGTGATGCTGAGCAGCGGATCGGATGCCGATGTGTCGGTCGCCGACACCGTCGGGCGCGTCGACGGGCTCGCGATCTTCCCCTCCCCGCAGACCGCGCCCACTCTCGCGCGGCACTCCCTGAGCATCCCCATCGTGCTCTTCAGCGCGGCCCCCGCCGACGACGCGCACCATCGTGTCCGCGTCGACAACGCCCGCGGCATGCGGGCGCTCGTCGCCCACCTCGTCGAGGAGCACGCCGCGACCGACCTGGCTTTCGTGGGGCGCCTGGAGGCGACGGACGCCGTCGAGCGCCGCGACGCCATGGTCGCGGAGCTCGAGGCCCGCGGCATCCGTCCCCGTCCCGAGATCGTGGATGCGACCGTGCGCGGCGACGACGACCTCGTGCCGCAGGTGCGCGCCCTGATCGCGGCGGGACGGATGCCGCAGGCTTTCGTCTGCGCCACCGACCAGAACGCCTTCACGCTCCTCGATGTGCTCGCCGCCGAGGGGGTGCGCGTCCCCGAGGACGTGGCGGTCACGGGCTTCGACGGCACGCTGGGCTCGCGCCTGACCAGCCCGCCGCTGACGACCGTGCGCCAGCCGATGGAGGCGATGGGGCGCGCGGCGGCGAGGATCCTCGCCGGCACGGCCGGGGCCCCGCCCGCGGGCGGCCCGTTCGACGTCGTGTTCGAGCCCCGGGTGCTGGTGCGGGCGAGCTGCGGCTGCTGACGCGCCGTCCCTGCGGTGCACGGGCGTGCCGTCGTGCGGGCCGGCGGGTGACACGCCGGTTCGGGATCGGAGCTTCCCGCTCGAGCGTCGTGGCGGGACGGGTCAGGCGGCGTTCCACCGCAGCCGCGGGGCGCCCAGACCTGCCCTCAAGCCACCGGGGTCGGCCACCGGGAACATCGTGACGATCCGGCCGTCCACCGCATAGGCCAGAGCCGCGCCGCCGTCGGGCAGAGGGGCACCGAGTGCGATGCGCGCCGTGCGGCACCCGGTCTGCTCGGTCGCGGCATCGCCGGGGGCGCGAAAGGCGGCCGCGTCCACCAGTTCCTCGGTCACGGCGTCGTCGCGGGCCAGCAGCGCGGAGGCGGCCGCGGTCGCGCGCGACAGCAGCGTCTCGGCACCGGCCCACGGCAGCAGCGCCCCGCTCTCGAGCCCGCACGCGCGCTCCAGCTCGCCCGACAGCCACCGCTCGCGCTTGAGCCCGTACGGCGTGGGTGTCAGCGAGAGCAGATAGCCGTACACGTGCAGCACGCCGGCATTGCCCACGGGCCACTCCGCCTCCAGACCCGCGCGACGGTGCAGCTCATCGAACACCGCCCGGGGGAGCACGGCCGCCCCGACGTTCTCGTCGATCACCGTCGAGAGTCCCCACGCGGCGAAGCGCGCGGCGGCACGATCCTCGGCGAGGGCGTCGGCGAGCCAGGCCAGGGAGTCGATCGCGGCCACGGGGTCGGTGGCCGCGAGGCGAGCTGCGGCGTCCAGGGTGTGCACCCGCCCACGCTACGACGCTCCCGCGCATCGTTTACACGGCGTTCATCTGACGTGGACATTCCGTCCACATTTGGAGCGCATCATGGACGCAACGTCCACGACAGGAGCTTCCTTGCCTCGCCCCGTCCTCATCCTCGACTTCGACGGTACCGTCGCCCTCGGCGACGGCCCCCTCTTGGCCTATGCCCGCGCGGTCGCCGCGCACGCGGCCCCCGCCGACGACCTCGTCACCGCGGTGGCGGCCCAGCTCGCGGAGCCCTCCGGCGACGCGATCGACGGGTACGACGTCGTCCGGCGCGTCGCCGTCGCCGCAGGCATCGGCGACGACGCGCTCGCCGCCGCCTACACGGCCAGCCGCGCCCAGCTCGGCACCGCCGAGGCTCCGGTCACCGTCGCCGTCGGTCTCGCGGAGTTCCTTCGGATCACGGATGCCGAGCGCCTCCTCGTCACGAACGCCCCGGCGACGCGGCTCGACGAGGCCCTCGCGTCCCTCGGCCTTGCGGGACTGTTCGACCGCATCGTCACCGACGCCGCCAAGCCCGCGGGACTCGAGGCGCTGCTCGACTCCCTCGACGAGGACGTTCCCGTTCTCGCGGTCGGCGACGTGTGGCGCAACGACCTCGCTCCCGCGCACGCCCGCGGCCACGCCACCGCTCTCGTCGGCGGCTACCCCGACCCCGCCGCCCACCCC
>NZ_LDRT01000096.1 GCF_001476655.1 Microbacterium testaceum | reverse complement strand
TCGTCGGCAGCGTCAAAAGTGTACAGAAGAAAGTCAATAGCCTGCGCGAGTGTTGACGGAGTGTATTGAATGTTATAAGCTAAGCAGACCAATAGGACGAACAAGCGTAAGGTCGTAGGCAGCGTAAGAAGGGTATAAGAGACAGGGCCTGACGGGTGGGGTCCGGTGTGGGGCGCAGCTGACGGAAGGCGTCGATGACGCGCTCAAGGTGAGCCGCGGTGACGGCGGGGGTGCGGAGGATGTCGAGATCCCCGGCGCCGGGCATGACCTCGGAAGTGCCGCCTCGAGCGTGGGGGGAGAGGGGCGGTCGGATGGCGCCGGTGCGAGCGTTTTTGAGCAGGCCGTGGTCGAGGGAGACGGGCAGGACGGCTTTGGCGGCGTCCGCGAGCTGCTGCATCGTTGTCAGCGGGACGCCGGCGAGGGGGACCCATACGTGGAAGCCTCCCTGCGGGCTGGGGCTGGACTTGCAGACCACGTGCGGGATCTCCGCGTGGCGGAGGATGCGGATGAGCACGCCGAGCTCTTCGGGTGCCGCGGCGCGCTGAGCGTCGGTCTTCGTGTCGAGGTCGAACACGGCGAACCGGAACATGCCGGTGTCATCCGCGAGGTTGATTGTCCACGGCTGGTCCGGTGGCAGGTGCTCTCGGATGCCATGTTTGCGGGGGTAGGAATTGGAGCGGACGACGCCGTCCGCTTCCGCCTTCATCGCGTTCACGTACCCGCGCGGGGAGATGGCGCGCGTGAGCTCCCACGCTGCGGCAGCCGGATGCTGCGACACGCGCGAGTGAATCGGTGTGTGGTCTACCGATTTCCAGGGTCGACGGGTTACTATGACCGTGTTCCTTCCAGGAATGACGGAGCGCCGGGTTCCACCCGGGTTGTGTGTCAGCTTCGAGTCAGAGTTTGGCGACGCGGACTCGTAGCTTTGAATCTTGAGGGGCCCGCCGGCAACGGCGGGCCCTCTTCATTTATGCGGCTGCCGTGCTGGCCTCCAAAGATTCGAGGTCGAGAGTTTCAGCGCGCGGGAGCGGCTTCGGGATCGCCGGCCACGCGTTGTTCTCGTCAAGGTACTCAGCGAGCTTCTCGAGGTAGTACGCAAGGGAAACGCCGGTCGCGTTGGCCGCGGCGTGGTAGCTCTCGCGAACGTCCTCGGGCACACGCCCTTGGAGCATCACAAGATCCACGGCGGCGCGCTTGCTGCGCGTCTTGCGGCGAGTCTGTGGTCCAGGCATGCCGTAAGCATTGCTCGCGTAGGTGTATACACCTCGCTAGACACGCCGCCGTGGCACGTTAACGTCCCGAAAGATCACCACAGGGGCGCACAAGGCCCGCGATGTTCCTTCCGGTCGCCCACTGGATCACGCTAGCGACCCCCCGAAGGGCGCCCGCCCCTTCGCGCCGACTCGGCGCACCCTCTGCGCACCGCGTGTTTCCGCAGTTGGGTGGGGCGGGAGCCAGGTGAAGCGGCCTTGTCCGCCAAATGGTGGACATGTACGAGCGCGGTGGTGAATTGACCGAGTTATTGAGGCTGAGTCACTCTCCGACGTAGCCGAAGAGTTGACCGAGGTCTCGGCTGTAGCGCTTGCCGTCGAAGGTGAATCTCTCGTTACGCCCCTGGCCGTCGATGCTGACATAGCCGAGCTGGACGAGGTGCGCGATCTCCTTGCGGACTGTCTCGTACGTGAGGCCGCTCCCATCAGCAATTTCTTGACGCGTCGCCCCCGGCGAATGTCGCAGGAATCGAGCGAGCTCCAGCCGACTGACCGTGCTCACGACGCGCTGCGCCCTGACGGCGCCCTCAGGCATCCCGTCACGTGCACCCGTGAGTCGCGGCATTGCCCCATTCTCAGCCATCACGTCCATCCACCTTTCACCCGCCGGTCGCTTCACAGGGGCGCCACCGGCCTTCTAACGTACTTAAAATACGCTACAGGTAGCGTCCGGTCAGTTCACCCGCTGATGCACAAACACGTTACGTACGTCGAGATGAACAGCTGGCGGCTTGATCGGTTCCGTGCACCCGCACACCAGAACGGAGAGATTGTGAAGACAGAGATAACCCGGTTGCCCAAGCTCTGGGCGGCCCATCGTGGGAGACGGCCTCTCGGCGCCCGCGGTCGGCAGGGACTGAGGCTTGCGGCCGTGTCCGCGTTGTCGCTTTCGCTAGTCGCCGGCGGCGCGGTCGTAGCCGCAGTGCCGGCGCACGCAGCAACGGCTGGCGTAGGCCTCGGCACGTTCGGCGACTCCTCGAGGAAGTACGCCGGAACGTTCAAGGAGGAGGGGTACGACCTCGTCTGCGGTGAGCCAGGGGCCCGGTACCCCACGAATGCGCTGAAGAACGACGGGCTGTACGACAACTACAACGGCGTGACGGGGAACACACTCGCTGGGATCAACCGCGTGATGTCGGAGAACGCTGGCACGGGCGACCAGGTCACGGCCGCGGCGCTCGAATACGCGGTCGCCCGAACCGTCGACCCGAACGGAGCGCTGACCGCATTCGGCGGGGCTCGTCAGAGCAGCTACGACGCGGTCATCAACTATGACCTGTACGGCCGCTTCGGCAGCGGCACGGTGAAGGCCGTGCAACAGAAGGCCAACGAGCTGAAGCAGGTCATCGACACGACAGTCGCCGGCAGCGGCGGCAGCGGATTCGGGCAGCTGAACTTCGCGCTCAACCCAAAGAACAACTATGTCGGCACGGTCGAGATGGACGGAACCCCCGGTTCGGTGGGCTCGATCACCCTCAGCCATGGAGTGTTCGACGACACCGGCTCGAACACACGTGACAACGTCCAGGAGGGCGCTGTCTACGGGGTGCGTGGCGTGCCGGATGACAACGGGGTGTTCTACAAGATCACCGGTGAAGGCGACTTCACTCCACCCGGGCAGGAGGGCTACGCCGCGAACATTCGCGTGTGGCTCCCGACCGTTGCCGGGCAGCAGCGCTCGCTCTCCGCTGGCGAGAAGGCAAAGCCCTCGCCCTTCCACGTGACGGGCTTCGACCCGGCGGACCGCACGACGCAGTTCCAGCCGGTCCTCTCGACCTCCGCGCAGACGTTTGTGTCGAAGGGACAGGCCTTCACTGACACGGTCCGCTTTTCGACGACGGAAGACGCTACGGGGCTGAACAATCCCTGGTATCGCTCGCCCGCGTCAGGAAGGGCACTCCCCATCGCCGCAGAGGGTACGGTCTACGGCCCCTTCGCTCAGCCGGTCGGCTCACCCAGCGATTCCGCTCCCTCGGACGCTCCCATTGCAGGGCACCTAAAGATCACGACGGGAGACGCGGGCCCGGATATCGAGTACACGGCGCAGAGCACCGAGACGGCACAAGCGGCCGGGTACTACTCCTACGTCTGGACGATTGACGCCTCGAAGCAGACCGCAATTGCTCGCAAGTATCTCCCGACCAACTATTCCTTCACGGACAAGTTCGGCCTGGCGGCTGAGTCGTCGACGACACCGATGCGTGTGACGGCGACGACTCAGGTTCCGGCGCCGGTGGTGCCGCTGAGTGGGGTGCCGGCGGATTCGGCTCAGGTCACGACGGATGGGTTCTGGCTGAAGGACGGCTCCGGGAAGAACATTCCGGTGACGATCCGCTGGGATGCGTGGCTGGACCCTCGCGAGTCGGGCATCGAGCAGGTCGACGCCGGGCAGAAGCCGGCTGATGCGACCCTGCTGGGTACGACGACGCAGACGGTGACCGAGCCCGGTCAGGTGAAGACTCCCGAGGGCAGTGCGCTCGGTTTCACCGTTCCGGCCGCGGTGCACGGGTCGATCGTGTGGGTGGCGAGCGTGCGTGACGCCGATCAGGGCGCGAACGCCGACCTGATCGAGGAGTGGTCTGACGCCTACGGGGTGCCGACGGAGGTTCAGCTGATCGGTCAGCCGACGGTGACCACGAAGGCGACGCCGAGCTCACAGAAGGGGCTTCAGATTTCGGACACTGCCACGGTGGGCGGGGTTATGCCGGCGACGGGCGCTCAGCTCGCGTTCGAGTTGTACCAGGTGCCGATGACGCAGGACGCGAACGGTGTGTGGCAGCGCGATGTCGCGGACGGTGCCGTGTCGAAGGTGTGCGAGGACCCGGACAATCGGATCTTCAGCAACATCGGCCGCGGCGCACGGATCGCGGTGACGGGGATCTACACGAGCCCGACCGTGACGGCCTCCGAGCACGGCACGTTCCTGTGGGTGGAGTCGCTCTGGTCTCGTCCAACGAAGCCGGGGGAGAAGCCTCAGCTCATCACCCGCGGTGAGTGCGGCGCACCGGATGAGACGACGGTTGTCGTGAACGTGAGCACAAAGGCCTCCGCGGTCGACGGGTCCAGCCCGGTCACCCCGGGTTCCGCGATCCAGGACACCGCGTCGATCGTCGGCGCCGTCCCGGACGGTGCGACCGTGACGTTCGAGGCGTTCCGCGGAGAGCCCGGAAAGGCCGTGTGCACGCCGGAGACGCTGGCGTGGACGTCGAAGACCGTCGCGCTGACGGCGGGGTACTACACGGAGAGTCGTGCCCTGCAGCCGACGTCGGGCGCGTTCACGCCGGATGCGTCCTCGAACGCGACGCAGGTCTGGTTCGTCGAGACGGTGCGGGATCACAACGGGCAGACCATCGCCAAGGGCGACTGCGGCGTCCCGGATGAGACGGTGGCCCTCCCGCCCGTGCCGGGCGCGCCTGGTGCAACTCCGTCGCCGTCCTCGTCAACTCCCGCTGGCGTTACCCCTGCAGCTGGCGCGCCGTCGGCTCTGGCGATCACCGGCCTGGACGCCGGGTCGATGGGTCCGTGGATTGCGGGCGCCGTCATAGCGGTCCTGGCGGGTCTGACCGTCGCGGGCGTGCGCCTGGTTCGTCGACGCCGCTCGAGCGAGCAGCTGACGGACTGACATTCGGAAGGGCTCTAGGTCAGGACACGGTGTGACCGTCCCTGCCTAGAGCCCCCCGGAGCCGCCCCGAGAGGGTGCGGCACCCTTGACCGCTCCGGTGTCGAGCAGCTTGCCGGCACGACGACATCGGAGCATCCACGCCGGGCGGGCTACGGCCCGCCCGGCACCCTCAGCCTACGGAGACCCCTGATGAGCATTCAGGCCATACCCACCCCACCCACCTCCGCCCCCGCGCAGCCCGCGAGCGATCGGGCACGAGTCGATCGCTTCGTCCGGGTGACGGGCCCCGACATCTTGTGCCTCGCTCTGCAGCCCGAATGTGCGGACCTCCTCGGCGATCTCGAACCTCTCGACGAGAGCCAGCCCAGTCGCGTCTGGCGAAGCATCGGGCTCCCGCTCCGGCGGTACCGCGCTCTCATGCGGCGCGACCAGGAAGACCTCCTGCAGGCCAACCCCGATGGGGAGATGACAGCAGCGTTCCGGGGCGCGGGATCGGATGCCGCGTTCTTGGAGACGTATCTCCCGCACATCGCGGCCGAAGCACGGCTGACCGCCCGTCTGACGAGTAGCGCCGTCGGCCGAGACATCACCGCGACGGTGAGTCTCGCCTCCGTGGTCGCGGCACTGTCCTCCTCAGTCCTCGGCATCGCGGGCATCCCCGAGGGTCTGAGCGTGATCGACGAGGACGTCGCCGCTTTCACCCGACCGCGAGCGAGTTATCGCGATCCCGTCGCTCATCGTCCCGTGCCGAATCTTGTGTCGGCGTACCTGCAGGCAAAGGAGAAGGAATCAGCATGAAGACCGCACATGAAGGTCTCGACGCCCTCAACAAGGGTGGACGTGTCGCCCGGTGGGCGGCTCATCTCCGACGTCGTTGGATGTTGTGGGGCGTGGCCGGTCTCGGCGCTGCAGCGATCGCGGCCGCGGTGGTTGTTCCGATCGCGATTGGCAACGCCGACCACGCGGCTGCCGTCGACCAGGCGCACGCGGCTGTCGACACGCTCAGCTCCTCCGCACAGGACGCGAAGGCGGCCTCCTCCATCCTCGACGAGGCGGTCGCGAACGCCGACGCCGAGGTGGCGGCACTGAATGGAATCCTCGACGCTCTGCCGCCCGAGCTGGTCGATCCCGCCACCGCGCGAGACGATCTCGCCGCGGCGATCGCCGCAGTGACGGATGCCGCCGCACAGCCGCATCCCGTCCTGGACGCAAGCGCCCCCGATGCTCCGGTGATCGACGACGCCGCGTCAACCGAGCACCTCACCGACGACGTTTCCCAGGCTCAGACGCGCGGCTACTTCCTGGGCCTGCAGACCACGTCTCTCTCTGCAGCGTCAGCGAAGCTGACCGACGCGGTCGACGCCTCGCGCACGGCGCGCAACGCCCTGCTGCTCGCCGCGATCACCAAGGCGCCGAGCATCCCCATCGATCGGGCCGGCGAACCGGAGCGCGCAGCAGTCGCGACGGCTCTCGACGCGCTCCGCGGCGTGACGGATGCCGGGAGCGATACGGCATCCACCGACGTGGCACCCCTGGTTACCAGTTACACCACTGCACTGACCGCCGCGCGAGCGTCTCACGACGCAGCCGTGGCCGCAGAGCAGGAGGCGCAGCGCCAGGCGCAAGAGAACGCCGGTGGCGGCGACTCTTCCAGCACTCAAAACTCGACCGGCAGCAGCAGCGGGGGCAGTTGGAGAAACAGTTCCAGCGGTGGCTCAGCCGGCGGTGGCGGCGGCTCGAACGGCGGCGGTGGGAACACGAACGGAGGGAGCTCGAGCGGGGGGAGCTCGAGCGGTGGAGCAGGAACCGGTAACGCTGGAGGCGCGGGCGGATCGAGTAACGGCGGAGGGAGCTCGAGCGGTCCTGCCCGCTCTCCCATCAAGCTCGTAGTCGGCGGAAGCTGCGTCGACTTCCCAAACACTGGCCAGTCGGCCAGCTACGGCTCCACGCTCTTCATGCCCGCCGACGCCGCCTGGCATGAAACCTACGAGATCCCGGGCGAGGGGTGGGGGGTGCGCTGGTCGTGCTTCTGAGACGTTCCCTGCTGGAGATGGTCGCGCACCTCGCAGATGGTCGCGAAGTGCTGGTGCCGTATGCGTGGGCTGGTCACTATTCTCGTTCGTCGCCTAAGGCCTCGCCTGTCGTGAGGACGTTGCTGGGCAAGGGGCCGGCGCATCCCTTCAGTGGGATGCAGACGGTTGTTGTGGAATTGGTGAACGGGCGTACGTGGGTCCTGAATCCCGAGCTGCTCGCGCATCACCGGTCGTGCGAGATGTGCGCGCCGGTCTGGGAGCGCCTGGGCGCTCGCCTCGATGACATTCCCGTCGACGGGATGCTCTTCGCCGCCGCCGAGCTCCACCTCACAAGCGGCCCTGCGTTCCTCCTGGTCGACGTCGACGATCTCGACGGGCGCAGCACCGAAGACGGTGTTGTTTCCGGGAGAGAGCGTGTCTGAGAGCGCTGCGCTAGAGGCTGCAGACGCTGAAGAGTCCATCGATGCGTTGCGGCGACGCCGGGGGCTGAGGGGTGCACAGCTGAACGCGTTCATCCGTGATCGCACTGGCGGCTGCAAGGCGCTAGGGGATGCGTGGCCGCGGTCGGAGTGGGAGTCGGCTCGGAAGGTTCAGGCGGAGCTTCGCCCTTCGACGAGGGGGCCGGGTGCCTTCTATGTGAGAAAGGGCATCCCGCCGTGGCTTCGCGCGGCGCTTCGCGGGGTGCCGTTGCTGAAGGCGAGTCATTGCGCTTTCCCCGCATGGTTTGCCGTCGCGTCACCGCTGGTCGACTGGTTCGCGCTTGCGGACGCTCAGCCCGATCTGAGGGTCACGAGCGATGTGCGCTGCGGCGCGCCGTCAATCGATGATCTCCGCGGCGCCGCCCGCCTCGCCGCCGAATACTCCGGCCGCCTGGTTCTGCACGTCGTCCTCGCCCCCATCTCGGAGGCGGCGGAGGTTGAAGCCATCGTCGTCGGAGTCGCCCTGACCGGGGCTGGGGCCGGTGTCTCGCGGCTGCCCGCCGTGATCACCGACCAGCTCGGTTTCGACCCGTCGCGACGGCTGACGTTCTCCCTCCCGCCGAGCACGGAACCGACGCTGCTGGCCTGGGAATGGGGCGATCCGCTGTTGAACGTGCCCTTCGGCTCGCTGAGCGACTCCATGGCCATGCCATGACGAGAGATCCGTGTCAGGCAGGTCCCGCGCCGATCCCTCTCCCCGAAAAGCTCCTGCCCGGTTCACGCCGCGAGCAGGGATACGTCACCGACAAAGAAAGAAAGTCATGCCCGAAATTCTCAAGACTGTCCTCGACCTGATCTCGCAGTTCGCCATTTTGGGTGGCGGATTGTGGCTGCTGTGGGGTGCGATTGTGCTCGGCGGTGGCCTTCGCGACCACAACGGCCCACAGATTCAGACGGGCGTCTGGCAGATCGTCGGCGGCGGGCTCATCCTGGCTGCTGCCGGCCTGTTCAAGACCCTCACGGTCGGCTGGTGACGGCTCCGTGACGGATCTGATCGTCGCGTGGCTCAACGCGGTGTCCCAGGGCGCAACCGTGGATATGAAGTGGGCGTTAGCCGCTCCGGCGGAGTACAGCCCTGTTGTCAGCGCGGCCATGGCTCTCCTGCACGACACGGTGGTGAAGCCTCTGACGGCGGTGATTCTCGCGATCATCGCGTCCCTGTCGTTGGCGACAACCTCCACCCGTGTGGAGGGCGATCGTGAGCTGGGGACGCGGATCATCGCGGCGACGATGTTCAAGATCGTGATGGTGGTGCTGCTGTGCCAGAACGCGCCGCTCATCCTCGACGCCATCACCCAGGTCTCCACATGGCTCAGCAAAACGGCGAACGGTGTCGACGTGGGCGCGGGAACACCGACCAACGCCCTCGGCGATTCGATGCGGGCTTCCATCGACGCGGCCGGAACCATGTCGCAGCTGGTGATCATCGTCATGCTTCTCGTTCCGTGGCTGCTCGTCGCGGCCGCTACGGCGATTGCTTCGGTGCTCGTCGTGGTCCGCTTCTTGCAGCTGTACGTCATGAGCGCGTTCGCCAGTCTGCCTCTGGCGTTCCTCGCGCACGAGGAGACCAAGCAGATCGGCGTTGGGTATCTGAAGCGGTTCGCTGTTGTTGCTCTCAGCGGCGCTGTGTTGGTGATCGTGTCGAAGCTCTACCAGGCGCTCATCGGCGGCATCAGCGGCAGCGCCCTGACCTACACCGGCGGCGATGTCATGAGCTTCCTGACGTCGCACTTCGCCGGTTTTCTCGTGGGGCCCGTGGTTCTGATGTTCCTGCTTTTCGGCGCCAACAACCTGGCCAAGTCGATCCTCGGGGAGGGCTGAGCGATGGCGTTGGAGATGAAAACGCACAAGGACATCGCCGCCTACGAGGCCAAGCCCATGTTCGGTCTCACCTGGCGGCAGATCGCAGCCCTCGCGATCATGCTCAGCGGCGGCGGTGTGGTCTTCTTCGGTCTGACCGCCATCGTGCTCTCCCTCTCGGGAACAACGCTGGTCGACGCGGTGTCCGCGCAGCTGCACACCAACGGGATCGTCGACGGCGACTCCGACGCACTTCGCCGCGCGACGTCTCTGGCGATGGTTCCCACCCTTCTCGCCATGGCACCTGTCGCGCTGTGGGCATGGGTGCGCCCGATGGGGCTGCGCGCAGAGACGTACGCCCAGTTCTTCTTCCGCCACAACCTCTCAGTGAAGGTCATCCACTATGACGACACCTACTCCGTCCTCCCGTCCGCAGAACCCGTACCTGCAGGATCTGACGCAGCTCCCCACGAGCCGAAACGACAAGCCCACCGGCAGCGGCCGCGCCCCGGAAAGCGCCTCTCGGAGCACGCGGCGAGTTCGGCGAAGTGACGCGCCGCCCGCGCCGGGCACGAAGGTGGCCGCGCGGAAGACGGGCCTGGACAACTCCCGCGCGCGCCGTGCCTTCACCGCGGCGCCGCGGCGCACTCGTGACCTTCTGGGGTACAAGACCATGCTCCCCAGCGGCGTGGCATGGCTGGGCGCAGACGAGTGGAGCATGACCCTCGCCATCTCCGACATCAACTACGTCTCCGCGGCCCAGGACCGTCAGGAGTCGATCGTCGACCGTTGGGCACGGTTCTTGAACTCGTTCGGTGCTGGCGTGCGACTGCAACAGACCGTGATCAACCGTGTTCTGGATGACGCCGACGTCGCCACCCTCGTTCACAAGCCGCTCGTGGGCGACCAGTTCGATGCGTACCGTGCCGACTTCAACCGCAACGTGCGGGAGAAGCTCGCCGCCTCGAGCGGCAATACGGTGACGGAGAAGTACCTCACCGTGACCGTGCAGGAGCCGGACCAGGAGAAGGCTGAGGCGACTCTGTCGCGGATCTCGCACGAGATCGAAGCAGCCCTGTCGGCAATGGAGGGGTGCCGGGTACGGCGTCTCACGCGGCGGGAGCGTCTGGAGGTGTTTTCGCACATCCTTCGCCCGCACGAGCTGTTCAGCTTCAGTGAGGAGGAGTTCGCGGTCTCACCTCGTCGCGCAACGCACGACTATGTGGCGCCGTGGGCGGTGGAGTACCGAGAGAAGGCCGGCCCGGTGAAGCTGTCCAACGGTACCGGGGACACATTCCACACGGTGCTGTGGGTGCGGGACTACCCGGTGTGGCTGTCGGATCGTCTCATCACCGAGCTCACGGAAATCAAGAGCGACGTCGTGGTGAGCCTGCATCTGGAGTCGTACGACCAGGTCGAAGGGATGTCCCTGGTCCAGCGGCAGATCGCGGAGATGGAGATGCAGACCATCTCCGAGCGGAAGAAAGCCGCGAAGCAGCACCTGGGGGAAGACATGATCCCCCAGAAGCTCGTCGACGCTCTCGGGGAGGCGCGTGATCTCCGCCAGGAGTTGTCGCAGTCGAACCAGAAGATGTTCTCCACCGTGATGGTGATCGGCATCAGCGGTAGCACCAGGGATCAGCTCGAGCAGAACGTCAAGCGCGCGATGACCGTGATGCGCAAGCAGTCGGTGAGTGTGGAAGCCCTCACGTATATGCAGTTGGACGGGCTGACCACCGAGCTGCCGATCGGTCGGCGTGTGATTCCGATGCGTCGGGCGTTGACGACCAGTTCGGCCGCGATCGTCGTGCCGTTCACCACGCAAGAGCTCTTCGTCGCGGGTGGGTGCTGGTACGGCACCAACACCGATTCCTCGAATGCGATCGTCGCGGACCGCACGCGAACGAAGAACGGCAACGGATTCATCGCTGGCACCTCCGGTTCCGGTAAGGGCATGTTCGGCAAGCAGGAGATCGCGTCGACGTTCCTGTCCCGACTGAACGACGACATCGTGATCGTCGACCCCGAGCGGGAGTACGAACCCCTCGTGCAAGCGTTCGAAGGGGAGACGATCCGCCTGCACCCGGGCAGCGAGCAACGCATCAACGCGATGGACATCGACCTTGACGCGGCCGCCGACGAGGATCCCATCCTCATCAAGGCCCAGTTCGTGCTCACCGTGCTCGAGAGCGAGATCGGCGGGACGACCGGGCTCACACCCGAGCAGCGGTCGATCGCTGACCGGGTGACCGTAGACCTGTATCGCCGGTACGCCCAGGAGCGTGCGGTGGGCCACGGCGTGATGCCCACATTCCATCACCTGAGAGAGGGGCTGCTGGCCACTGGGGAGGCTCCCGCGCAGCAGCTGGCGACGGCGCTGGAAATCTACACCACCGGGTCGTTGGGCGGGTTCTCCGAGCCGACCAATGTCGACCCGCGCAACCGCATCGTCTCCTACGACATCTCCCGCCTGGGCACGCAGATGAAGAGCTTCGGGATGATGGTGGTTCTCGATCAGATCTGGACCCGCGTCCTCCGGAACTTCCAGGCCGGACGGCGGACGTGGATCTACGTCGATGAATTCCACCTTCTGTTCAACGACGAGAAAATCGCTGAGCAGTTCCGTCAGATCTGGGCCCGCATCCGCAAGTACGGCGGCATCCCCACGGGGATCACCCAGAACATCGAAGCGGTGCTCGCGAACGCCTCCGCCCGGATCATGCTCGCCAACAGCGACTTCCTCGCGCTTCTCGGTCAGAACGAAACGGACGCGGATGCGCTGGCGGACCTGCTGCACCTGAGCTCCGAGCAGCGCCGCAAGTTCGAGAACGTGCTGCCCGGACAGGGACTCCTGCGAAGCGGGGGCAACATCCTCGGCTTCGACTCACGAATCAACGACGACGGCCCCCTGTACGCGCTGTTCAACACCACGTTCACCGAAGCGGCGCCGGCGAGATGAAAGGGCTCCGACGCACGGAGGAGGGGCCTGAGGCGAGCAGTCGCCTCGGGGCTTTCCAGCCGTCATACCGAAGCGTCCGGCTGGTCGACGGCGCGGCGCGCGCAGCGGGGACCCTGGCGCGCACCGCAGCCGCGGCCTCCAGCTCACAAGAGGAGGAACAAGACCCGGCCGCGGCGAGCGGACGGGTCATCAGGGGCACGTCGACGGCGAGCCGCAAGGTTCTCCCGCGGCGGCGAGGCCCGGTTCGCGTGCAGCGCGCGGAAGCGGCTGCACCCGCTTCCGCGAGACGGCGTACCGGAGCTCAGGCGGCGACGGGGAACCCATCCCGCCCCGCGCTCACCGCCCGATTGCGTCGAGGCGCGGCAACCGCGGTCGTGGATAAAGGCCCCACCGTGGCGCAGGTGGGTTCTTCCGCCTCGCGTACGGCGGCGGTCACGGCGCGCGCGGCCGCGGCAACGGCGAACGCGGTGCGCGCCATGGTGACTGCTGTCACTTCGGTGCTGTCGGTGTCGCCTGTCACGATCATCACCGCGGCGGTCGTCGCGGTGCTGGTCATCGTGATCGCGGCGGTGGGCTGGCTGTTGCCGGGAGTGCAGCAGCAGCGGACCAGCGTCGGCGGCAGCTACGGCATTGGCGTGGAGCCGGGGCCGTGGGGCGGG
>NZ_LDRT01000095.1 GCF_001476655.1 Microbacterium testaceum | reverse complement strand
CGACGAGAACGGCGTGACCCTGGCCTCGAGCGTCAACCGCTACGACGTCGACATCGATCCGAGTCTCGCGGTGCAAGGGCTCACCGAGCGCACGGACGACGGCACCGTGAAGGTGACGCAGACCTGGACGCAGATCGCCGCGCAGATCGCCGGGATCACGGGGCAGAACGCCGCCGACGTCGAGAAAATCGTCGTCGACGCCCACGCGGCCAACCCCACCTCCCAGTGGGCGTCGATCGCGAAGAACGTCTCGACCGAGCAGTACCGCGCCCTGGCCGAGCTGGGGCTTCCGTTCCTGAGCTTCCCGCCGCAAGCGGGCCGCGTCTACCCCGACGGGGCGGTCGCGGGAAACCTCATCGGCTTCGTCGGCAGCGACGGCGAGCCTCTCGCGGGCCTGGAGTCCGCCGACAACGCCTGTCTCGCCTCCACGAACGGCAAGGTCGTCTTCCAGCAGGGTCGCGACGGCAACGTGCTGCCGGGGACCGAGGTCGAGACCGAGCCGGCGGTGGACGGGGGAACCCTCAAGCTCACGATCGACCGCGACCTGCAGTGGTACCTCAGTCAGCTGATCGCGGAGCAGGTGCAGAACACCGGATCCTTGCGCGGCACCATCACGGTCGTCGAGGCCAAGACGGGCAAGATCCGGGCTCTCGCCGAATACCCGACCGTCGACCCCAACGACCCCTCGTCCAGCCCGGCCGCGGACCGCGGCAGCACGGCCTTCGGCGACCCGAACGAGCCGGGGTCGACGATGAAGGCGATCACCGCCGCTATCGGCCTCGACTCGGGCTCCTTCACGACCGACACGACGGTCACGGCCTCCGGCAGTGAGACGCTGCCCGGCGACGCGCGGGTGTCCGACTCGTTCTCGCACGGCCCGAACAACTACACGCTCACAGGTGTCCTCATCGACTCGTCCAACGTCGGCATCTCGAAGTTCGGCGAGATGATCCCCCTCGACACGCGCGTGTCCTACCTGGAGAAGTTCGGGCTCACGCAGCAGACCGCGGTCGCCTTCCCCGGCGAGTCCTCCGGCATCATGCGCGACCCGTCGCAGTGGGACAAGCAGACCTTCTACAACACCACCTTCGGCCAGGGCATCTCGGTCACGGTGCCGCAGCTCGCCGGCGCCTACCAGACGATCGCGAACGGGGGCGTGCGGATGCCCCTCTCGCTCGTCGAGGGCTGCACCGCGGCGGATGGCACGGTCACCGACGTGCCGGACACGCAGGGCACGCGCGTCGTCTCGGAGGACGCCGCCAAGAAGGTGTCGCTGATGCTCGAGAACGTCGCCACGCAGGGCACGCTCGCGAAGCAGGTCGAGATCCCCGGCTACCGCGTCGCGATCAAGACGGGCACCGGTGAGAAGACCGACCCCACCACGGGGGCCTACAAGGGTGACGCCTACTTCACGACGATGATCGGTTTCGCTCCCGCCGACGAC
>NZ_LDRT01000094.1 GCF_001476655.1 Microbacterium testaceum | reverse complement strand
GAGACGGGCGTCGATGCCCTGGCCGTCGCGGTCGGCAGCGAACACGCCATGCGCGAGCGCAGCGCGCGGCTCGACGAGCACCTCATCGCCGAGCTCGCCGCGGCTCTGCCCGTGCCCCTCGTTCTGCACGGCTCCAGCGGGGTCGCGGACGCCGGTATCGACGGGGCCGTCCGCGCGGGAATGCGCAAGATCAACATCGGCACGCACCTGAACCAGGTCCTGACCGCCGCCGTCCGCGGCGAGCTCGATCGGGACCCGGAGGCCATCGACCCCCGCCGTTGGCTCGCGCCCGGTCGCACGGCGGTCGCCGCCGAGGTGCACCGCCTTCTCGACGTGATCTCGGGACCGTCCGCATGAGCGGCATCGTCACCCTCACCGCCGCGGGCGCGATCGATGCGACCTACCGCATCGGGGCGCTCCGCCGCGGCACGTTCACCCGGGCCGACAGCTACACCCGTGAGGTGAGCGGCAAGGGCGTCAACGTGTCGGCCGCTCTCGCCGCCGGCGGGGCCGACACGGCCGCGGTCGTCGTGCTCGGCGTCGACGACGTCCGCTTCGCCCGGTGCGGTCTCACCGCTCCGCTGCTGCGGATCGTCGAGGTGCCCGGGGCGACCCGCGTGAATACCTCGATCATCGACGCCGCGGGCGCGACGACGAAGGTCAACGCCCCCACCCCACCGCTGTCGACGGAGGCCTGGGATGCCACGATCCACACGCTCCGCGCGGAGCTCGCCGCGCGCACCGCGCCGTGGCTCGTGCTCTCGGGCAGCCTGCCGGAGCTCGCGGGCACCGGCCGACTCGTCGACCTCGGCGCCGTCCGCGCGACCGCGCGGGAGCACGGCGCCCGCCTCGCCGTCGACACCAGCGGAACCGCGCTCGACGCCGTCCTCGCCGACCCCGCCGGCATCGACCTGCTGACCCCGAACGCCGACGAACTGTCGGCCGCGGTCGGCCGCCCGCTCCTGACCCTCGGCGATGTCGTCACCGCCGCGCGCGAGATCATCGCGCGCGGGGTGGTCACGGTGCTCGCGAGCCTCGGCGCCGACGGGCTCCTCGCGGTGACCGCCGATCGCGCCGTCTTCGCGCGCGCCGACGCCCCCTATGTCGCCAACACCGCGGGCGCGGGCGACGCCGCTCTCGCCGGCTTCCTCCTCGGCCTCACGCGGGCGCCGGCCGCCACCGCGGCGGGGGAGGACCCGCTGATCGTTGCCTCCGCCTCGGCCGCCGAGTGGGGAGCCCACGCCGTCGCGCACGCCTCCACGATCGTCGCGGGACCGCCGCACGGCATCCGGGCCTCGGTTGAGACCGCCCCCGATCTCGCGCGGGCACTGACCCCCGAGGGAGAAGCGTGAGCACCGTCGCCCCCGAGATCACCGCGGCCGTCGCCGACGTCTCGCGGATCCGCACCCGGGCGATCGACCGGGTCGCCTACGCCAACGACGCCTCCCACTACCTGCTCACCCCGGACGCCGTGATCGTGGCGGCCGACGCGGCCGAGGTCGGCGCGATCCTGCGCGCAGCCACGGCATCCGGCACCCCCGTCACGTTCCGCTCGGGTGGCACGAGTCTGTCGGGGCAGTCGTCGGGTGACGGCTTGCTCGTCGACGTGCGGCAGGGATTCGGACGCATCGACGTGCTCGACGGGGGACGCCGCGTGCGCTCGCAACCGGGAGCGACGGTACGCCAGGTCAACGCGCGGCTGCTGCGCCACGGTCACCGCCTCGGGCCCGACCCCGCGAGCGAGGCCGCGTGCACGATCGGCGGTGTCGTCGCGAACAACTCCAGCGGCATGGCCTGCGGGACCGTGGAGAACTCGTACCGCACCCTCGAGTCACTCGTCGTGGTGCTGGCATCCGGAACCGTCGTCGACACCGCGGACCCGGATGCCGATCGCCTGCTCGCCCAGCGCGAGCCCGCCCTCGTCGACGAGCTGATGCGCCTGCGGGCGCGCGTGGTGTCGGATGCCGCGAGCGTCGCCCTCATCGAGCGGCAGTTCGCGATGAAGAACACCATGGGATACGCCCTCAACGCGTTCCTCGACTTCGACACCCCCGCGGCCCTGCTCGCCCACCTCGTCGTGGGATCGGAGGGGACTCTCGCCTTCGTCGCCGAGGCGACGTTCCGCACCGTGCCCATCCGCCCCGCGATCGCGACGACGCTCGCGGTCTTCCCGACGCTCGACGCCGCCACCCGTTCGCTTCCCGCGCTGGTGGCGACGGGCGCGGCGACCCTGGAGCTCATGGATGCCACGTCGCTCCGCGTCGGCCAGCGTCTGGCGGGCACGCCCGCAGCGATCCACGGCTTCGAGGCCACCACCCAGGCGGCGCTGCTCGTGGAGTATCACGCGGACGATCCGTCCGCCCTGCGCGAGCTCGCCGACGCCGGGGGGCGCGTCCTCGCGGAGCAGCAACTGCTCGACCCGGCCATCTTCTCGAGCGACGCCGCCGACCGCGCCGCCGCGTGGACCTTCCGCAAGGGCCTCTACGCCTCGGTCGCCGGCGCGCGACCCTCGGGCACCACCGCCCTGCTCGAAGACGTGGTCGTGCCGGTCGAGCGCCTCGCCGACACGTGCGAGGGGCTGCAGGAGCTGTTCGCGCGCTTCGACTATGCCGACAGCGTGATCTTCGGTCACGCCAAGGACGGCAACATCCACTTCATGCTCACCGACCGCTTCGAGGGGCCGACGGCCCTCGGCCGGTTCGAGGGCTTCACCGACGCGATGGTCGACCTCGTGCTGGACGCGGGCGGTAACCTCAAGGCCGAGCACGGGACGGGCCGCGCGATGGCGCCCTACGTGCGACGCCAGTACGGCGACGAGCTGTACGACGTGATGGTGCGATTGAAGCGGGTGCTCGACCCGGGCGGCATCCTGAATCCGGGGGTCATCATCGACGACGATCCCACCGCCCACATGCGCAACCTCAAGACCCCCGTCTCGATCGAGCCCGAGGCCGACCGGTGCGTCGAGTGCGGGTACTGCGAGCCGGTGTGTCCGAGTCGGTCGCTGACGCTCACCCCGCGCCAGCGCATCGTCGTGCGGCGCGCGTCGACCGCCGCCCGTGAGCGCGGCGACGGCGCCCTGGCCGCGGAACTCGAGAAGGACTACGACTACGACGGCGTGCAGACCTGCGCCGTCGACGGCATGTGCCAGACGGCCTGCCCCGTGCTCATCAACACGGGCTCGCTCATGAAGCGCTTCCGCCGCGAGGACGCCAATCCGGTGCTCGCCGCGGGCTGGTCGGCCGCGGCGACCGGGTGGGGAGCGGTCACGCGAGCGGGTTCCGCGGCGCTCTCGGTCGCGTCGGCGCTGCCGACGCCGGCGGTGCGGGCGGTGACGGATGCCGCCCGCGCGGTGCTCGGCACCGACACGGTGCCCCGCTACTCGGCGGAGTTGCCGAGCGGAGGGTCGTCGCGTCGCTCGCTGGGCTCGGTCGTCGGGGCGCCGGGCGTGGAGCCCGTCGCGGTGTTCCTGCCGGCCTGCGTGGGCAGCATGTTCGGCCCCGCCGACGGGATCGGCGCGACCGCCGCGTTCACGCGCCTGCTCGAGCGCGCGGGGATCGCGGCGGTGGTGCCCGACGGCATCGACGCGCTGTGCTGCGGCACGCCCTGGTCGTCGAAGGGCTACGCGAAGGGGCACGCGACGATGTCGGCGCGCGTCCGCGCCGCGGTGCGCGAGGCCTCGCGCGACGGGGCGCTCCCGGTCGTGTGCGACGCGTCGAGCTGCACCGAGGGATTCGCGGCGACCCTGCGCGACGAGGGCGTGGAGGTGATGGATGCCGTGGCCTTCGCGGCATCCGCTCTGCTCCCGCGCCTCACGGCGACCCCGGTGGCCGAACTGCTGGCGCTTCACCCGACCTGCTCGTCGAAGCAATTGGGCATCGACCCGGCGCTGCGCGCGGTGGGGGAAGCCGTCGCGGCCGAGGTGCGGGTGCCCGACTCCTGGGGCTGCTGCGCCTACGCGGGAGACCGCGGGATGCTGCACCCCGAGCTGACCGAGGCGGCGACGGCTCCCGAAGCGGCCGAGGTCGCGGGATGGGGTGCCGACGCGCACGCCTCGTGCAACCGCACGTGCGAGCTGGGGATGACGAAGGCGACGGGGGAGTCGTACGTGCACGTGCTGGAGCTGCTGGAGCGGGCGACGCGCTGAGGCGTGCCCGGCTCCGGCGGGACGAGGGCTGCGCCGTCGTTCAGACGCCGCGGTGATCCGCGTCGAACAGGCGGGCGAGCACATCGTTCAGGAGGGGCGACCGTTCGAACGGCTCCGCGTCGAGGGCCGGGCGCGCGATCTCGCGCAGACGCTCCGACTGGCCGGCTTCGATGAACCACGGGCCGACCATGCCGAGGTGATGGGCGTACTCGTCGACCAAGCGGCAGTGGTGGTACGCCGTCTCGACGAGGTGCGCGGCCACCTCGAGGGCGGCATCCCGCTCTCCGCGGACCCAGTGGCGCACCGCGCTCGGCGCCAGGAACCACATGCGGTGGATGCCCTCCGCGTCGTCGCGGAGGGGGACGTCGAGGAGCGCCATGGCCGCCTCCCCGTCGCCCCGGGCGTAGGCGGCGAGAGCCCGCTGCACCCGGATGGTGATCTCGGCGATCCAGTCGTCGATGACGGGGTGGGCCTCGGCGAGCGCGTCGAGGTCATCCCATCGACGCAGAGTGCACAGGGCGAGAGCCTGGTTGGCCACGGCCTGCTCGAGAGCCGAACGATCACCGGCGGTGGTCGCGACGGCGATCGTCTCCTTGCCGATCTCGACGGCCGCGGCGAGATCCTCTTCGAGCTCGAAAGCCTGGGCGACCACCAGGCTGTAGCAGAGCTGCGCGGTGAGGTGATTCTCGCGCGAGTAGTCCACGGCGAGGCGGCGCAGCTCGCGACCGACCACGCGGTGACCGCGCAGGCTCTCCGACTGCGCCACCGCGAAGAGGGCGGATGCCAGCACCGCCGGCTGTCCGCTGCGTTCCGCCGAGGTCAGCATGCGCTCCTGCCAGATGAGCGCGTCGGTCCACTCCGCGTTGTCCTCGAACCACACCATGATCCGCCCCGCGATCGTCGCCGCGGGGCCCGGCCGCAGCGACGCGACGACGGCCGGGTCGACGAACGGCTCGAGCGCTCGCCACCGACGCGCGGCGTCGCCCCTGAGGGCGTGGGCGCGGGCCGCGAGGGCGGCGGCGCGGGCGCGGTCGTTCGCGTCGGGAGCGTCGGTCGCGACCGGACCCAGCAGCGTGACGACGTCGTCGAGCTGCGACAGCGCCATCGCTGCTTCGCCCATCACGAGCCGGGTAGAGGTCTCCCGCGGGGCATCGGCGCCGAGAGCGACGATCTCGCGCCCGAGCGTCAGCACCTCGTCGAAGCCTCCGACCTCGGCCGCCCGCTCCATGGCCGCCGTCAGCCATGAGAGGAGCTGTGCGGTCAGGGTCTCCTGCAGGGTGTCGTCGGCCGGCAGCAGCCCCCGGGCGTCACGGAGGTGCTGCGCGATGACCGCCGCGAGCTCGCTGTTAGCCTCACTCTGGCGTTGCAGGTGGTCGACGGCGGCCAGATGCAGGGCGATTCGGTCGCGTCGTGACTGTTGCGCGTAGGCGACATCGCGCACCGACGGTTGCAGGAAGCCGATGCGTCCGCCGTCCGCCGAGAGCCTGTCGCGGATCCAGGTGAAGACGTCGCGCGCGACGAGGTCGGCGACGAGAGCGTGCGTCTGGTGCTCCGAGAAGCCCGTGAGCGCCCGCAGACCGGCGAGGGTGAAGACCTGTCCGAGGACGGCACCGGCCGTCACCAGCCGACGCTGGTCGGCCCCGAGCAGATCGAGCCTGCTCGCGATCAGCACCTGCAGGCTCGTGGGGGCGGCCATGCGGTCGATACTCGACAGATCGGTGTCGTCGGCGACGCGCAGCGGTGAACGGGGGAACTCGGCACCGGTGGACTCGAGAAGACCGAGGTCGTGCATCGCCCGCACCGTCTCGACGGCGAAGAGAGGGTTGCCCTCCGCGCGGTGCACGAGGGCGTCGCGCACCTCGTGCGGCAGATCGTCCACCACGTGGGAGAGCAACTGCCCCAACTCGTCGTCGGTCAGCAGCTGCAGGTTGACCACCGTCGTTCGACGATGCGTGGCCAACCGCGGGTGGCGCTCGAGCAGCTCGGGTCGCCCGAGCATCACTACCAGGCCCGCGAACGACGCCGTGCCGACCAGATGATCCACGAAGTTCACCAGGCCCGCGTCGGCGTGGTGGGCGTCGTCGATGATCCACACGACCGGCGTCGAGCCGTGAGGTCCTTGAGCGGCGAGGAGCTCGAACCATCGCGCCCACGCGGAGAAGGCATCGTCGAGATCGGTTTCTTCGACCTCGGCTCGACGGCCCACGCCGAGCAGACGCAGGAGGTGGGTCTGTATCCACTGTCGTTCGCCCGCATCGTCGACGATCTCGTGCAGCGACGCGCGGAGTCTGTCGTGGATCTTCTCCGGCGTGTCCGTACCGGTCGCCCCGATGCGCACACGGACGGCGGCGCTCAACGCCGAGAATGCGATGCCGTCTCCGTACGACAGGCAGCGACTGCGATGCCAGAGGACGTCGGAGGGGAGCCCCTCGACGTACTCCTCGATCTCTCGCATCAGTCGCGATTTCCCGACGCCCGCCGGACCGTTGACGACGGCGATCCGCGGAGTCCGCTGTTCTTCGACCGCGTGCAGGAGCTCGCGCAGCACCGCCATGTCGCGACGGCGTCCCACCAGGGGGACATCGAGGCTGCGACGGTCGGTCTCCACGGCCCCGGCCGGGAGGGCCTCGATCATGTAGAGGTCGACGTCGCCGACACGGCCCTTCAGACTGTGCCGTCCCGTGCTGCGCGTCGCGACGACACCGACGACGAGCTCGGCTGTGGACCGGTCGCACCAGATGCTCCCGGGCCGGGCGAGGGCTTGGATGCGCGCAGCGGTGTTCACGGGGTCACCCGCGACCATGCCCTCGCCGACGGCGCCGACCGTGACGGCCACCTCGTCGGTGGTGATGCCGACGCGTGCGCTCAGTCCGCTCGCTCCCACGCGCTCGCCGAGGAGAGAGACGGCTTCGGTCAGGCTGAGGCCCGCGCGGACGGCGCGTTCCGCGTCGTCCTCGTGAGCCGAGGGAACACCCCAGACGGCCATCACCGCGTCGCCGATGAATTTCTCTACGGTCCCACCGTAACGAGCGATGATCGTTCGCGCCGCGGCGAAGTACTCGCTCAGCATCTCTCGGACGTCCTCGGCATCCCGCGTCTGGGAGAGCGTCGTGAAACCGACGAGATCGCAGAACAAGACCGACACCACCCGGCGCTGGGCGACCGGCGGCCCGGCGTGGACCGGTATCTCGAGAGCCGTTCTCGCGCCGCACGCCGGGCAGAATCGGGCACCCGTGGGCAATCTCGACCCGCATCCGGGGCACGCGCCGAGGGGCGTTCCGCAGGCCGCGCAGAACTGGTCCGTGTCGCCCACGGGCTCCGAACATGCGCGGCAGTGCACTCGCCGGTCTCCTTCTCCCGCGGCTCCACCGCTCGCGTCGCCTCAGCCTAGAGGTCGGTCTCGAGCTCTCGCACCGCGCGTCGCCCGCGTCGCGGCGGCTAGCATCGGGCCAGCGTTCCAGCGAGCACGATCGCCGGACCCGAAGCCGAGGTGACGCGATGACAGCCCGACCCCTCGCCCGACTCTCGGCGGTCGTTCGCGACACCAGCGAGTCGATCGTGGCGGTGTTCGCCAACCGGAATCTCGCGCGCATGCAGGTGGCGCTCCTGGCCTCGCTCGTCGGCGATCTCGCGTTCGCCACGGCGGTCACGGTCTGGGCGTTCGGAGTGGGCGGGGCCTCAGCCGTGGCGGTTCTGACCGCGGCACGTCTCGCTGCCGCGGCCCTCACCGCGCCCTTCGCCGCGGCCCTCACCGACCGGGTGTCCCGCCGTGCCACCCTGTTGGCGACGCTCGGCGTCCGGGCCGTTCTCATCGCCGCCGCCGCCATCCTGCTGCTCGTCGAGGTGGCGAGCCCCTGGCCGGTCTACCTCCTCGCCGCGGCCGCGGGCGTGCTCGTCGCGCCCTTCCGCACGGCGCAGCGGGCATGGATGCCGACCCTCGCCACGCACCCGCGTGAGCTCGCGGCCTCCAACGCGACCAGTGGAACGCTGGAGAGCCTCGCGGTGTTCGTGGGCCCCGCCCTCGGCGGACTGCTCCTGTTCGTGGCGAGCGTCCCGGCGGTGTTCGGCGTGACGGTGGTGGCGCTGCTCATCGCGATGGTCGCGGTCGTCGTCATCCGTCCTCCCGTCCGAGCCAATCCCGTCGCGCTCGCCTCGCCCGAGGAGCCGGCCGGACTGGTGCGCGAGCTGTCGGCGGGATTCCGGACCATCTTCGGCGACTCCGACCTCCGGCTGATCACGGCTCAGGTGTGCGCGCAGACATTCATCGGCGGCGCCTCCAAGGTCTTCCTGGTCGTCATCGCGGTGCAGATCCTCGGCACCGGGGCCGAAGGGGTGGGGCTGCTGGAGGCGACGCTGGGAATCGGGGCATTGCTGGGCGGGATCATCGCGATCGCCCGCGCCTCGCGACAGCGCCTCGGGTGGGACATGACCCTCGGCATCCTGCTCTGGTCCGTGCCGCTTCTGCTGATCGCCGTCTTCCCGCACCTCAGCGTGGTGATCGCGGTGCTGGTGATCGTGGGAGCGGCGAACCCGGTCGTCGACATCAACCTCGACACGATCGTGCAGCGGATGACGCCCGAGAACCGGATGGCGCGCGTCTTCGGCGCCCTCGACACCTGCTACATCACCACGCAGGCTCTCGGCTCTCTCGCGATGGTGCCCCTGCTCGACCTGGTCGGGCTGTCGTGGTCGCTGGTGATCATCGCCGTGCCCGTCGCGGTCGGCGCGCTGCTGAGCCTCGGGCGGATGCGGCGGATGGACGCGCGGCTGCGGGCACCGGAGTCGCTCGGACTGCTCCTCGGCATCCCTTGGTTCGCTTCTCTCACGCCCGCCACCCAGGAGACGCTGGCGCGAGCCCTCACGCGCTCCGAGGTGCCCGCCGGCACCGAGATCGTGACGCGCGGCGACGACGGCGACGAGCTCTACGTCATCGAGGCGGGCACCGTCGAGGTGACGCAGGACGGCCGTGTTCTGCGCACGCAGGGAGCGGGAACCTTCTTCGGCGAGATCGCCCTGCTCTACGACACCCCGCGTTCGGCGACAGTCGTCGCCCTCACCGATGCGACCCTGCTCGCCCTGCACCGCGACGACTTCCTGGCGGCGGTCACCGGCGTGAGCCGGTCGCTCGCGGAGGACGTCGCCACCACACGCCTCGCGTTCCGCGGCTGAGCGACGTGGAGCGCCGCGGGCGCCCGCCCCGGAGCGCGTCAGGCCGGGAGCAGCCGCAGCGCTCCGGATGCCAGGACCTCGAGGCGCACGGCATCCAGCCCGTCGACCACGAGGTCGGCGGTCAGCTCCTCTTCGACGGTCGTGCCGGTGAGGGCGAGCACGCCGCAGCCCGCGGCGCGCGCGGCGGCGATGCCCGCGGGGGCGTCCTCGACGACGAGGCAGCGCGTCGGGTCGACGCCGAGGCGTGCGGCGGCGGTCAGGAAGGGCTCCGGGTGCGGTTTCCCGTGGACGACATCGTCGACGGTGACGAACACCGCGGGCCGCTCGTACCCGGCGGCGGCGAGCCGGGCGGTCGCGATGGGAACCGAGCCTGACGTGACGATCGCCCGGCGCGCGGCCGGAACGGCGGCGAAGAACGCGGCGGCTCCGCGAACGGGGGTGAGGCCCACGGCATCCGTCACCTCGAGGTCGGTGACGTGGGCGAGTGCCTCGGCGTGGCGGTCCTCGGGCAGCAGCAGGCTCGCGAGGGTGCGTGCGGGTTGGCCGTGATTGGCGTGCAGGGCCTCCATGGACACGTCGAAGTGCTCGGCGAACCGTCGCCAGGAGCGCACCACCGAGGCCGTGGAGTCGACGAGCGTGCCGTCGAGGTCGAAGAGCACGGCGTCGAATTCGCGCGCGAAGATCGCGGAGCCCGGATCGATCCGTCGCCGGATGCCCAGGGCGGGCAGCACGCGGGCGAGTTGCTGGGCGGTCGAGAGCTCGGTGTCCAGGGACGTCACCGGGATCGCGGGGGCGACCGGGAGTGTGTCGGGGCGATGCGCGTCGCGCGGAGCTCCGCGGGATGAGCGACGGGATGCCAGGACCGCCGGGTCTCCGTCGACGTGGACGACGTGCGGCTCCGCGGGGGCGAGGGCCGCGACCAGCGCCTCCCACTCGGTGCCGCCCGCGAGCTCCGCGGTGAAGGGGGCGACGACGACCACTCTGCCCGCGGTCGACAGGGCGTCGGCGGCTGTCGCCCGCAGGGCGACGTACCGCGCGGCGCGGATCGCGGGGGCATGGGCCGAGGTGAGCCAGTGCCCGCCGAGGACCTCGGGCGGAAGTCCGTCGAGCAGGGGTGTGGTGACGCTGTCGAGGTCGATGAGCGGTGCCCGGACGGCCTCGGCGATCGCGCGACCGAGCGTGCTCTTGCCGCTGCCGGCGGTGCCGGCGACGACGACGGCGAGGGGATCGGGTATTTGACACGGCGACGGCATACCCCCACCATAGACGTAGCAAGTCACCGGTGTCATGCTTGATTTTCCGGGACTCGAAGAAGTTCCGGAGAGGGCGACCGCACATGCAAGACACCGGTGACATGGATCGGGGGCCGGTGCGCCTCCACGCCGGCCTCGACCTCGGCAGCACCGCCCTGAAGATGCTCGTCATCGATGACGACGGCCTCGAGGTCGCGGGCGCCCAGGTCGCCACGCCGTGGCGCGTCGGCGCGGGCGGCACGACCGACATCGACGCGGCCGATCTCCTGGCATCCGTCCGCGCGCTGGTCGATCTCGTGGATGCAGAGCTCGCCCCCGTCACGGCCGAGCCGCTGACCTCGCTCGCGGTCGCCGGGATGGGCGAGACCGGCCTCTTGATCGACGCCGACGGCACCGCCGCCGGCCCGGGCTTCGCGTGGTTCGACCCGCGCGGTCTCGAGCAGATCGCCGCCTTCCCGCCCGCCGTGCGCGAGGAGTTCCCGGGCCGCACGGGCTTGCCCCTCGGCGCGCAGGTGAGCGTCGCCAAGCTCGCGTGGCTGCGCGATCAGGGCACCGATCTCGCTGGTCTCCGGTGGCTCGACCTGCCCGAGTTCGTCGTTGCCGCCCTCGGTGGGGACATCGCGCTCGAACTCTCGCTCGCCTCCCGCACCGGCCTCATCGACCAGGACTCCGGAGCCGCGTGGCCCGCGATGCTCGACGCCCTCGGCGTCACGGCCGACCTCCTCCCGCCGCTGCGCGGGGGCGGACTGCCCTGGGGTGCGGCATCCGCTGCTTTCGGTCCGCGCGTGGCGGGGGCGGCCCTCACCGTCGCCGGTCACGACCATCTCGTCGCGGCTCAAGCCAACGGCACCCTGGATGCCGACGGATACCACGTCTCGCTCGGCACCGCCGAAGTGCTGCTCCGGGTGCTGGACGCCCCGCTCGGCTACGACGCCCGCGGGCGGCTCGCCGACGCGCTCATCAACGAGGTGCGCCATGTCGTTCCCGGCAAGCACGTGCTCGTCGCCGGGGTGAAGACCGGCCTGCTCCTGCGGCGGGCCCTGCACGCGGCGGGCATCAGCGACCGCGCGGGCCGCGACGCGTTGGATGCGGCCGTGATGGAGCTGCCGTACGAGGGCGAGCTCCCCGCAGGAGCGATCGAGGTGAGCGGCGCGCGCAACGACGACGGCGTCCTGCGGCTGACGCTGCACACCGAGGCCTCACCGGCCGAGATCTTCGGCGCCGTGCTGCGCCACAGCAACGACGAGATCGCCCAGCTCATCGCCGCGATGGACCGGGAGGTCGCGCCCGCGACCCACTCCACGCTCACCGGCGGATGGGCGGGGATGGCCTCCGTCCGCCGCGCCCGCGCCCACGTGCTGCCGGAACCGTCCCTGTCCACCCGCGAGCAGGACGTCGCGTGGGGAGCCGCCGACAGGGCGCGGCGCCTCGTCGCGGCATCCGTCCCGTCCTGACCAGCCCCCGCGCCCACCCCGCGCAAACCGGCGCGAGAAGACCCCAGAGAAGAGAGATCATGAACGAACTCACCACCATCGAGCGCCGCGCGCTGCAGTCGATCAGCACCCCCGACGGCCACATGCTCATCGTCGCGGCCGACCAGCGCAACGGCATGAAAGCCGCCATCAAGGACGCCCCGAATGGCTCCGACGCGATCTCGCGCGAGGAGCTCGCCGAGGTGAAGGCCGACCTCGTGCGCCACCTCGCCAACCACGCCCCCGCGATCCTGCTCGACCCCGAGGTCGCGCTGCCCCAGATCGTCGACGACGGCGTGCTCGCCCGTGACACCGCCCTCGTCGTCGGTCTCGACGCCTCGGGCGCTGAGACGGTCGACGGCCTCAAGTACACGCGATACGTCCCCGGCGCCACGCCGCGCTCGATCCGCGAGCAGGGCGCCGATGTCGCCAAGATGCTCTGGTACACGCGCCCCGACAAGCAGGATGCCGACTCTCGCGTCGCGCACGAGATCCGCGACCTGGTCGCGGCGTGCCAGGAGGAGGGCCTTCTGCTCATCGTCGAGCTGCTGACCTACCCGCTCGAGGACGAGAGCGACGAGGAGTACACGGCGAAGTTCGCCGACCTCGTCGTGGACGGCGCCGCCCTCGCCGTGGCCTGCGGCGCGAAGATCCTCAAGCTGCAGTACCCCGGGTCGGCCGAGGCCAGCGCCCGGGTGACCGAGGCCGCCCAGGGCGTGCCGTGGGCCGTGCTGTCCGCCGGAGTCGACCACGAGACCTTCATCGAGCAGGTGCGCACGGCCGTCGCCAACGGCGCGTCGGGCGCGATGGCCGGACGATCGCTCTGGAAGGACAGCCTGTCGATCGATGCCGGCCGCCGTGAAGAGCTGCTCTCCGGCCGCGCCCTGCCCCGCCTGCGCGAGCTCGCGGACGCCGTCGACGGTCGCTGAGGTGACCGCGCCCGTTCGGCACCGACTTCCCCTCCCGGCCGCGTTCGACTCGTGTCGGCCGGGTCTCCCGCGGGTGCACGCGGGGGAGGGATGCCGCGGTGCCGGGCGGGCGCGGGCGTCCGGCGCGCGGCGAGCACGCGCAGGCCGCGCGTACGGACCGCCCCGGGCGGAGGCGGGGGCGCTCGACCGCCGCCGGATAGGGTTGCACGTCGAAGCAGCCGCTCGTCCTCACCCCGGAGGTGCCCCGTGACCACGATGCGTGATGTCGCCCAGCGTGCCGGAGTGAGCACCAAGACCGTGTCGCGCGTCTTCAACGACGACCCGCACGTGCTCCCCGAGACCCGCGCCCTCGTCGAGACGGCGATGCGCGAGCTGAACTACGTGCCGAACGCGCTCGCGACGACGTTCCGCGCCGGCCGCGCCTCCGTGATCGGCGTCGCCGTGCCCGACGTCGTCGACCCCTTCTTCGCCGCGATCGCCCGATCGGTGGAGGACACCGCCCGCCGCCACGGCCTCTCGACCCTCGTGACCAGCCTCGGAGAGGACCCGGCCGACGAACGCCCGGCGCTGGAATCGCTGCTGGGGCGTCAGCTGACCGGGCTCGTCATCGCTCCCGTCGGCACCGATCACTCGTGGCTCGAGCGCTGGCGCGGTCACACGCCCATCGTCTTCGTCGACCGCGCCCCCGCGGGACTGTCCACCGACACCTTCACCGAGAACGACGAGGCCGGTGCCCACCTCGCCACCACCCATCTGCTCTCGCACGGGCATCGCCGCATCGCGTACATCGGCGACCGGGTCCACTTGTCGACCGAGACGAAGCGCGTCGAGGGCTGGCGCCGCGCGTTGCGCGAGGCCGGGGTCGAGATCGACGAGCGTCTCGTGGTCTCTCAGGTGTCGGATCGCGAGTCCGCGGCATCCGTCCTCGAGGCTCTGCGGGCGCTCGACGAGCCCCCCACCGCGATCTTCTCCGCCAACGCGCGCTCGTCGATGGCGCTCGCGCACGTGCTGCGGGGCAGCCCACTGCCCTTCGTGGGTTTCGGCGACTTCCCGATGGCCGACACGCTCACTCCGGCGGTCACCGTGATCGACCAGGACCCCCGTCGCATCGGGGCCCTCGCGGCCGAGCGGGTGTTCGCGCGCCTCGCGCCCGACGAGGGTCGGGGCCTCGAGGAGGTCACCGTGATCGACGTGTCGCTCGTCGAGCGGGAGTCCTGTCGGATCTGATCCCCGGGGAGGCGCGGTGGTTGCGGACGCCTCGACGGGATCGGCCCCGGCGACCCGCCGTTCGGGTGGGCGGGCGCTTCGCGGAGCGTGCAGCGGGCGCGGCGTCCCCCAATTCCGCCGCGCCCGCTGTCGAGAACGGGAGGGCGCGGCGTCCGCCTGCGCGAGCGAGGAGGAGCCGGGGGCCGCTCACCATGTCTCGTTTTCATCCAAGCACAGCGGTTCGTAAATAGCACTCTTGAATTCACGTAAATACGATCAAGCGCCCTCGGAGGGGGTTCGTCTACGATCGAAGCGTGGGTCGTGGCGCTGTCGGACCGCCCTCCCGGTACTCCCGGCGAGTGGTGGCGAACGTGGATCGCCTGCGGAAGTCCAGGGGGCTCACCGTCGGCGAGCTCATCAACCGCGCCGGGATGACGAAGAGCTACTACCAGTCCCGCGCCGGCTTCTCGTTGCCCTACAACACCAACGACATCGAGGCGCTCGCCGCGGCGCTCGACGTGACGCCCGAGGAACTCGCGAGCCCGGAGTCGGCGCCGCGCGTCCAGGTGAGGGTCCCGGCCGGTCCGGTCGCCGACCGCGTGCGCCGTCTGATCGCGAGTCACGCCGCGTCCGAGTCCGATCTGATCGCCCACCTCGAGAACCTCGATCCCCGGTCCGCCGAGAGCGCCCGCGGTCTCCTCGAGGCGACCACCCACACGGTGGTCCTCGACGAAGAGGTGCTGCGCCTGATCACCGAGTGGGCCGATGTGCCCCTCGAATACCTCACCGACGACACCGACGAGGCGCTGACCGAGCGGACCGAGGCCGAGCTCGAGCTCCGCGAGGCGATGCGCGAGGCCGGTGCGCGAAGCATCCAGTTCCGCGCCCTCGGCCAGATGTCGCCCGATGCTCTCCGCGCCATCGCCCAATCCCTCCGGGGGAGGCCACCGGCGCCATGATCGACCGGACTGAGAGGCGGCGGTGACGGCATCCGACGAGATGCTCACCCGCGTGCGCGCGAGAGGCGATCGCGCGCTCGCGCGTATGAAGGCGTCTCCCGGGGCGACCTTCGACGACGTCGTCCGTGCCGTGGAGCAGGCCGTCGACATCCGGCTCCGGGTCATCGCCGAGACCGACACGGACACGTGGGGCACGCTCACCGGGTTCCTCGTCTTCTTCCCGGACCGGCGGGAAGGATCGATCCACGTCCGCGCGGCGGACGCCCCCGTCTACCGCGAGTTCGCCGCGTCGCACGAGTTGGGACACCTCCTCGACGACGCACACTGCTGCGGAGCCGTGCACGAGCGCTCATCCGTGTCGCCGCACACCAACCCGGACCTCGACACGGCCCAGGTCGAGGCCGAACTCGTCGCCGAACACGTCGCGCACGCCATCGCGCGGCTGATGTACGCCAGTCCGAGGGTCGCAGAGCTGTCGTGGTGACGGTGCTGCTCATCGATGCGGCGCTCGTCGGGCTCGCTCTCGTGGTCGTCACCCGGGCACGCGCGGCGTGGCGGCAGCCCCGCTCTCGAATCGCCTGGCTGGCCGCCCTGCTCGGGGTGATCGCGCTCCTGACCCAGGGAACGGTCATTCCCCTTCCCGCGATGGATGCCGTCCTCGGCGGGACCAACGTGCTCAAGCTCGTGCAGAACGTGCTGACGATGGTCGCGCTCTGGCTCGGCATCCAGGCTGGGACCGCGCCGGCGACCGCACGGATCCGGACCCTCCGGTGGGGCTTCCCCCTCGCTCTCGCGGTCCTGTTCGCGGTGGTCTTCTTCGTCGCCATGCCCGAGCGCGGCCCGTCGTCGTTCCTCTTCGTCGAGACGGCCGCGGCGACTTCGACCGGTGCCTGGGCGTACGGCGTCGTGCACATGTCCGGGATCGCGCTCGTCGGCGTGTTCCTGTACCGGTCGGCGCGAGGCTCCCTCCCCGCCGCTCGTCGGCTCTTCCGCGTGGGGGCCGCGGGCATCGTCCTGGGCTGTCTCAGCGAGATCCTCGACCTCACCCTCACGCGCTTCTTCGCGCCGAGCGCGGTCGTGAGCGCCCTGTTCGACCCGCTGTTCTACCTCGGTGTCGTCTCCTTCGTGATCGGCATCCTCGTGGCATCCCGCGCGACCGCGGTGATCCGCCGCCGCGGCGAACGCCTCCTGGAGCGTGCGGAATCCCTCGCCGCCGACCGCGGAGCGAGCGTGCCCGTCGGCCCCGCGGCCTTCGTCGACACCGACACCGACACACGGCTGCACACCCTGCGCGTCGCGATCGAAGACCACGCCATCGCCACATCGACGGCCCTGACGGGGGAGCACCGCGCTCTCCTGGACGACGTCGACGCCCACCTCACCCGCCGCACCACCGGAGTACGCGCATGACCCGCCGCCTCATCATCGGAACGGGTGCCGTCGTCGCGGCGGCCGGCGCCCTGCACCTCGCTCTCGGCGGTTACGTCGCCCGGCGTCTCATCGCGCCGCGTGCCGCCAAACCGTTCGTCCCGATGATCGTGGACGGCGACACCATCGACGTCCCCGCCACCGACGAGAGCCGTCAGCCGGGAACCTACGGCGTCTGGCTCGACGACGGCACCCATCTCACCGTCGGTGAGATCGTGCGCGCATCCGATCGCCGCGTCGTGCGCGTGCTCGCGGCGAAGCCGCCGGCCCTGTCCGACGGCGAGGTCCGTGGGGCGTGGACCTCGCAGAACATCGCCGCGCCCGAGGCCGTCGGCCCCACGCAACACATCGCTGTTCCCCTCCGCCGCGGAGGGAGCGCCGACGCGTGGGTGATCGGGGACCCGGATGCCACCCGCTGGGCCATCCACGTCCACGGCCTGCGCTCGAGTCGGTCCGGAGCCCTGCGGTCCGCGCCGGCCGCGGTCGAGGCCGGCTGGACCTCGCTCGTCGTCTCGTACGCGGGCGACGACGAAGCGTCCCCCGCGGACACCCTGCCCTCGTCTCTCGGGACGCGCGAGTGGCGGGACGTCGACGACGCGATCACCTACGCCGTCGAGCGGGGGGCGCGCGAGATCGTGCTGGTCGCCTGGTCGATGGGGGCGACGATCGCGATGCTCGCGCTCGAGCAGTCGCGTCATCGGGAGGCGATCACGGGACTCGTCCTCGTCGCGCCGGCTCTGGACTGGAGTCGCATCGTCGCGCGGGCGGTCAAGGGTGCCCATCTGCCCTCGTCGGTCGGGGCCACCTCCCTGCGCGTGCTGCGGAGTCGGCTGGGCGCTCGGGCGCTGGGCCTCATCGAGGCCGTCGACGCCCGTGCACTGAACTGGGTCGACGGCCCGCGCCGCGCGCCCGAGCTGCCGACCCTGATCGTGCACAGTCTGCGCGACCCGGTCGTGCCCGTGTCCGGATCGCTCGCGTTCACGGCGCGGCATCCGGATTCCACTCTCGTCGCCTTCGACGCGACGGGGCACTGCAACGAGGCGAACCAGGATCCCGAGCGGTTCCGGGACGCGATCGGCGCGTTCCTCAGGGAGCTGCCGGGAGCCTGACCTCAGGCGTCGAGGACGGCCTGGATCGCCCCGCGTGCTCCCCGTTCGGCCAACGACGCGCGAGCCGCGAGGTACGCCGCACGCAGTCGCTCGTTCGCCCCGAGGTCGCCGAAGACGGGGGCGTAGTCGAGGAGCGCGGCGGGATCCGCGGCGACGATCGCGCGCAGGTCATCGAGGCGACTGTCGACCGCGGGGGTGGGTTCGCCGCCCTCGGTGCGCCCCTCGAGGAAGACGCTCCACCCGGCCAGGACGAGCGCCGCGTGATCGATGGGCCCGCCCGCGGCGAGCTGCTCGCGCACGACCGGCAGGAGGAACTTCGGGAGGCGGTCGGAGCCGTCGACCACCTGACGCGCGAGGGTGTCGCGGATCGCCTCACTGCCGAAGCGGTCGATGAGCTGGTCGCAGTACGCGTCGAGGTCGATGCCGGGCACCGGGCGCAGCGTGGGGATGGCCTCGCGGTGCATGTAGCCCTGCAGGAACGCCACGAACAGGGGATCGGTGCACACGTCGTGGACGTACTCGGCACCGGACAGGATGCCGAGGTAGCTCATCGCCTGGTGCGAGGCGTTGAGCAGTCGCAGCTTCATCAGCTCGTACGGCTCGACATCGGCCACGAGTTGGACGCCGACCTCGTCGAAGGGGGGCCGGCCGGCCGCGAAGGAGTCCTCGAGGACCCACTGCTCGAAGGACTCGGAGCGAACGGGCCACCGATCGTGGATGCCGAACTCGGCGGCGACGGCGGCGCGTGTCTCGTCGGTGGTGACGGGGGTGATTCGGTCGACCATCGAGTTCGGGAACGACACGTTCTCGGCGATCCAGTCGGCGAGCTCGGGGTCGCGTCGTGCGGCGAAGCCGAGAAGGGCGGCGCGGGCGACGTGTCCGTTGCCCTGGATGTTGTCGCAAGACATCACGGTGAATGCGGGGATGCCGGCATCGCGACGCCGACGGAGAGCCTCGGTCAGCAGACCCATGACGCTGCGGGGGGTGCCGAGGCCGTCGAGGTCGCCGAGGGTGAGTTCGTCGCGCGGGTCGTAGGCACCGGTCGCGTCGTCCACGCCGTAGCCCCCCTCGGTGATGGTGAGCGAGACGATCGCGGTGTCGACGTCCGCGAGCTTCGCGACCACCGCCTCGGGGTCGTCGGGGGCGAAGAGGTATTCGACGATCGAGCCGACGACACGGGCGCTCGAGACGCCGTCCGGGGCGGTGGTCACCAGGGTGTAGAGGTCGTCCTGCGCGGCGAGGGCGTCGCGCATCGGTGCGTCGAACGGCAGCACGCCGACGCCGCAGAGGCCCCAGTCGGTGTGACCGGCCTCGAGCAGGCGGTCGAGGTACATCGCCTCGTGCGCGCGGTGGAACCCGCCGACACCGAAATGGACGATACGCGACCGCACGGCCGCGCGGTCGTACGTCGGGACGGAGACGTTCGCCGCGAGAGTGGGGAGGGCGGCGGCGGTGAGGTCG
>NZ_LDRT01000093.1 GCF_001476655.1 Microbacterium testaceum | reverse complement strand
CTCGGGGCCGGGGGGGGCGAGCGGGCTCGACGGCTTGAGGAAGTACGAGGGGGCGGCGGGGCGGCGACCGCGCTGGTCGGCGCGTGACGCATAGGCGAGGTGGACGGCCACGATCTTTCCGGGGCGGGCGCCGAGGGCGGCGAACCGGGGGTCGGTGGGGGGCATGAGGCTCCTTCGCGTCGTATTTGAAATCGTATACGATCCACGTTCGCCCTCACAAGGCCACGCCGCCGGCGGAGCGAAATTCCTGACTCACGGTCGCCCCAGGTGCCGGTCGCCGCTGCATCCGGCCGTCCGCGACGACCCCTCAGGAGTTCGGCCCGAGGGCTGCGTCCCCTTGGTCGGCCAGATCCATTCCCGGGCCCTCGGGCGGGCGACGGACGAACCCGTTGCGCTCGTAGAAGCCCGCGCGGCCGCGGGCCGCGAAGAGCTGAACGTCGCGGACGCCGCGGCGGTGCGCCTCGGCGACGAGCCGTCGGAGGATCTCGGCACCCACCCCGGCTCCGCGGGCGGCCCCGGCGACGATCATCTCCGTCACGAAGGCGTGCAGGGCGCCGTCGCTGATGAGGCGGCCCATACCCACCAGCGCACCGTTGTCGTCGCGCGCCGCGCAGACGACCCAGCTCCCGGCGAGGGCGCGCTCGAGAGCGTCGGGAGGCCACTCGCCCCACCCGGTCTCGGCGTAGAGGGCCGCGAACTCGGCCGGGGTCGGGGGCTCCAACGAAAAGTGCACGCCCCGAAGATAACGCTCCGCGGGATCCGCGCTCAGCGCGCCGCGATCTCTTCCCAGAACGGTGCCACGATCGCCGCGCTCACCCGCAGATCCAGCAGCAGGAACCCGCGGTCCCCGGCAGGGCGGGAGGCCCAGGATGCCAGGGCGTCGAGGTCGTCGACGGTTTCGACCACCACGCCCTCGGCGCCGAAGCCCCGCGCGACGGCGGCGAAGTCGACCTGGGGGATGAGCATCGGGTCGGGGTGCAGACCCTTCACCCCGTAATTGAGGACTTCGGCGCCGTACTGCGCGTCGTTCCAGACCACGGCGATGCCGCGACCGCCCGCGACGCGGATCGCCGTCTCGAGGTCGGCGAGGGCCATGAGCCCGCCGCCGTCGCCCGTGCTGAGCACGATCGCGGAGTCCGGGCGGGCGATCGCGGCCCCCGGGACGCTCGGGAATCCGAGGCCGATCGACTGGTACGCCGTGCCGACCATGATCATGCGGTCGGGTGAGGCGACCGGCCAGTACATGTTCGACCAGCCCATGAAGTGTCCGCCGTCGTGCACGACCACGCGGTTCTCGGGCAGCAGCTCGGCGAGGCGCGCCGCCGCCGTGCGGGGGTCGAGGCGCCCATCGGGTCCGAGACCCTGGCCCTCGGGCTGTCGCCGCGCGGCGGCGAGGTCGAGGCCGTCGCCCCAGGTCGACGGCGTCGCGCCGCGGGCGCGCAGGCGGTCCGCGATCGCGGCGGCGACGTCGGCGGCATCGCCCCGCACGAATCCGCCGACGTGCGGGTGCGTCGCGGTGGCCGCGAGATCCACCTGGAACACGCGCGTGCCGGGGGCGAAGAGCTCGCCGAAGCGCATCGTGAACTGGTTGAGGCCCGCGCCGAAGACGACGGCGACGTCGGCGTCGCGCGCGAGGCGCATCGCACCGGGCGCCCCGAATCCGCCCGCGACACCGAGGTCGCGGGAACGGTCCGAGAACAGGCCGCGCCCCAGGGCGCTCGTGGTCGTCAGCGCCCCCGCGAGGGCGGCGATCTCATCGAGCGCCGCCCCCGCGCCCGCGAGCCACGCGCCGCGCCCGCCGAGCAGGATCGGACGTTCCGCCGATGCCAGCGCCTCGACGATCTCGTCGATCACGCCGTCGGCGTACGCGTCGAGCGGCGGGTGCTCCGGCGTCACCTCGGGTTCGGCGCCGGGGGCGTTGGCATCCGGGATCGGGCCGGCCTCGCGCGTCGCCACGTCGTACGGGATGCCGATCACGACGGGCAGGCGATAGGTGAGGGCGTGCTCGATCGCGATGACGATCGTCGCGGCGGCGTCGCGGTGGCCCACGGTGTAGGTGCGCGCGCCGACGGCGGCGGCGAGGGCGATCTGGTCGACGCCCCAGGGGCGCGGACCCGAGGTGGGCTCGTCGCCGACGATCAGCACGAGCGGCGTGCGCGCCTGCACCGCCTCGGCGAGGGCCGTGAGCGTGTTCGTGAACCCGGCGCCGTAGGTCGCGGTCGCGGCGGCGACGCGCCCGCAGGCGCGGTAGTGCGCGTCGGCGGCGACCACACCGGCGGCCTCGTGACGCACCGCGACGAAGCCCGAGCCGGTGTCGCGGCCGAGCGCGTCGAGGAAGTAGGCGTTTCCGTTGCCCATGACGCCGAAGACGGTGTCGAGGTGGCGAGCGAGGGTGTGAGCGACGTGCGCGGAGACGGTGGGCATGACGACGAGCCTTTCGAGACGACGGGATGGATGCCGTATGTGTCTCGCGGAAGCCGCTACGTGCCCTTTTTTCGAGCAGCGACGCACGACCTCGTGCGCCGGACGGGATCGAGTATAGGGGCTTCCTCGCCGGCTGAGTTGCGCCGAATGCTCAAGGAAACGGCCTTCGAGCGAGCATTCGGCGCGAATCAGCGAAGAGAAGGCGCACGGGGTGTCACGTTCCCGGCGCGAGACGTCTTGCTGACCGATGCCCACGCCCGGCGCCTCGTGCAGGAGGTGACCGCGCGTTCCCCGCGTCGCCGGTGGCTCCTGCCCACGGCGGCTGTGGTCGCCGCGTTCGCCGTCGGCATCCCGGGGGCGGCCGTCGCCTCCGGGTACCCGGCCCGCACCGGATGGTTCGGGAGCCCGAGCCGGGGTCGCCGCCGCCGACGCCTGGTGCGCCGAGATGCTCGAGGGGCGCGCGCGATGACGGGCCCAGACGAGCGCCGTCGCTTAGGGGGTGGCGAGCTCCCGCAGCACGGTCTCGAGAATGAGGCGTTGGCCCTCGAGGGTCGGGTGCACGCCGTCCGGGAGCAGCCACCGCTCCGGGGCGCTGCGCAGCCGCGCGTGGACATCCACCACCGTGCCGTCGTGCGTGCGAACGGCATCTGCGATCTCGGCGACGTCGGCCTCCTGCCACGTGATCCGCTCCTGCTGGAACGGCCCCCACGCCTCGGCGTCGGCTTCGACCACCGGGGGAGGGGTGAGACAGACGTGTATCGCGTCGGTCTCGACCGCGATCAGCTCCGCCAGCAACCACAGGTTCCGGCGGGTCTCCTCGATCGACTGCATGCGCGCGCGGAGACTCCCGTGCCGTCGCGCGTCGTTCGTGCCGAGCATCTGGATCACCCACGAGGGCCGCGCCGCGGCGATGAGGTCGATGCGGGCCACGGCCTCTTGCGTGGTGTTGCCGGTGATGCCCGCGTTGACGACGCGGATGCCGTCGGTCGGACGGTGCAGATCGAGGTACGCCTGCAGGTGGTACGCCCACGACAGCGAGTCGTCGGTGATCGAGTCCCCGAGCGCGAGGATCCGATCCCCCGCCGCGAAGGGGAGGCGGGCCGCGAGATCCGCGTCGACGAGGCCGGCCGACGCGCGCACGTCCGCCTCGAACGCCTCGAGGTACGCGGTCAGGGCCGTCTCGTCGATGCCGGCGAGGAGGGCCGCGAACGGCGCGCTCTCGGCGACGCCGATCCCCGCGCGCTGCACGAACGCCTGTGCGGCGGGGTGGACGAAACGGGCGGTGACACGATGCGGGTCGGACATCTCGGACATGGGGAGGTCCTTCCAGGACGACGGGCGGCGGAGGGGGAGAGGGATGCCAGGGGTCAGGTCGAGCGGACCGCGAAACGTCGCTTGCGGCGCAGGTGGTCGACCGCGACGGCGGTCACGAGGATCACTCCGGTCGCGACGTTCTGCCACTGGGGGTTCGTGTTCGTCAGCGCGAGGGTGTTGTTGATGACGGCGAAGAGCAGCGCGCCGAGAGCAGTGCCGCTGATCGTGCCGACCCCACCGAACAGGCTGGTTCCGCCGATGATGACGGCGGCGAGTACCTGGAAGGCGAACCCGGTGCCGCCCGCGCCGGGGTCGGCCGTGGCCACGCGGGAGGCGAGCAGGATTCCGCAGAGACCCGCGACGACGGCGCTGATGACGTACAGCGAGATGTTCATCCGGGAGGCCCGGATGCCGTTCGCCCGAGCGGCGGTGGCGTTCCCGCCGAAGGCCCGGATGTTGTAGCCGAAGACCGTGTGCTGCAGGACGACATGCGCGGCGATACCCACCGCGACGGCGTAGTAGACCAGCAGAGGGATGCCGAAGAGGTTCAGTTGAGCGAGGTCGGTGAACGCGCTCGGGAAGCCGAAGCGGGGGATGCCCCCGGTGGAGACGACGACCACGCCGCTCGCGGCGAAGAGCATTCCCAGCGTGGCGATGAACGGGGGAACGCCCACCCACGTGATGAGGGAGGCGTTGATCAGACCGAGGAGTGCGCAGACGGCCAGGGCGATGACGATGGCGAGCGGCCACGGCACCCCCGCGTTCATCGAGATGCCCACGGTGACACCGCCGACCGCGAAGAGCGATCCGATCGACAGATCGAGGCCGCCCCCGACCAGCACGAGCGTGGCCGCGCTGGCCCCGATGAAGTAGAGCGCGCTCGAGCGGAGGATCTCGACGATGTTCGCCGGAGCCAGGGCCTGCGGGTTGGCGGCCTGGGCGACGAGGATCAACAGGACGATGATGAGGATCAACCCCAGCTGGGGGGCTGCGGCAATCCGACGGACGACGTTTCGCACGGGTGGGGACTCGCTCTCTGAGGTCGGGACCCGGCCGTGGCCGGGTCCCGACGCCGGTCACTTCGCGGGGAGGTTGCTCTTGTCGTAGAACGTGCTCGTGGTGGCGATGAAGGCGGGGAGGGTCTTCCCCTCGGAGAGGTCCTTGACCGCCTCGACGGCCTTCGTCCCCGACTCGCACCACCCCTGCTCGCCGACGCCCAGGAGGCTGCCGTCCTCGATGGAGGCCCGGTGATCGTCGGTGAGGTCGTTGGCGACGACGTTCACTTTCCCGGTGAGTCCGCGTTCCTTCACGGCGGTGATCGCGGCGGCGACGGACGTGCCCTCGATCGGGAACAGCGCCGTGATCTCGGGGTGCGCGGTCAGCATGTTGCTGAACAGTTCCGGAGCCTTGGTCGGGTCGCCGTTCGTGTAGTCGCTGGCGACGACCTTCATGTTCGGGAAGTGCTCCTTCGCGTAATCGGTGAAGCCCTGGATCTCCTGCACGTGCGGGGTGGTGCTGGCCGACCCCGAGAGAATGCCGACCTGCGCGTTCGGGTCGGTCTTGCCCAGCCCCTCGGCGATGAGCGCGCCGAGCTGGGTGGCGTCCGTCCCCACCTGGGTCTGCTGGCCGGTGCTCGGATCGCCCGCGTTCTGCGCCACGACGTAGATGCCCGCGTCGCGGGCCTGCGTGATGACGGGGGTGAACAGCTCGGGGATCGTCGGGAAGACGACGAGGGCGTCCGTGCCGTTGGCGATCGCCTGCGAGATGAGGTCGATCGCGCCCTGGTTGTCGACCGCGCTGCCCGAGGTGCCGACCTCGACCGGCGTCCACCCGTTCTTCTTCGCCGCGTCTTCGAAGCAGCGTCCGACGTCGTCGAAGGCGGGGTAGAAGGGCGCGGGGTTGACGTAGGTGATCGTCTTCACCTCGCGGAGCGAGCCGGAGGGCTCGGAGGAGGCGGCGATGGAGCCGCCCGAGAGGGCGCCGCAGCCCGTGAGGGCCGCGACGAGAGTGGCGCCGGCGAGTGCTGTTGCCGCGAGGCGTCGGGTGGGAAGGAGGGACATGCGAAGACCTCTCTGTCGTTCGTCGGGTGCGACTGCGGGCGGCGCGGGCTGTGCCGTCCTGGATGGGGGCCGATCAGGCCGCGGTGTCCGCCGGAGCGGAGCCCTCGTCGCCGGCGAGTGCTCCGGTGATGAGGCCGATGATCTCGTCGCGCGTGGTCTGCGCCCGTTCCCGGACACCCGCGACGCGGCCGAGACGCATGACCTGGATGCGGTCGGCGAGGTCGAAGACGAGGGACATGTCGTGGCTGACGATGATGACCGCGTTGCCCCGCTCTCGGAGCGTGCGGATCATGTCGGCCGCCTGGGCCGTCTCGCGCACCCCGAGGGCGGCGGTGGGTTCGTCCAACAGCACGATGCGCCCCCCGGTGCGCATCGCCCGGGCGATCGCGACGATCTGGCGCTGTCCTCCCGAGAGCATGCCGATCTCGGTGCGCACCGAGGCGACCGAGACGCCGAGCTCGTCGAGGAAAGCCCGGGTCTCCCGCTCCATCGTCCGTCGTCGTACGAAGGGTCCGCGGCGAGGGTACTGGCCGATGAACATGTTGGTGGCGACGTCGAGGACTTCGATGAGGGCGAGGTCCTGGAACACCGTGGCGATGCCTGCGGAGCGCGCCGCGGCGGGGTTGGTGAAGACCTGTTCCACCCCGTCGACGCGGACCGTGCCCTCGTCGGGGCGGTAGACGCCGCTGATCGTGCGGATGAGGCTCGATTTGCCGGCGCCGTTGTCGCCCACGACCGCGAGGATCTGTCCGGCATACGCCGCGAGGTGGACATCGCGGAGAGCGGCCACGTGGCCGAAACGCTTGGTGATGCCCTGCAGTTCGAGGCGTGGCGTGACCATGATCGGGCAGTCCTTCGGATCGTCGGTGATACGTCGGTGGTGCCCGTGCGAGTCGGGCGAGGCTCAGTAAATCCTTCGCTCCATGAACCTGTCAAGATATTTTTCGGACGAATGACGCAGAAATACTTCGTTAGATGAAGTGTTAGGGGGATGTAGCGCGCGATGCGGGCTATGTTCGCGGCATGAGAACCTTCGTCGACGTCGCCGGAGAAGACACCTCGAGCACGCGTCATCGCGTGCTCGCCGCCGTGCGCGACCACGGCCCGATCAGTCGCGCCGAGCTGGCCCGCCGCACGGGTCTCGCGGCCTCCACGATCACCGCGGCCGCACAGAGCCTCGCCGCGGAGGGGGTCGTGCACGAGAGGGAGGATGCCGGGGAAGCGGTGTCGCGGACGGGTCCGAGAGGTCGCGGTCTGAGCGTGGATCCCACCCTGGCTTCGGTGGTCGGTGTCGACTTCGGCTTCCGAACGGTGCGGCTGGCGGTGTGCGACGTCCATGCCCGCGTGCTGGTGACGCGGGAGAGCCGCCTGACGGAGCGTTACTCGAACGAGGAGGGGCTGTCTGTCGCCGCGGAGCTCTATCGCTCGGCGGTGTCGGCGCTCCCCGCGGAGCAGGGGGCCGTCGTCACGGTGGGCGTCGCTCTGCCGGGGCCCATCGACGCGGTCCGTCGTCGCGTGATCGGCTCGTCGGTGCTTCCAGGGTGGTCGGGCACGACCGCCGAAGAGTTGACCGAGACCTTCGGCGTCGAGACCGTGATCGAGAACGACGCGAACCTGGCCGCACTGGGCGAGCATGTCTTCGGCGCGGGACGCGACGTCGCCGACTCGCTGACCGTGAAGTTCCACAGCGGCATCGGGGCGGGGCTGATCGTGCGCGATCGCCTCGTGGGGGGTGCCGGCTCGGGGGAGATCGGCCATTTCGCGGTCGCGGTGGAGGGCAAGGTGTGCCGGTGCGGGAAGAGGGGATGCCTCGACACCTTCGCCGCGATCCCCGCCCTGTTGGAGGCGGTGTCGACCGACGCCGAGGCGCTCGATGTGCGATCTCTCCTGGACCGGACGGTCGCGGGCGACCCGCGCGTGTCGCGGATCGTGTCCGATGCGGCCGAGCTGGTCGGCGACGCCGCGTCGCGGGCGTGTCTGCTCTTCGCCCCTCAACGCGTGATCGTCGTCGGCGCGATGGCCGAAGCGGGGGACGTCGTGCTCGAGCCGTTCGCCCGCGCGCTCCGGCGGGGGCTGATTCCCGACACCCAGTCGTCTCCCGAGATCGTGCGGGGCGCCCTCGCCGAGCGGTCGACGGTGATGGGCGCGGTGGCCCTCGCGCTGACGGCGTCCGGGTGGCTCCCGGCGGGAGGGTGAATCTCCGGGTGACGTCGGGCGCGGGTCGCAGTATTATCGAGCGATAACATCGCCCCCCGGAAGGACCCGGATGTCGACCCCCCGACGGCGTCCCGCGCGTGACGCCGAGCTGCTCGCGGGCTCCGTGCGCGCCTTCGCCGCACGGGGGTACTTCGGCACGTCGACCGCCCAGGTCGCCGCCGAGATGGGCGTCTCGCAGCCGTACGTGATCCGCACGTTCGGGTCCAAGCTCGAGCTGTTCGTGCGCACGCACGCGTTCGCCGCCGCCGAGATCGTCGACGTGTTCCGCGCCGCGATGGCCGGCGGTTTCGACGGGGATCGCTTGGGCGCGGCCTATCGCGAGCTCGTCCTGTCGAACCCCGCGGCCCTGCTGGTGTGGGCCCATGCCTTCTCCGCGGCCACCGCCGAGAAGGCGATCGGCGCGGAGTCGCGGCGTCAGTTCGACGACGTCTACCGGACCCTGCGCGATGCCGGCGCGACCGACGTGGAGCTGTGGGCGTTCATGGGGCGCGGGATGCTCATCAACAACCTCCTCCTCATGGAAGCCCCGCGCTACTCCCGCGACTACGACTTCGCGCCGCTCATCGATCTCGTCTTCGGTGCGCGACCGTCGCTTTCCCCCTCACCCGGCGCCCCGAGTGCCTCCACCCCCGATCAGGAGTGACATGAGCGATCTCGTCCCGTTCACCGACAACTTCAGTGATCTGTCGAACACCGACGGATACCAGTTCGAGTTCCGCTGCGAACGCTGCGGCAACGGCTATCGGTCGGCGTTCCGGTCCGACCCCCGGGCCGCCGGGCAGCGGCTCGCGCGCGGGATCGGCAACCTCTTCGGCGGGCAGGTGTCGCAGTTCACCTCGATGGCCGATCGTCTTCTCGACCGCGGCACCAACTCCCCGGCCAAGGACCAGGCGCTGCGCGCCGCGACGGCCGAGATCGCCCCGAAGTTCCACCAGTGCCGTGCGTGCAGCGACTGGGTGTGCGACGACGTGTGCTGGAACGACGGGGTCGGGCAGTGCGTGCGCTGCTCGCCCATCGCGGTCGAGGAGCTCGCCCAGCTGCAGGCCGAGGCGCGACGCCGGCAGGTGCAGGAGCGGCTCGAGACCGTCGATCTGGTCGGGGGAGTCGATCTGAAGGCGCAGGCCCGACCGCGTTGCGGGGCGTGCGGCGCGCAGTCGCACGGGGGCAAGTTCTGCGGGGAGTGCGGGTCGCCGCTCGTCGTCGTCGCGACGTGCACGGGCTGCGGGTCCGAGAACCCGTCCGGTGCACGGTTCTGCTCGTCGTGCGGAACGGGGCTGACGTCCTGAGTCGCGTCCGCTCGCTGCTCGCCACGGTGCGCGCGCCCTCGTTCCGTCGGTCCGGCGTCGCGCACCTCGCGGGCTAGAGCCCCGAGCGGATCGTCTCGGCCGCCGCCGCCAGGCGTGCGGCGATGGCGGCGTCGTCGAGGTCGGTCGCGACGTGCACCGCCGCCACCGCTGCGGGTTCACGGCCCTGCACGGTCAGGGGAACGGCCACCGCGCGCAGTGACGGCACCACCTCGTCATGGCTGGTCGCCCACCCGCGCTCCGCGGCATCCGCGACCTCGGCCGCAAGGCGCGCGTCGACCGTCTCGGGCCAGCGGCGCGGCGGCAGCTGGGCGAGGATCGCGCGGCCCGGCGCGCCGCGGGTGACCGGATGCCGGGCCCCCGGCCGCTGCGCCACCGCGGTGACCGCGTGGCGCGGCTCGACACTCGTGAGCGTCACGCACTCGTCGTGGTCGAGCACCACGACGAAGCACGTCATCCCGAGGTCGTTCGCGGCCGCGGTGAGCTCGGGGAGCGCCTCCGCTTGCAGATCCGCGGCGACCCCCGCGGCGAGGGCGGCGAGGCCCGTACCGAGGCGTACCGCGCCGGCGGCATCCCTCGTGACCAGCCCGTGGTCCTCGAGGGTGCGGAGCAGTCGGTAGGCGACGGATCGGTGCAGCTCGACGCGCGCCGCCAGGTCATCGATCGAGAGGGGCGTGCGGGCGTCGGCGAGCTCTTCGAGCAGACGGATGCCACGGCTGAGCGTCTGCGAGGCAGGGGGAGCGTCTTGCCGCGTGGGCATCGGTCGATTAGCCTCTCGTTCGATAGAAGAACGTTGCGTTCGAATATAGAACAGCGAGCACGGCCGCGCAACCCGACATCGACGTCAGGAGAAACGATGCAGTTCCACCACCACGGCTACGTCTCAGGCGACCCGCGCGTGCAGAACGCCGCGGGCACGGGTCTCGACCGGCCCGCCGAACTGCCCGACGAGGTCGACGTGCTCATCGTCGGCTCGGGACCTGCGGGCATGCTGCTCGCCGCCCAGATGTCGCAGTTCCCTCAGCTCACGACGCGCCTCATCGAGAAGCGCGAGGGGCGCCTCGCCCTCGGCCAGGCCGATGGCATCCAGCCCCGCAGCGTCGAGACGTTCCAGGCGTTCGGCTTCGCCGACCGCATCACCGCCGAGGCCTACAACATCGGCTGGATGAACTTCTGGGCCCCCGACCCCGAGAACCCCGACCGCATCGTCCGCACCAGCCGCACCGAGGACTACGGCTACAAGATCAGCGAGTTCCCGCACCTCATCGTCAACCAGGCGCGCGTGCTCGACTACTTCGCCGAGGCCGCCGCGCACGGACCGGCACGTCTCACCCCCGACTACGGCGTCGAGTTCCTGGGCCTGGAGGTGCGCGCCGACGACGTCGAGGTGCGCGTGGGCACCGCCGCCGGGGAGCGGACCATCCGCGCGCGGTACGTCGTGGGCTGCGACGGGGCGCGCAGCGGCGTGCGGCAGGCGATCGGCCGCACGCACGTCGGTGCCGCCGCGCGCCACGCCTGGGGCGTGATGGACGTGCTCGTCGAGACCGATTTCCCCGACTGGCGCATCAAGTGCGCGATCAACGCGGCCGCGGGCAACATCCTGCACATCCCCCGCGAGGGCGGCTACCTCAGCCGCATGTACATCGACCTGGGCGAAGTCGCCGCCGATGACGACCACCGCGTGCGGCAGACCCCGATCGAGGAGGTCATCCGCCGGGCGAACGAGATCCTCCACCCGTACTCGATCGACGTGAAGCAGGTCGCCTGGCACAGCGTCTACGAGGTGGGGCACCGGGTGACCGACCAGTTCGTCGACGACCTCGAGAGCCCCCGCGTCTTCCTCACCGGGGACGCGTGCCACACCCACAGTGCGAAGGCCGGGCAGGGCATGAACGTCTCGATGCAGGACGGGTTCAACCTCGGCTGGAAGCTCGGCCACGTGCTCACCGGCCTCGCTCCCGCCGAGCTGTTGCGGTCGTACGACGCCGAGCGCCGCCCGGTCGCGCAGCAGCTCATCGACTTCGACCGCGAATGGTCCTCGCTCATGGCCCGCAAGCCCGGCGAGATCACCGACCCCGCCGAACTCGCGACCTACTACCTCGCCACCGCCGAGTTCCCCTCTGGTTTCGGAACGCATTACGCCCCCTCGCGGATCGTCGCGGGAGATGCGGCGCAGGAGCTGGCATCCGGATTCCCCGTCGGCAAGCGCTTCCAGAGCGTCGAGGTCGTGCGGGTGTGCGACGGCAACGCCGTGCACCTCGGTCATCACGCGAAGGCCGACGGGCGGTGGCGGATCTACGCCTTCGCGGATGCCGACGGCTCGTCGCTGCGGGAGTGGGCATCTGAGGCGCAGGAGATCGTGGAGCGCTTCACCCCCGCCGGAGCCGACCTCGACGCCGTGTTCGACGTGAAGGCGGTCTTCCCCGGGAGATGGGAGGACGTCGTCGACGTGCCGGCGCTGTTCCGCCCGCGGTCGGGGCCGCTCGGCCTGACCGACCTCGAGAAGGTGTTCGCCGCCGCCCCCTCGGCCTGGACGAGCAGCGACATCTTCGCCGAGCGCGGCATCGGGGCCGAGGGGGCGGTGGTGGTCGTGCGTCCGGATCAGTACGTGGCGCACGTGCTGCCCCTCGACGACCCGCAGGGGCTCGAGCGGTTCCTCGCCGGGGTGATGGCGGTGCCCGCGGTCGCCCCGGCGAGCTGACGCGTCCGGTGCCGCGGCGCTCGGCCGGGAACCCCGCGATAAACGGCGGTTGTGGCGAGACACGCGGTCTTGCGCCGTTTCCCGCGAGGGAGGGCGTTTATCGCGGCCTGGCGCGGGGTGGGGCGGCCCGGCCCGGCCCGGCTCGGCGCGGCGCGGTGCGGTGCGGCCCGGCGCGGTTCGGCGCGGCGCGGCCTGGCGCGGCGCGCGCGAGGTCGCGCCGATGCTCGCCCGCCTGCCACGAACCCGTCCATGGTGGCGACCAGGCCGTCCGGTTTATACGCGACGTATATCGGCACCGCTTCGCGGGCTGAGCAGAATGGCGAGGAACCCCGCACACCGATCCAGGAGGATTCATGACTGATTCGCGCGAGAGCGAACTGCTGGCATCCGTGCCCACCGGCCTGTTGATCAACGGCGAGTGGCGCGCGGCGACCGGCGGCAGGACCGTCGCCGTGAACGACCCCGCCACGGGCGAGGTCATCCACGAGATCGCCGACGCCACCGTCGATGACGGGGTGGCGGCGATGGATGCCGCGGCCGAGGCGTTCCCGTCGTGGGCGGCGACCCCCGCGCGCGAGCGTGCCGAGATCCTCCGCCGCGCGTTCGACCTGCTGCAGGAGCGCAAGGAGGACATCGCGCTGCTCATGACGCTCGAGATGGGCAAGCCCCTCGCCGAAGCGCGCGGCGAGGTCGGCTACGGCGGGGAGTTCCTGCGCTGGTTCAGCGAGGTCACCGCCCACACGCAGGGCCGCTACGGCGCGAACCCCGAGGGCACCGGTCGCATGATCGTCTCGCAGCACCCCGTGGGTCCCTGCTACCTCATCACCCCCTGGAACTTCCCCCTCGCGATGGCGACCCGCAAGATCGCCCCCGCGCTCGCCGCGGGCTGCACGGTCGTCATCAAGCCGGCCACGCTGACGCCGCTGACGACCCTGTTCTTCGCGCAGATCCTGCAGGATGCCGGTCTCCCCGCCGGCGTCGTGAACGTCGTCACCACGACCAACACCGGCCCGGTCTCGGAGCGCATCATCTCCGACCCCCGCCTGCGCAAGCTCTCGTTCACCGGCTCGACCCCGGTCGGCGTGAAGCTCCTGCAGCAGGCCGCCCCCGGGGTGCTCCGCACCTCGATGGAGCTCGGCGGGAACGCCCCGTTCGTCGTGTTCGACGACGCCGACCTCGACAAGGCGGTCGAGGGCGCGATGCTCGCGAAGTTCCGCAACATCGGCCAGGCCTGCACCGCCGCCAACCGCTTCATCGTGCAGCGCAGCGTCGTCGAGGAGTTCACGGCCCGCGTCACCGAGCGCGTCAAGGCCATGAAGATCGGCCGCGGCACCGAGGAGGGCGTCCAGATCGGACCCCTCATCGACGACCGCGCGGTCGACAAGGCCAAGACCCTGGTGGGCGATGCCGTCGAGCGCGGCGCCACTGTCACCACGGGCGGATCGCCCATCGACGGCCCCGGAACGTTCTTCGAGCCCACCGTGGTGTCCGACGTGAAGCCGGGCAGCGACATCCTCCGCGAGGAGATCTTCGGACCGGTGCTCGCGATCATCCCCTTCGACGACGAGGACGACGCCGTGCGCCTCGCCAACGACACCGAGTACGGCCTCGTCTCCTACGTCTTCACCGAGTCTCTCGCCCGCGGTCAGCGCATGATCGACAAGCTCGAGACCGGGATGATGGGCCTCAACGTCGGCGTCGTCTCCAACGCCGCCGCCCCCTTCGGCGGCTGGAAGCAGTCGGGCCTGGGCCGCGAGGGCGGCGACGAGGGCATCCACGAGTACCTGCAGACGAAGTACACGCTCACGGCCAACCCGTACGCCTGAGACACCGCATGCCACGGCCCGGTGCCCCACGAGGGCCCGGGCCGTGGCATCCCTCATCGGCGCGGCACAACTCCTGCAAAAGCGGGGAATCCCGACCCCGGCGCGTTGAGCGCACGTGCTCAGCAGGAGTTGTGCGGCCACACCGCGCCCACCGGCTCGCGCTGTTGATCCGTGCTGACGTGTGGCGGCGGCGCACAACTCCTGCAGGGAGCACGATCGGGGCCACGGCCCGCGCCGACGGCGGCGTTTTTTCAGGAGGTGTGCTCGCGCTCGACCGGCCCTGTGCGAGCCGGCCGCTCGCTCGGGCCTTCCTCAGCCGTTCGCGTGCCGGTCCAGGAACGCGAACACCTCGGCGTCGTCGACGCCCGGGAACATCCCGCGGGGAAGCGGCGAGAACATGTGCCGGTGCACGCGGGCGCTCGGCCAGGCCTTGCCCTGCCAGCGTTGTGCCGCGTCCGACTCGGGTCGACGGCAGCAGGACTCGTCGGGGCAGCGCGAGACGCCCCGGGTCGAGGTCTCACGGCCGCGGAACCACCGGGCGTCGTCGAAGGGCACCCCCACGGTGATCGAGAAGTCGCCGTCCGAGGTGCTCCCCGTCTGCGTGGAGCACCAGAAGGTCCCCGCCGGGGTGTCGGTGTACTGGTAGTGCTCGGTGGTGCGATTGTGCTCGGCGAACGCCGACCGTGCCGAGAACTTCTTGCACACGATCTGCCCTTCGACCGACCCGGTGACGTCGGTGGGCAACGGCAGTCCGTCGTTCTCGTACACGCGCGAGATCGCGCCGTCGCCGTCGACGCGCAGGAAGTGCAGACGGATGCCGAGGTGCGCGGTCATGAGATTCGTCATGCGCATCGCGGCGGCCTCGTGCGTGACGCCGAAGGCGTCGCGGAAGTCCTCCACCGCGAGGTTGCGGTCTTTCTTGGCCTGCGTGAGGAAGGCGACCGAACTCGTCTCGGGCATGAGACAGCAGGCGGCGTAGTAGTTGATCTCGAGGCGCTGCTGCAGGAAGTCGGCGTAGTCGGTGGGCGGCCGGTGCCCGAGCAGGCGGTGAGCCATCGCCTGGAGCGCCATCGAGCGCAGGCCGTGACCGCCCGGAATGGACGCGGGCGGGAGGTAGATCCGGCCGTTCTCGAGGTCGGTGACCGATCGGGCCGAGTGGGGCAGGTCGTTGACGTAGATCAGCTCGAAGCCCAGCTGCTCGGCCATGATGCTGACGGTGCGGTGGGTCAACGCTCCGGTGCCGTGTCCGGCCGCCTTGAGCTGCTTCTCGGCGAGCTTCTCGATCTCGGGGAGGTGATTGTCGACCGCGCGCATGCGCAGGCGCATCTCGGTGTTCGCGCGACGCGCCTCCTCCGGGCTCGCGATCGTCTCGCGTTCGCGGCGCTGCAGTTCGCGGTGCAGGCCCAGCACCGCCTCGATCGTCTCGTCGCTGGTGCCCTTGGTCACTTTCACGGGAGGGATGCCGAGCTGTTGGAAGAACGGGCTCGACTGCGCGCGCTCGAGCTCGATCTCCAGTGCCGCCCGCCGATTCGGGGGTTCGGTCGAGAGGAGTTCGGTCACCTCGGTCTCTGTCGCGCGCGCGATCTCCTGCAGGAGCGACAGCTTGGGCTCGCGTTTGCCGTTCTCGATCAGGCTGAGCTGGCTGCCGGCGACGCCCACGAGCGCACCGAGCTCATCGAGGGTGAGACCGCGCGCGAGGCGGTGGTGACGGATGCGGTGTCCGAGCGTGGTCAGTTCGAGCGACGAGGCCATTCCTTGACCATATCGAAAGATCTCTCTTTTTTAAGCATGAAATCACTCGAAAGAACCGTTGCATCCGGGTGAGGGTGGGGGAACACCAAAGAATTCCGCTCGACAAAGGAGACGACATGGCCCTCGCTGACATCTTCGCCCGCCCCGCCGGCCGCCCTGCCGCGACCGCCGCCGTCACCCGTCCTGGTCACGGCGTGCGTCCCCAGGTCGACGGTCCGGGCATGCCGGGCCTCGTCGCCTGGGTCGACCAGGTCGCCGCTCTCACGCAGCCCGACCGCATCCACTGGGTCGACGGCTCCGTCGCCGAGAACGACGCGCTGCTTCGCGAGATGGTCGACGAGGGCAAGCTCATCAAGCTCAACCCCGAGTGGCGGCCCGGCTCGTACCTGGCCCGCTCGCACCCCGGCGACGTCGCCCGCCTCGAGTCGCGCACCTACATCGCCTCCGAGAGCGAAGAGGATGCCGGTCCCACCAATAACTGGATCGCTCCGGCCGAGATCCGCGAGACCCTGAACGGGGTGTTCGAGGGCTCGATGCGCGGTCGGACGATGTACGTCGTCCCGTTCTCGATGGGCGCGGTCGGCGGCCCCCTGAGTCACATCGGCGTGCAGATCACCGACAGCGCCTACGCTGTGGCATCCATCGGCGTGATGACCCGCGTCGGCTCCGCCGTCACCGAGCGGATCGCCGCGGGCGCCCCCTGGGTCAAGACCGTCCACTCGGTGGGTGTTCCGCTCGCCCCGGGCGAGGCCGACGTCGCGTGGCCCTGCAACGACGAGAAGTACATCGTCCACTTCCCCGACACGCTCGAAGTCTGGTCGTTCGGCTCGGGATACGGCGGCAACGCGATCCTGGCGAAGAAGTGCTTCGCGCTGCGCATCGCCTCGGTCCTCGGCCGTGACGAGGGCTGGCTCGCCGAGCACATGCTGCTCATCCGCGTGATCGACCCGACGGGCAAGGCCTACCACGTCGCCGCGGCGTTCCCCTCGGCATGCGGCAAGACCAACCTGGCGATGCTCCGCCCGACGATCCCCGGCTGGCGCGTCGAGACGCTCGGCGACGACATCACGTGGATCCGCCCCGGAGAAGACGGGCGGATGTGGGCCATCAACCCCGAGGCCGGTTTCTTCGGCGTGGCTCCCGGCACCGGCGAGTCCACCAACGTCACCGCGATCGAGACGCTGTGGGGCAACACGATCTTCACGAACGTCGCCCTCCGTCCCGACGGAGACGTGTGGTGGGAGGGCCTGACCGACGAGGCGCCCCCGCACCTCACCGACTGGGAGGGCAACCCGTGGACGCCCGCATCGGGTCGACCCGCCGCCCACCCCAACTCGCGCTTCACCGTGGGTGCTGCCCAGTGCCCGCAGATCGCCGAGGACTGGGAGGCGCCCGAGGGCGTTCCCCTCGATGTCATCCTGTTCGGTGGCCGCCGCGCGACCAACGTCCCTCTCGTCGTCGAGGCCACGGACTGGTCGCACGGCGTCTTCCTCGGCTCGACGGTCTCGTCCGAGAAGACCGCGGCCCAGGAGGGCACGGTCGGTGAGCTCCGCCGCGATCCCTTCGCGATGCTCCCGTTCTGCGGCTACAACATGGGCGACTACTTCGGCCACTGGCTGAAGGTCGGCCAGAAGCTGCGCTTCGACCGCGCTCCCCGCATCTTCCAGGTCAACTGGTTCCGCAAGGGCGACGACGGCCGCTTCCTGTGGCCCGGCTTCGGTGACAACGCGCGCGTGATCGACTGGATCATCCGCCGCGTCGACGGCCAGGTCGAAGCGGTCGACAGCCCGATCGGTCGTCTGCCGCGCGTGGAGGACCTCGATCTCTCGGGTCTCGACCTTCCCGCCGCCGACCTCGAGGAGCTGTTCTCGATCGACCGCGACTCGTGGCTGGCAGAGGCCGACCTGACGGAGGAGTTCTTCGACACCTTCGGCTCGCACCTGCCCGCAGCGCTCCGTGCTGAGCTCGCTGCCCTGCGCTACCGCCTGCAGCGCGCCTGAGCCCGCTCGCCCCGTCCCGCCTCGGTCTGGTGCGGGCGGGGCGGGCACTTCGAACCCGATGCCCCTCCCGTTCTTGGCGCGCAGGAGGGGCATCGGTATGCCCGTCGTGGGTCAGACCAGCAGCTGGTGCTTCGCCAGATCCCGGTACAGGGGAGTGGATGCCACGAGCTCGCTGTGCGTGCCCTGCCCGACCACCCGGCCGTTCTCGAGCACGACGATGAGATCGCTGTCGACCACCGTCGACAGGCGGTGCGCGATGACGAGCAGCGTCCGGTCGGTCGCGACGGCGTCGATCGCCTCTCGCATGCGCTGTTCGTTGACGCCGTCGAGCGACGACGTCGACTCGTCGAGCAGCAGCACGGGAGGCGCGGCCAGCAGGGCGCGGGCGATCGCGAGGCGCTGACGCTCCCCGCCCGAGAGCATCACGCCGTCCTCACCCACGGGCGCGTCGACGCCGAGCGGGCTCCGCTCGAGCACGTCGCCGAGGTTGACCTCGCGCAGGACGCGTTCGCAGTCGGCGTCGGATGCCTCGGGCGAGGCGAGCCGCAGATTGTCGGCGATCGTACCGGCCAGGGTCGGGGCGTCCTGCTCGACGTATCCGAAGCGGGCGCGGAGTTCGTCGCGCGCGAGGTCGCGAGCGTCGACGCCGTCGAGGAGGATCTGTCCGTCCGTGGGATCGTAGAAGCGCTCGATGAGCGAGAGGATCGTGCTCTTGCCCGCCCCGGACGGGCCGACCAGCGCCACCCGCGACCCGCGCGGCACGCGGAACGAGACACCGCGTAGGACCTCGTGATCGGTCTCGGCCGGGAGCTCCTCCGTCTCGAGGTGCACGTCCGCGAGGACCGAGCGGGCCTCCCGGGCCGCCTCCTCGCGCGCCTTCACGACGTGCTCGGGGTAGCGGAACCGCACGTCGCGGAACTCCAGGGCCGCGGCATCCGGAATCGGCGTCGCGTCGCGCGGCTGGTCGCCGTCGCTCTCGAGGGGGAGGTCGAGCACCTCCTGGATCCGCCCGAGCGCGCCCAGCGCCTGATTCACCGAGGTGATCGCGCCGATCGCGGAGGCGAGCGGCTGCACGAGGAGGAACAGGAAGATCACGAACGTCACGAGGGACGCGACGTCGATGGCCCCGGATGCCACGCGGTATCCGCCGACACCGAGCACCACGAGCAGTGACACCTGCAGGGCGACGAAGGCGACCGGGACGATCAACGCGGACACCCGCGCGATGCGCACACCCGCGGCGTAGGCGGCGGTGGCGTTCGCGGTCACGGCGGTGATCTCGCGATCTGTCGCGCCCGCGGCCCGGATGGTGCGGATCGATCCCACGGCCCGCTCGACGCCCGACGACAGCTCGCCGACCTTGGCCTGCTGATCGGCGGATGCCGCGCGGATGCGGGTGCTGAGCCCGACGACGAGCGCGAGGGACGCCCCCACGACCACGACGATCAGGACCAGGAGCAGCGGGTCGATGAACGCCATCGCGATCACGGCACCGACGAGGATGAGGGCGTTGCCGACGGCATCCGCGAATCCCTGGGTCAGGACGGCGTAGAGCAGCGTGGTGTCGGTGCCCACGCGCGAGACGAGGTCGCCCGTGCGGCGCGCGTCGAACTCGCTGACGGGCAGTCGCAGGATGCGCGCGATCAGGCGGCGTCGCGACGAGTAGACCACCGCCGTGCCCGTGCGCTGCAGCAGGTAGTGCTGGAAGCCGGAGATCACCGAGGACAGCACGACGAAGGCGACGAGCAGCCAGACCAGGGCGCCGAGGGGAACCGCGTTCTGCACGCGCGTGATGACCTGGCCGACCAGCAGCGGCTGCGCGAGCGTCGCCGCCGCCCCCAGGACGCTCAGCACCGCGACCACGGCGAGCGTGCGCTTGTGCTCGAGCAGGAACGGCAGCAACTGGCGGAACGACGCGCGCGGACCCTCGGGGCTGCGGCGGCCGCGCCGACCGCGCGCGGAAGCGGGTGAAGACATGCGAACCTCAGGGGAAGGAAGTGGGGTGATTCGACCGTACCTCTCCGCGCGCGGCGGTCGGATGCGCTGGCTCGTCGGTGGACCAAACTCCGGAGAGAGAACACCGGATGCCACGAGGCCCAGGCTCCGTGGCATCCGGTGTTCCGCGAAGAACCGCGTTACGGTGCGATCGCTCCGGCGGCGAGGTTGTCGTCGTAGTCGACGTCCTTCGTCTCGGGCGAGAGCACGAGAGCGATGAGGGTCAGGACACCCATCGCCGAGAGGTACACGCCGACCAGCCACGGGTTGCCGTCGCCGGCTGCCCACAACGCCACGGCCACGATCGGCGCGAGCGCCGCGCCGAGGATCGACGAGACGTTGTACGAGATCGCCGAACCGGTGTACCGGGTGTTCGTGGGGAACAGCTCGGGGAGCACGGCCCCCATGGGGCCGAAGGTCGTGCCCATGAGCAGGAACCCGATGATGAGGAACGCCTGCACGTACACGTGCGTGAGCGTCGCGTCGGCCTGGGGTAGCAGGAAGAACGCGAACGTGAGGCCGAACACGATGATCGCGGCCGTCACGGTGATCAGCAGGCGTTTGCGCCCGAAGCGATCCGCGAGAGGCCCTGACAGCATCGTGAAGACGCCGAAGAAGACCACGCCGATGATCTGCATGATGACGAAGTCCGTGTACCCGAAGCCGAGGCCCGGTACGTAGGCCGCGGCGTCGAACGCGGTTCCGGCCTTCTCCGCGGCGGCGGCGGCACCCTCGGCGGTCGGCTTGGTGCCGTACGAGAGCGTGAAGCTCGTCATGAGGTAGAAGAGCACGTAGGTGGCCAGCATGATGAACGTGCCGAGGATCAGCTGCAGCCAGTTGCGGCGGATGACCTCGCCGAGCGGGAACTTCTTGATGACGCCGGTCTTCTCGGCCTTGGAGAACGACTCGCTCTCGACGAGCCGCAGGCGCACCCACAGCCCGACGATGACCATCACGGCCGAGAACAGGAACGGCACGCGCCAGCCCCA
>NZ_LDRT01000092.1 GCF_001476655.1 Microbacterium testaceum | reverse complement strand
GCATCGAGCTCGTCGCCGCGCCCCGAGGCCCTGCCCTCTCCCCTCACGAGCCTGATCGGCCGCGGCGACGAGCTCGATGCCATCCGTGCGCGCCTGTCGACCGACCGCCTGGTCACCGTGATCGGACCGGGCGGTGCGGGCAAGACGACCCTCGCGGTGGAAACCGCCCGTTCCCTCGCCGACGCGATCATCGTCGAACTCGCGCCCGCCGCCGCGGGCGAGGTGTGGACGGCGATCGCCGGCGCCGTGGGCCGCGGCGTCCGCGTGCGCGACACGAGCGGTCCGCCCGCCACCTCCGCCGAGCGCGTGGCCGAAGCCGTCTCCGGGCGGGAGGTCGTGGTCGTCCTCGACAACTGCGAGCACGTGTCGCGCGAGGCCGCGGAGGCCGCATTGACGCTGCTCGGCATGAGCGCGGGGGTGCGGGTCCTTGCGACGAGCCGTGAGCCCCTCGGCATCCCGGGCGAAGCCTTCGTGGATCTCGGCCCCCTTCCCCCCTCCGACGCAGGCGAGCTGTTCGCCCGACGCGTGCGGTCCGCGCGCGGCAGCGAGCCCCGCGCCGACGAACGCGACACCGCCGCGCGGATCGTCCAGCGCCTCGACGGCCTTCCCCTGGCCATCGAGCTCGCCGCCGCGCGCTCGCGCACCCTCGAGCTCGCCGAGATCGACGCGGGCCTCGACGACCGCTTCGCCCTGCTCTCCCACGGCCCGCGACTCAGTTCCGAGCGGCACCGCACCCTGCGCGCGCTCATCGACTGGAGCTGGGACACCCTCACCGACGACGAGCGCGTGGCGCTGCGCGCGGCCGCGGTGTTCCCGGACGGAATCGGCGCGACCGACGCGGCCGCGGCGGCCGTCGCTTTCGGGGTGGATGCCGACGCCTTCGACGCCCTCGTGGATCGCTCTCTGCTGACGCGGCGAAGCACACGCTTCCGGATGCTCGAGACCGTGCGCGAGTACGGACTGGACCGCCTCCGCGCCGACGGCGACGAGGCCCGGTATCGACGAAGCGCGGCCGAGATGCTGTCGCAGCTCGCGGCGCGGTGGGAGCGAGACGTCCGCGGTCCGGGTTTGCGCCCTGCTCTGGCGTGGTTCGACGCCAACGACGAGAACCTCACGGCGGCCCTGCGGGCCCTGGCTCGCGCGCACGATCGGCGCGGCGGCGCACGGCTGCTCCGGAGTCTGCTGTGGCCGTGGGCGATCCGCGAGCGCAGCGACGACCTGCGGCGGGCCGTCTCCGAGGTCGCCGACGCGGACGCGGCCCTCGACGACGAACCGACCGTCGTGGTCGAAGCGGTGGCGCTGTTCTCGCGCACGTTCCCCGAGCGCGGCGAGACGAACGGGCTCTCCGCGGAAGCGTTCGGCGTCCGGCGGGCTCAGCTCGAGGAGGCCGCCCGTCGCTACCCCTCGGAGGTGACCGCGCTGATCCCTCCGCTCCTGCGGCTCGCCGGCTCGGTGCTCGCCGCCGGCGAGGGCGACGCCGCCCGCACGTGGCACGTCGACGTCACCGAGGAGGAGTTCGCCGCCGCGTCGCCCTGGTCCCGGGCGATTCTCCACACGCTCGGCGCGGGTGCCGCGCAGAACTCCGGCGACATCCGCACGCTCGGCGCCGAGAGCGATCGCGCCGTGCGGATGTTCACCGAGATCGGCGACCCGTGGGGACTGGGTTTCGCAAGCCAGCTGCGCGCCGAGTGGCTCATCCTCGAAGGCCGCCTCGAGGAAGCGCTCTCGGTGACGGACCGCTCGAGCCAGGCGATCCGCGGCCTCACCTCCGTCTCCGACTACCTGCAGCAGCGCTCGCAGGCCGTCGGCATCCTGCTCCGGCTCGGACGCGACGACGAAGCGCGCTCCCGCGCCGACGAGGTCGCACGCCTGGCCGAGGCGGACGGCTCGGTCCGCGCTCTCGCGCAAGCCGCGATGACCGCCGCCCACGTCGAGGTGGCCGCCGGAAACGGAGACGCGGCCCTGGCGGCGGTCGAGCGCACCACCCTCGAACCCGGCTTCCCCGATCAGTTCGTAGCGTGGCTCGACGCGCAACGCGCCCAGGCGCTGCTCCTGCTGGGCCGCCACGACGAGGCTCGCGAGTCGCTCCGCGCCGCGCTCACCCGTGCCGCGCAGTCGCGCGACTTCCCCATCGTCGCCACGGTCCTGCTGACGATCGCGGGGTGGAACGCCGCGACGGGACGCCGCCTCCACGCCGAGGAGGCCCTGGCCCGCGCGGCCGCCGTGCGGGGGGCCGCCGACGTCCGCGATCCCTTCCACGTGTGGATCCGGAAGCGACTGGCCGCGCTGCCCGAGGATTCCACGACGGAGGACCCCGGCATCCGGACGCCCCTCACGGACGTGGATGCCGAGGCCCTCGCGGCCCTGCTGACGTAACACGGCCGTCGCCGGTTCTTGGTACGGTGTGGCTCGCCGGCAGGGGGATGCCGACAGGGAGCCACAGACATGACCACTTCGACGCACGACCGTCCCACGCCTGCCCGCCGAGGGAAAGCGACACGCTGGCCGCGCCGCGCCCGCGGCCTCGCCGCGCTGACCGCGACCGCCTTGCTGGCGGGCCTCACCGTCGTGGGACCCGGGCCGACACCGCCGGCGGCCGTCGCCGCCGACACGAGGTCCACCGCTCGATGGGACAATTCCGGCATCGGCGGGACCGATCCCCGCACGTGGACCTCGAGCCTGTCATCGACCCTCGGCATCGCCTCGAACGTCTTCGGCTTCGACAAGAGCGCCATGTGGCTGCTCGGCGGAAGCGCGCTCGCCGTCGCCGGTCCTCTCCTGGCCGCGGCCCTCGGCAGCGGCGGCCCCGGAGTGTCCGACGTCCTCGACGAGCTCGACGGGGTCGAGCACCAACTCACCGTCGTGCAGCAGAGCATCGACAAGGTGCAGACCGAGGTCGAGTCGACGAACGTGAACACCCTGATGGGGACCTGCACCGCACAGACCGCCCGCTTGCAGTCACTGCGGGGAGTGGTCGAGACCAGCGAGACGCTGTACTCGCGGTTCGTCGCACAGACCAAACGCGTCGGTGACGAGGCCTCGGCCGCGCGAATGAAGGAGGCGGCCGAGAACTTCATCCGCGTCGCCCTGGGGTCGGTGGGCCAGAGCGACGTGGCCGGCACGGAACTCGGACGCGCCATCACGCAGGCTCATCTCGAGCTGTCGTCTTCCGGCGGCGGCTCGGGCATCATCGACACCTGCGGCAAGGCCTACCTCGAGGAGTGGTGGAGCAAGAACGCATCCGACAGCGCCCGCACGTCAATGGACGCGACGGCCGCGGGGGCGTGGGTCGACGACCGGGCCTACTTCGAGCGACTCCAGGCTATGGTGGTCTACTGGCAGACGGTCATGGGCCAGGGTGCGTACCTGCTCCAGCAGGCCTCGTTGCTCCAGGCGGCGCTCTACACGGCGGGCAGCCTGCCGGCCGGGACGACGGCCATGGATGCCGCGGCCCCGTGCTACCTCGCCTCGAAGGCGAAGAACGCCGTCAAAGCCCTGACGCTCTGCGAGTCCGGCGCCGCCTACATGGCCGACCTGTCGGGCAAGATCGCGCGAGAATGGCGCCAGGTCGGCGTCCCCTACACGGACGAAGAGGTGGTGCTGGCTCTCGGGAGCGGCGTGACCCGCGTCCCGCGCGCCGACGGCTCGGCCGTCCCCTCCACGCTCTGGGTGCGTGACCCCACGACGTACCCCGGTGGTTCGTCGGGTCCGTGGACCCAGGGCGACCTGGTCACGACCACGTTCCGAGACTGGACCGGCTGGAAGCCCGCGTCCGCGACACAATGGTCAGACCTCTCCCAGACGTATGTCCGCACCCACGGAAGCTTCGCCGCCGCGGAGGTCACGCCCCGCCAGGTCTGGGGCGTGCAGAAGGAGGCGTTCTCCTCGGCCCGATGGAATCAGTTCGAGTACACCAAGACCGCTCTGGGCCCGACCGCACCCTCCTCGTCGCAGATGAAGGGAACCGCGAAGTTCGCCCCGGTCGACGTGCTGCAGAAGATGTCGTCGGTTCATGACACGGTCGGGGCCCCTCTGTTCGCCGCGGACAGCACCGGAACCCTCGCGTGGATCCCCACCGAGCAGACCACGCCGTGGTTCTTCTGGGAGACGGTCCAGCTCAAAGAGTTCGCACCGGGCGTGCAGCGGGGTCTTACGGTCGCCCCGGGCGAGCTGGCGTCGTTCCGTCCGCCGACGCTGACCACCGTCTGGGCGTACCAGCGTGAGAAGGGCCTCGGATTGCGATGCTTCGTCGCGCCTCAGGACGGTGTCGTCTGCGGCGACACCGTCGCGCCGTGGTGGATCGCCCGCCAGAACGTCGACTATCGCATCGTGTCCAGCAACTGGTGGACCCACAACTGGACCTCGGGGATGGCGGTCGACGTCGTACCGCTGTGGTCGGGGCTCGGGACGTTCCGCGCGAGCGGGACGAACGTCGACTGTCACAACTCCTTCGGCGTCTCGTGTGGGACTCCCTTCAACGTCTCCATCGAGATGCCCGAGTGGATGCAGTCATTCCAGAGCGAAGCTCGCGGCTGGCAGGAGCCACCCGTCCGTGCGGGAACGCTCTGGCCCGCTCTGGCCGTTCCCACCACGGCGGGATGCACGACGGGGTGGGGCGTTCCGACGCGGTGCGGCTCCGCGTTCGACCACTGGGTGACGAACACGCTTCCCGCCGCGGGCGCCGCCGGACCGCAGCCCACGAGCGACGCCTGGGTGTCGTCCACGGCTCCCGGCCGGGTGAGCTGCAATGACCCGTCGTGGCAGCGCCAAACCTCCTCGACGGGAGCGGGGCTCGTGCATCGCGACACCCGATGGACAGCGATCGCCCCGGACGGCAGCTCCGCCGAACTCTTCAGCCCCGCGGGCACGGACGTGGCGCTGGCCGACCTCGTGTCCGCCGGCGGGTGGACGACCACACCCCCGCGCCTGTCGCTCGTCTGCACTCTCACCACGGCCTTCGCCGACGCGGCGGGCACCATCTCCACGCTGCTGAGCTCCCCCGCGACGGCTGAACGGTCGGGCGACGTCTGGACGGTCGTCGATGGTCGAGGCGGGATCGACGACCCCGACGCGCCGGAACCGACCGACGGCCCGAGCACGACGCCGGAACCGACCGCACCGCCGTCCGCGGGGCCGGTCCTCACTCCCTCGGCCACGCCGACGGCGAATCCCGACGGCGGCGTGGACTCCGTGGCCGGCGGTCCCCTCGCCGCGACCGGTCAGACCGTCTCCCTGATCGTGCCGGTGGCGGGCGGGGCGATCCTGGCTCTCGGGGCACTGCTACTGATCGGAGCGCGTCGCCGACGTCGCACGACCTCGCGCTGAACGACGACGTGCCACGGCCGGCGCGCGAGAGCGCGTCCGACCGTGGCACGTGGCATCCCTCCCCGGGGAGGGATGCCGAGCTCCCAGGCTCTCCGTCACGCCTTGCGCATGTAGGCGCGCACCGTGAGCGGGGCGAAGACCGCCACGATCACCGCCGCGCCGATGAGCGAGATGACCGCGTCGGCGCCGAGTGTGCCGGAGTTGACGAGGTCGCGCACCGCGGTCACCAGGTGCGACACGGGATTCGCGTCGACGAACCACTGCAGCCACGAGGGCATGGTGTTCGCCGGGACGAAGGCGTTCGAGAGGAACGTCAGAGGGAACAGGATGATCATCGAGATGCCCTGCACGCTGGACGCGCTTCGCGCGATGACGCCGAAGAAGGCAAAGATCCAGCTGATCGCCCAGGAGCACGCGATGACGAGCAGGCCCGCGGCGACCACGGCCCACAGGCCGCCCTCGGGACGGAAGCCCATGATGTAGCCCATCGTGAAGGTCAGGGTCGTCGCGATCGCGTAGCGGACCGTGTCGGCCAGGAGCGCCCCCGACAGCGGCGCGATGCGCGCGATCGGCAGGGAGCGGAACCGGTCGAACACGCCCTTGTCCATGTCTTCGCGCAGCTGCGTGCCGGTGACGACCGAGGTCGTGATGACGGTCTGCACGAGGATGCCCGGGATGATGATCGGCAGGTAGCTCTGCACGTCTCCCGCGATCGCTCCGCCGAAGATGTACGTGAACATCAGGGTGAACAGGATCGGCTGCACGGTGACGTCGATGAGCTGCTCGGGCGTCCGCCGGATCTTCAGCAGACCGCGGCCCGCCATGGTGAGGGTGTTCTGCACGGTCTGGCCGAGGCTCGCAGTGCGCGGCAGGTCGCGCTCGAGGGTGAGGGCGCTCATGAGCGGACTCCTTCCAGGGTGTCGGCGCTCTCGCGCGCCGCGGTGTCGTCGGTCGGCACACCCGAGCCGGTGAGGGTGAGGAAGACCTCGTCGAGCGTCGGCTGCTGCACGCTGAACTCACTCAGGTGCACACCCGCCTCGCGGAAGGCCACGAGCAGGTCGGTGACCTGGTCGGGGTCGGACATCGGCACCGTGAGGCGCGCCGCCTCCGGGGAGACGATGGCCGTGGCATCCAGGACCCGTCCGACCGTCGCGCGGGCGAGGTCGAGGTCCGAGCCGGGCTTGAGTCGCAGCACGAGAGACGCCTGCCCGACCGACGCCTTGAGCTCGAGCGCCGTCCCCTCGGCGACGACGCGCCCGCGGTCGATGACGGCGATGCGGTCGGCGAGCTGATCGGCCTCGTCGAGGTACTGCGTGGTGAGGACGACGGTGGATCCGGATGCCACGAGCCGGCGGATCGTGTCCCACATCTGTCCGCGCGTGCGGGGGTCGAGACCCGTGGTCGGCTCGTCGAGGAAGATGAGCGGCGGCTGGGCGATGAGGGACGCCGCGAGGTCGAGGCGGCGACGCATGCCGCCGGAGAACTTCGCGAGGGGCCGGGATGCCGCTTCGGTGAGGCCGAACTCCTCGAGCAGTTCGCTCGCCTTGCGGCGCGCGTTGACGCGGGAGAGGCCGAGGAGGCGACCGAAGATCATGAGGTTCTCGGTGGCCGAGAGCTTCTCGTCGACCGAGGCGAACTGCCCGGTGAGGCCGATGAGCTGGCGCACGACGTGCGGCTCGCGGGCGACATCGTGGCCGAAGATCTCGGCGCGGCCGCCGTCGGGTCGCAGCAGCGTCGTGAGCATGCTGATGGTGGTGGTCTTGCCGGCGCCGTTGGGGCCGAGCACGCCGTAGACCGTGCCGGCTTCGACGACGAGATCGACGCCGTCGACGGCCCGGTTGGAGCCGAACGTCTTGACGAGCCCTTCGGCGCGGACCGCGGGGGAGCGGGTGAATGAAGTGGTCATGACGACAGCATGCGCCGGGCGTGCTGTCGTCGTTCTGTCACGGCGGCGGGGGCGCTGTCAGGGCGCTGTCAGCGGCCCCGACCTGCCGACCGACGCCAGCGACCTCGATCGCGTGTTCCGGGGCATCGGACCGTCAGCGACGATCCCACGCCTCATACGCCGCGAGCAGCCGCGGCGTCCCCAGCGACTCCGCATCGCCGATCAGGGCGGCATCCGCCTCCGAACGAGCACGGGTCCACGGCCCGGGTTGGCCGGGGCGCTGCGCGATCCACGGCAGAGCGGCGCCGTCCTGCACGTCAACGATCGGTCCGCGTTCCGGACCGAGACGACGGAGCTCCTCCGCCCACCGTTCGCCCCAGCGGCTCCAGCCGAGCGCCGTGATGATCACTACGCTCACGCCGGGCCGGAGAGCCGCTCTCCAGACCTCATCGCCGAAGATCGAGAGGGTCACATTGCCGAGCTCGAATTCCGCGGTCACCGCATCCGACAACCTCACCGTCCCGGCGTCCGCATCGAAACTCATCCTCTCGTGCACGCTTGGCGGGAGGTCACCGAGTTCGCGTGCAACGCGCTCCGTCCACGACCGCTGTGCCTGTTCCTCGCTCGGCTCGTGGAGGAACTTCGCGATACTCACGCCGCCGTTGAAGCTCGCCAGCAAGGCCGAGCTCATGTACCCCCACACCGCGTTCGCGACCGCGTCGACATTCATCGGTCAGACGACTCTCGGACGTGGTCCCGCAGCAGGGGTGCCCCATCGGGGGAGGAGAACGAATCGATCAGTTCGCGAAGCGAGCCACCGAGGAGGTGGGAGTACTGGATCACCGGGTGCAAGATGTCCCCGTCGACCAGGCGCACGGGGAGCTCGACCCCGTCGCGACGCAGTCCCGCCCATCGCCCGTCGGCGCGAAACGGCTCGAAACCGTCCGCGGCCTCGTTCCAGCCGTACGGCAGTTTGATGCGCGGCAACCGGCGATGCTCGATAGCCGGCGACATGAGCTCGACGAGTATGAGCTCGACGTAGCCCAGCGTCGACGCCCACAGGAGTTCTTCCGGCTCACCCGCCCGTTCCGCCCGGGTGAGGAGGTATCCATCCGGCACTGCCGAGATCGTGTATCTGATCTCGCCCCCCGCGTCGGCGAGAGTGAGGGATGTGATGTCGCGGTGAAGGCGGAACCCCGCCTGAGCCGCGAAGGCGATCAGGTCCGGATCGAGCACGATCTCGGATGCCGCCGGCTCTGCCCTGTCGTTCACGCGCGTGAATCAGTCCCACCATCACGAAGCGGCTCAGTCCACCCGCGATCCTCAAGGAACCTTTCGGGAATCCGCATCCGGATCTCGCGATCGAGTTCCGTGGCGACGAGGGAAAGATCAGTGAACTCCGGCCACCCCGTGACCGGCTCGACCGAGATCCCGCGCTCGCCATAGTCGATCGAGAATCCGAAGGCACCCCGGTCGAAGTTGAACCTCAAGGGGAAGAACGCGTAGATGTCGAACAGAACCGAGAACTCTGTGTGCCCGTCGCCGTCCACGATGTCTTTGACGGAGAAGCGGCCGACCCGGTCACCGAAGAAACCACGGAACGCGGAGACGAATTCTCTCGCCAGATCGACAGCAGGTTTATCCGACAGCGATCCAGCCATTTGCATCCTCCATGATCGTGAATCCGTGGGCTTCCAGGTATCGCGCTTCCATCTCAAGGAACTTCCCCTCGGAGACTTTCGCGAATGGGTCGTGCGAGAACCGGATGGTCTTCCCTGACCGGATCGCCTCGTCGAGTACGGGCCGGTTGAAGAAATCGAACATGTCGTCGCGCGGGCTCAGTCCGTACTTCGCCTCCGCCTGGCCCCACTCCGGCCCCATGTCGAAGTATGTCGCACCCTCACGCTTGGCGACGTCGATGTAAGAGGCGGGATCGTCCTTCAAGAACCGCCCGAGCATGAGCGTGTCAGAACCCCCGTTGTGGACCGAGCGCTCGCGGAGTCCGACATAGTCATCGGCCGGAATGCGAGAGCCGGGGACGCCGTTCTCGTATCGGACGATGTCACCACCCTCATGTTTGAAGCCGTCCGGCAGCCAGATGTCGTGGCCGCCGATGTTCTCCACCGTGCCACCCACCGGCGGTCTGCCAGGACTCGCGGGGGATCCAGGTCCGTCAATGCCCGGCCCTCCGTGATCGGGCGCTCCGTGACCCTCCCCACCTCCGTGATGCACCGTCGGCGCGTCCGGATCGCCGATGTGGAACTGCTGGACGTCGGGGTCGCCCGCGTGCACGCGCGGAAGATCCGCATCCGGGCGGACGAGATGGTCTCCTCCGCGGATGTCGTCGAGCAGCGTCCCGCCGTCGTCGAGGGAACTGCGTTCGAGCGTGTTCGCCAGGTCGTCTCGGGCACCGCCGAAGCGGGCTCCGTCATCGACCAGTCCGTCCGACCGCAGGTGCAGACCGTTCGACTCTGGTGTCGAACCAGACGGACGTTCGACCGCACCACCACGGCCGACATCATCACCGAGGCCCTCCGCCCCGCGCCCGCCCTTCAACCCGTCGAGGAGCGCGCCCCCGCCCTTGGTGGGGAGCACGAGCGTCGCGATGTTGAAGAGGGAGGTTCCGGCGGTACCGCCAGGGTCCTTGCCCCAGTCCGACCATCCTTCGCCCCACTGATCAGGCGTCGCCTTCCACCATTCCTCCGGCGCGTGGTAGCCCACGAAGCTGCCGAACAGGTCGATGTACGACCGGTAGGAGTCGCGCATCCACTGCTGCTGCCACTCGAGGAACCCGGTGTCGGCGCCCTTCGCCTTCAGATCCGAGATCTGCCCGGGGGCCACGACCTCCGACATCACCGGAGCCATGAAGCCCATCGAGACGCCGGTCACTAGATGACCGAGCCCCATCCACGACTGCCCCCAGCCGGAGAGCCAGTCGCCGCCGCGGTCCGCTGCGCCCTGGAAGTCGCCGGACAGCATGTCGCCGACCATGCCCCACGCCGGCGGCGGCCAGCTCTTGAAGTCGTACCCGCCCAGCAGCATGCCGAGACCGCCGACCATGTCCCAGGCACCGTTGAGCACCCCACCGGTGAGGTGCATCGGGAAACCGATCGTCTTCTCGGCGCACGATTCCTCGCGCGGAGACGCGCTGCCCCAGTCGGTCTGAAGGTTGTCCGGCGCGTTGGTCGCAGCCGGGGGAACGGCATTCGTCGACAGCCCGGCGGAGCGACGGATCGCGTTCGCGAGATCCTCATTCGCGACGCGCAGCTGCTCGCCGAGGAGGTAGCCCTGGTCCACGAGGTCGGCATTGCGCTGGACCATGTCGGGGTCTTCCCACCAGTTGTCCACCGGCACGGGCAGGAAGGTGACCGCGAGGTTGTTCGTCCAGGTCACGCGCGAGGCGAAGTTGTTCGCCTCGACCACGAACGCCTCGGCGTCGGTGCGCAGGTCGGCCACGCGGGTGAGGATCGGCTGCACCGTCGTCACCCAGTCGGTAAGCGCGCTCGCGACAGAAGCCAGGTCGCCGCCGACGCGGTCGGAGGCGTCACGCACGGGGTTCATCGCGACGTAGACGGACTCGGCACCGGTCGATTCGTACGACGCAGGCAGGGCCGACCACGACGAGGCCACGTCCGTCCCGGCTTGCTGAATCGAGCCACCACGCGACGAGATGTCGGCGGCCGCCTGGCTCACCCCCGCGAGGTCGAGGTTGTGACCCGGAAGCTTCGAAGGATCGATGAGACCGTGCGACATCAGTACGGCACCGATCCGCCGTGGTGCGCGAACGCATCGGCATCCGGGGTCCAGGCTGACGCGGCGAGCGCCTGCGTCGCCGTCGCCATCTCGATGTCCCCCGCCGTGACGGCGTTGGTCGCGTCGATGACGGCCTGCCGGGCGCTCGGGATGCGCTGCTGAATGAGAGTGAGGTCGGCCGTCTGTGCCTCGACGAAGGCTTGCATCGCCTCGGCGACCTCGGCGGACTGGGTGCCGGCGACAGCCGCTGACAGCTGATCGGACAGACCGGCGAGCGCCGTCACGAGCGACGTCGCCGCCGTATCGACCCCGGTGAGAACCTGCTGCACCCCGTCGGGGGATACACGCCATCCGGTCATCGTCCACCTCCGCTTTCGACCTCGACCATGATAGAAAACATGGGCATGCTCAGCCATCCGCTGATCGACGAGATCGTCGAGGGCATCGCGGTGTCCGAGAGCAGAGCTCCTCTGCTCGCCCTGACCGCAACCCGCACCGACCTGCTCATGCAGGCCGGCAGGGCGCGGCATCCCCTCGTCTTCCTCACCGGAGACGGCACGCGCCTGACCGAGCCGATGCGCGCCGCGCTCGTGGCCACTCGCATCCCCTGGGTCGTGCGCACCGCCGGCGGCCTGCGCGACGGACTCACCTGGCGTCCCCTTCCCGACCTCGCGTCCGCTTTCGACAGCGCTCCCGCCGCTCCCCACCCCGACGCCCTCTACCTCGAGCAGCCCACGACGCTGCAGCTGGTCGCGTCGGTGTCGGTGCGCCACCGCGCCGACGCATCGACCCGTCTGGGTGCCGCTCTCGAGGTTCTGGCGCGACCCGCCGAGGCGGCCCCGGTCGCGTGGGGTCCGAACGAGCCGGCCGAGTACGCGTGGGACCGCGACGCCCTCACCGCGTTCGCCAGGGCCCGGATGCCGAGCGACACCCGCGTCATCGCGACCGGGGAGACCGCGCGCCCGATGGTCGCAACCCTCACCGCCCGCCGCACGGCGCGCGGTGTGGAGGAGGTGACCGAGGCGCTCATCTCGCTCGGAGCCCTCGACGACCCGGCGACCGACGCGCGCGCCGACGCCGCAGTCGAGCTGCTCGACGAGCTCGCCGTCACCCCGTGGCCCCTGATGGCGGCCGTGTTTACGCGGCCGGGCCGCGCCGACCTCACGACCTCGGCGTTCGTCGCGCCCACGCCGCGACCGCTCGCCCTGTTGATCGGGGCTCCCGCGGTGCGCGACCTCGCCCTCGACGCCGCGATCTGGGCGGACCGCTTCGCCGCGCGCGTGGCCGGTCGCCCGCGCACGCCCGCTCTCGTGATCCCGCTTCGGCGCTCCGAAGAGCCCGCCGAGATCGCCTGGAACCGACTCGTCGAGATCGCCGAGACCCTCGGCGTCGAGCGCGTCGCGGAGCTGACGGGATTCCGCCTCGACATCGACGAATGGCGGAGCCGCTGATGCCGCACGAATACGTCCTCCTCACCCGGCGCGTGATCGGCCTGCGCGAGGTCGCCCATGCCGTCGCCGCGACCGAGCCATCGCTCGCCTACCGCATGGACGCCGGCGGCATGCAGATCGTGCTCGTCGATGGGGATGCCACCGTGCTGACGATCGTGCATCCGGTTCCCGCGCGGCCGGCCGAGGTTCGGCGACTTCTCGGCGACGATGCCCCGTCCGACGCGGAGCCGCGCTGGTGGATCGACCTCATCGCGCCGTGGGAGGCCGAGGAGCGCGCGGCCCGTGTCGTCGCGGCGCTGACGGCCGTGTCGGGCGGAACGGCCCGCGACCTGGCTCCCGGCGGGAGGGGCTGAGAGCCGAAGCTCCTCGCTACCCGGGCGGACGCAGCTGCGTGAGCTTCACCTCGTGCACGGTCCAGACCGCGACGGAGACGAACGGCAGCACGGCGATGAGCGGGAAGAACCCCGTCGCCGCGACGACGAGGTAGCCCGCCGCGATCACCGCGACGGTGACGACCGACACGACCTCGATCGCGCGCTGGCGCGCGAACAGCCACATCGCCCGCGCCACGGCGCGATCACGAAGTGGGCTCAGGGTCCCCACACCGATCACGACCGTGCAGATCAGTCCCAGCGCCGCTCCCACGCGGGAGCCCACCGGCGCGCCGAAGGGCTGCGCGAAGATCGCAAAGGTGAAGAAGGGCACCATCGCCGTCAGGATCGTGACGAGCCCGATCAGTTGGCGCACGAGCAGCGCCGTGGCCACCTGGGCCAGATACGGCGGGGCGAGCGCGAGCGGGTTCTCGCTCAGCACCCGCCGCGCCGTCCGGATCGCCGCGGCACGCTGCCCGTTCATGACCTGCGCCGCGGCGAGCATCTGTCCCACCCGCGGATCCGTCGGGCTGATCCGGACCGCTTCCTCGGCGAGACGCAGAGCCTCCGCGCGTCGCGGAGCGTGGACGACGGCGATCGACGACGCCGTGATCAGCGCGTCGATCCGCTCATCGTCTGACGCGGCGTTCGCGAGCGCCGCTTCCGCCTCGATCCGGGCGGGTTCGTAGAGCCGACGCTCGCGCAGGATCCTCGCGAGAACGACGCGGAACTCGCAGCGCCGGGGATCCAGCCGGACGGCCTCGCTCGCCCAGCCCGTCGCCTCGACGGGATCGCGGGTCATCGTGATGCGGGCGAGCAGGGCGGCGGCATCCGGTCGCAGTTCCGCGTGCGCGAACGCGAGACGCGCATCGCGCTCGGCGAGATCGAGCGCCCCCGTCTGCAGGCGGGCGTAGGCCATCAGCGCGAGGGCGGGCCCGTGGTCGGGCTGCTCCGCGAGCACGCGCTCGAGGACCCCCTGCGCCCTCTCCGGCGCATCGAGCAGGAGGTACCGCCGCGCCTCGGCGATCGGGTCGGGAGCCATGTCAGAGGCGATGGCGTTTGAGGTAGGCCCGCAGTTGGCCGAACGTGCCGTCGTCGATCCCGTACTCGAGCACCGGCTTGATCTGCTCGAACCACTCCCGCGTGGAGGGCACGACCCTGGCCGCCGCCCTCTCGAGATCGGTGGTGCCGATCATGCGGGGAATCCCGGATGCCACGGACTCGGTGAA
>NZ_LDRT01000091.1 GCF_001476655.1 Microbacterium testaceum | reverse complement strand
CAGCGCATCGTCGTCGTCGGGCCGGAGGCCCGTCGCATGTACCTCGAGGCGATCGCGCAGGGGTCCTGGGACGGCGAGGCGGTCTTCTTCCCCGACGCCGACGCCGCCTACGACTACCTCGCCACCGAACTCCGTGACGGTGATCGGGTGCTGGTCAAATCGTCGAACTCGGCCGGGCTCCGCTTCCTCGGCGACCGTCTAGGAGAGTTGTTCGCGTGAGATCACTATTGACGTCGGCGGGGATCTCGCTGGCCTTCACCCTGTTCCTCACGCCGGTCTTTCTCCGATCCTTCCGGAAATGGGGGTGGGGACAGGTCATCCGCACGCCCGAGAACGTGCACAACCCCTCGCACGGCGCGAAGCGCGGAACGCCCACGATGGGCGGCACGATCTTCATCTTCGGCACGATCATCGGGTACTTCATCGGCTCCTACGCCGGGAACAACCCCCCGACGGTCTCGGGTCTGCTGGTGCTGTGGCTCATGCTCGGCTTCGGCGTGGTCGGGTTCATCGACGACTACATGAAGGTGCGTCTGCAGAACAGCCTCGGGCTGTCGGGCTGGCGCAAGATCGCGGGGCAGGTGATCGTGACGGTGCCGTTCGCCGTCGTCGCCCTGAACTTCCCCAACGCGTTCGGTCAGACCCCCGCGTCCGGATACATCTCGATCTTCCGCGACATCCAGGTCCTCTCCCTCTTCGCGCTCGGTCCGATCGTCGGCTGGCTGCTGTATCTCGCCTGGATCTCGCTCATCGGCACGGCGGCATCCAATTCCGTCAACGTGGCGGACGGTCTCGACGGCCTCGCCGCCGGCTCCGGCATCTTCGTCATCGGCGCGTACAGCCTCATGGCGTTCTGGCAGAACAAGCAGATGTGCGCCGACGTGCTCGACCCGACGGTGCAGGCCGGATGCTACGCCGTCAGGGATCCGTTCGACCTGGCGATCGTCTCGGCGTCGTTCGTGGGCGCTCTCGTCGGGTTCCTGTGGTGGAACGCCCCGAAGGCGAAGGTCTTCATGGGCGATTGCGGATCGATGGCGATCGGTGGGGTCGTCGCCGCCATGGCGATCCTCACCCGCACCGAGCTCCTGCTGATCCTCATCGCGGGCGTGTACGTCATCGCCTCCGGGTCGGTCATCCTGCAGAGGGCCTACTTCAAGGTCACGCGGGGCAAGCGCCTGTTCCTCATGAGTCCTCTCCACCACCATCTCGAGATGCGGGGCTGGCCCGAGGTCACCATCGTCGTGCGCATGTGGATCATCGCGGGCCTGCTCGCGGTGTCCGGCGTCGGCTTCTTCTACGTCGAATGGCTTTCCCGCGTATGAGCGATCTGTCCTCCCTCACCAGCTGGTACGCCGACTGGAAGGGTCTGCGCGTCGCCGTGCTCGGCCTCTCGGTCACGGGGTTCTCGGCCGCCGACACCCTCGCCGAGCTCGGCGC
>NZ_LDRT01000090.1 GCF_001476655.1 Microbacterium testaceum | reverse complement strand
CCGACGTCATCCTTGCCGGCGACCTCAACTCCACGCTCGATCACCTCGCCGGCCTCGGGCGCGACGGCGGCACGGTGGGGGAGTGCCGGGATGCCGCCGCCGAGGCGGGAGCGGCTGCGGTCGGCACCTGGCCCGTCCGTCTGCCCACGGGGCTCGCGGCACCCATCGACCATGTGCTCGTCGGGTCGGCGTGGGAGGTACGCGGGTTCGAGGTCCGCACCGACTTCGACGATGCGGGCAGCGACCATCGACCGATTGTCGCGACCCTCTCGCGTCGCTGACCTTTACGCGGCCGTTCCGCACGCCTAGGTTGAGCGTCATGTCGGAGAAGCGCAGAGAAGAAGAGGCGTACGCCCTCGCCGCCCAGCAGGCCGCCGCGGCGGAGGAGGACAGCGCGACGGACGACACCTCGGTCGAGGCCGACGAGACGCTCGAGGAGAGCGAAGAGCCGAACTAAGACGCCTCGACGCCGCGGTTGTGGATGATCACCGCAGCGAAGTACGGGACCAGGAGGAACACCGCGGCCACAGACCCCGCGAGCAGGGGCGTGAGCCAGGACGGCGCGTCGAGCTGACCCCACGGTGCGATTCCGACGCCGAGGGTCAGTGTCGCGGCTCCGAACGCGCGGGCGGCGATGGCCCGGCCCGGGGCCTTCGGCGGGTTCCGCCAGACCGGGACGCGCTCGCCGCGATAGGCGCGCACGGTCAACGCGATCGACCACCACCACAGCGCCCCGCCGGCGATGATCAGCGCTGCACTCGGAACGATCCCGCCCCAGGTCATCTCGCTCATGTCGCGGTCACTCCAAGGTCGGGGGCAGGACGTAGACGATATCGTTCCCGTCGCGCGAGTCCTCGACGAACCCCAGCCCGGCGAGCACGGCATGCGAGGGGTCGTCGTCGGCGGCGAGGCAGGCGTAGAGGGGACGCTCGGGCTCGAGGACAGTGAGCAGACGCAGAGCCTCGGTGGCGACGCCGTCGGCGGCTTCGGGGGCGACGGCGAGAAGGATCTCGCGGTCGCCGTCGACGTCGAGCGTCGCGGCGAGGCCGACGATGACGTCGTCGACGACCACCGCGCGCGTGGAGACGCCGTCCTCGGCGATCCACGCCTCGAACGCCTCCCGCGTCTCGACCGTGGCACGTGACCACGACGACGCACTGTCACGGACGGCGGCGAAGGCGGCATCCCGATCGTCATCGGTCAGATCGCGCAGGTCGATGTGGGCCATGGCGCCACGCTACCGGGGGCGTCGCGCGGGACGTCGGGTCCTTGCGCGCTCAGGCGAAGCCGTGCAGGGAGAGGAACGTCCAGGTCGCGCCGTTGGCGTCGCGCTCGGCGAGCTGGGTGCGAAGGTGAGCGAAGAGCACGGGCCGCGTCTCGTCGGTGATGGCCTGCCACCCTTCGAGGTTCCGCCGCAGGACGAGGTCGGTCTGCTCGAGTGTCCTCTGGAAGGGGATGTTGTGGGAGCACGCGACGACGAGCGCGTAGAGATCCAGAACGGCAGCGACATAGGCCTTCGACGACTCGGCGTCGCGCATCGCGTCGACGTGACGCAGGGCCGTCTCGAGCTCTTCGGGGGTGCATCTCGGCAGAGCGACGCGCATCGCCGAAGCGATGTTGTGAGCGGCGTACTCGCGCATGTCGTTTCGCGCGCGGTCGGTGAGCGCCGCAACCCGCGTGTAGCGGTTCGCGGCCACCTCGACCAGGCCGATGCGCTGCAGCTTCTGCAGCGCCTCGCGCACCGGTGTCCTCGAGATGCCCATGTGAGCGGCCAGCTCGACGTCGCGCAAGCGGTCCCCGGGTCGGAGGCGCCCGTCGACGATCGCCTCGCCGAGGGCCGCATAGGCCTCGTCGACGAGGGCGAACCGGGACCGTGAAGCGCTCATCACGCGGAGTTTACGTCGCGCGAGTATCACAGTCTTCGACTTTGCGTTACGTATTCACAGCTTTCGTGTCGCGCGGAGGCCTTCCGCGGCTGTAATGTCATCTCCGTCACGCCTCGCGTGACATATCCGGGGGGATCCGTCGACGCCCGGGCTTCGAGCTCTGCTCAGCCCGGGCGTCGTATGGGCTGAGGCTCTGTTGCGTCATGCAACGTTTGTGTCACGGGTTCGTGCGCCGTTTCGACGCGAACGCTACTTTGGGGGCAAGTCCGGTGCGCTCGGCGCCGGCTCAAGCGGAAAACGGCATGTCGATGAGCACGCAGGGCACGGTCAAATGGTTCAACGCGGAGAAGGGTTTCGGTTTCATCGCCCCCGATGACGGCGGTCAGGACGTCTTCGCGCACTACAGCGCGATCCAGTCGGGCGGCTATCGCTCCCTCGAGGAGAACCAGCGCGTCGAGTTCGAGATCGCCCAGGGCCCCAAGGGTCTGCAGGCCGAGGACATCCGACCCCTCTGACTCGTCGTCCGACGACGCCGGCATCCCGTCGGCGCTCGGGCGATCAGCGTTCGTGGCGCACGAGGTCGAGACCGGCGGCCGCGAACTGCCGGATCGTCGCGTGCGGCAGGAACGCCCGGGTCAGGGCGGTAGCGATGCGCGTCAGGTCGGACTCGTCGCGGTAGAGCAGGTACATCGTCTCGTAGCGCGGTTGGAACTTCTGCTTGAAGCGGTGCAGCGACGCGAAGCCGTAGACCGGCTCGAGCATCGTGGCCATGCGCTGCTGCAGGTCGGCCAGGGGGCCGGCATCCGCGGGGTACTCGTGCGCGAGCGGAGCGCCGGACAGAGACATGACGTCGGCTCCTTCGTGCGAGAACTGCATCGCGGAAGAGCCGATGAGGTACTCCATCACGGGGCCGAAGCCTCCGTCCCGTCGACGCATGAGGTCGAGGGTCCAGCCGCGCACGCGGCCCTCGCCGTAGACGGGCAACCACGACAGGAAACCGTCCACGTCACCGGCGGGTGAGATCGCGAGCGCGACGCGCACCTCGGGGTCGTTCGCCTCGTGGAGTGTGCCCAGGGTGAAGCCCATCTCCGGGAGCCCCTTCTCGCCGACCCAACTGTCGGAGATGGCCCGCAGCTGCTGCCGGATGCCCCACGTCTCGTCGGAGAGGCGGGAGAGGCGGAACGTCATCCCCTCGCGCTCGCCGCGATTGAGCGAGGTGCGGACGGCGCCCCACGCTTTGCCCGTGAACGCCAGACCCGGGAGGTCGACGATGGTGTCGTCGGCGACGACGATGCTGCGCCACCCCTCGGGCACGGCCGCGCGTGTCTCTTCTCCCGCGCTGAAGAAGCAGGGCGCCAGGCTCGCGGCCTCGGCGCGTTCGATGAACGCGCGCACGGTTTCGGCTCGCTCCTGCGCGGGACCGAGCGCGTCCCCCAGGGCGAGGGCGACGCCGGACCTCCGCTGGAAGGCGACGATGCCACGACCGAACCGCGCGTACGACATCCCCTCCCAGGTGGTCATCCATGACAGGGTGCCGCCCCCGGAGCGGTGCAGCTCCTCCTTCACGTCGTCGACGCGCGGGGCGGGGGTCTCACCGAGGTCGGCTCGCGGACGCGCTCGGAACGCGGCACGGACGAGGACGAGGTACACGAACACGATGGTCCACAGCAGAGACGAGGCCAGCGTGATCGTGAGGTCGGCCCCGAGCAGGGTCTCGAAACCGGCGGATCCGCCCAGCAGCACGATCAGCGCCAGCAGGACGACGATCACGGCGTTCAGCGCCGCGTAGACGACGAGGATGATCCAGGCCCACCGGCGACCGCGTCGGATGCCGGTGGCGACGAGGAGCACGAGCACCGTGTTGACCACGACGTCGACCCACGAGCCCGAGACGGGTTCGGAGGTTCCGAACGGACCCGTCGTGGCGCTGAGGAACGTGAGGATCTCGATCGCGCCGAGCGCGCAGACCACGACGAACGCGATGAGACGCTGTTCGCGCACGGAGACCCGCTGCGGGCGGAGGGACCGGTCGACCGCCAGCACGAACCCCACCGCGAAGGCGTGTTCGAGATCGGGCAGCGTGCCCCAGTAGAGCAGCGTCACGGAGAGGCTGGCGACCAGCACGGCCCAGGCGCGCAGACGCCACGGGGACGGCAAGAGCGAGACGGCCGCGGCGATCGTCGCCACGACACCGCCCGAGGGACCGACATCGAGCACCGCGGCCTGCTGCTGCGCCCACGGCCAGGGGAGCAGGGCAGCCGCCCAGAGGAACAGGGCCGAGGCCAGCACCGAGACCAGCTGACCCGCGGTGAAGTACCCGGCGGCCACCCGCGAACCCCGGCGGATCTCGATGTAGCCCATGCCCACCAGACCGAGGAGGATCGGGGCGTAGACCCACGGCACATCGATGAAGAACGTGCCGGTGAGAGGCGTCCACCAGCGGCCCTCCTGCAGGGCCGGGAGCCCGTACGCCACCGTCGGGAACAGGTCGGAGGTGGAGAAGGGATGCCACAGGCCCGCGCCGACGACCCCGACGACGAGCAGGATGCCGGCCAGTGTGAGCGTTGCGGGTACGCGACGCATCAGCTGGAGCGAGCGGTGGACGGTGGTGTTCTCCCCCATGCCGCTCACCATAGGGCACCGGGGCGGGTGCCCGTCAGCGCGTGGAAGCCGCCCGCCAGGCCGCCCGGGCGTTCGCCAGGGCCACGCTCGCGTCGGTCGCCGCTCGCGCGGCGGCCAGTTCTCGTCGAGCGCTGTCGCGGCGCAGGCGCGCCTCGATCGAGCGGTCGTCGCGCGCCTCGGCGGCGGCGAGGGCCGCGCGCGCGCAGGCCAACGTGCCCGGAAGGGCCGCGCGGGCCGCCTCGAGGCGCCGGCGTGGGCTGGGGGCGTCACCGAGCAGCTCATCGCGCCGTTCCCGCACGCGCGCCACGGTCTCGATCGCCGTGTGCGGGCGTCGATCGGCCTCGTCCGCGGCCACGTCGAGATCGCGCATCGCGGCGCGCAGGCGCTCGGCCGCTTCGGGGGTGCACTCCGCCGGCCGTGCTTCGGCGATCTCGAGGGCCGCGACGAGCTCGTCCCGCGCGGCCGCGAGCTCCGCCCCGGCGTTGTCGGCGGCCTGCAGGGCGATGCGGTGGGCGTCCTCGACGGCTCGGAGGTGGCGCGCCGTGCGGCGCACGGCATCCGTCGCCCGGTGGACCTGACGATCGATCTCGCTGATCGCGGTCGCGGATTCGGCCGCGTCGAGTGCGGCATCGGCCTCGGCCAGGGCCGCGGCAGCCGCGTCGGCGGCATCGGCGGCGTTGGTCCAGTCGTCCTCGGCGAAGCGCGCGCGCAGCGTGGCGATGAGGGGCGCCGGGTCGCCGGCGGTGCGGACGGTCTCGTCGCGCCGGGCTCGCGCGGCCGAGATGCGGCCCGCGGGTGTTCCGTGGGCTTGAGCCCAATCGGCGAGATCGATGCGCGTCTGGGCGATGTTGTCGAGGCGGGTCTCGAACCGTGCGCTCAATGCCTCGGCCGCGATGCGTCGTCGCGCGGGGATCGCCGTCGAGACCGAGAGGGCGGCCAGCTCTGCGAAACCGCGATCACGGGCGCGGAGGGCGGCCGCGCGGGCGCGGCGCAGGGAGCTCGTCGAATCGCTGTCGGTCAGCGCCTCGGATGCCTCGAAGGCGAGGTCGAGGTCGGTGGCCGCGTCGTCCAACCGGAGGAGCGCTTCCGCCGCGGCGACGCGGGCCGCGTCAGCCGCGGCCTCGGCACGAGGAGAACGGCGGCGCGAGCGCACCACGAGGACGATGACGAGGGTCACGAGGAGGGCCCCGACGAGGGCCAGCGCCGTCGGAACCGCCCAGGCGACGTCAGACACCGGACACGAGGCTTTCCTCCTCGTCGGGGACGAGGAGCAGCGCGCGCAGCTGATCGACGTCGTCGACCGCGGCCTGGGCGCCGTCGGCTTCGTAGGGCCAGCTGAAGCCCCAACGCACGAAGATGACGGGCACTCCGGCATCCGCCCCGCCCTCGACGTCGTGATGCCGGTCGCCGATCAGGACAGGACGCGAGGTGTCGACGCCGTTCGCCTCGAGGCGGCGGAGTGCTTCGCGCACGATGTCGGACTTCGCACTGAGACTGCGCTCGTCGAGCGAGGCGCCGACGATCGCCTCGAGGTCGGGGGCGAGGCCGAAGTGATCCATCAGCGCCACGACCTGCACCTCGGGCTTCGAGCTCGCGGTCGACTGCGGGACACCCGCGTCGTGGAGATCGTGCACCAGGTCGGCGACGCCCGGGTAGAGCCGCGCGCTGACCGTGTACCCCTCGCTCTTGTTGAGCCCGCGGTAGAAGGCGACGGCCTCGGTCGACTGCTCGGGCGTCATGCCGACGTTGGCCTGGAACGACTCGAACATGGGCGGACCGATCCAGCGGGAGAGCTCACCGCGGGTCGGGGGAGTGCGCCCGAAGTGCTCGAGCGTGATGGTCAGGCGGCGGAGGATCCCCTCGGACGCGTCGACGAGAGTGCCGTCGACGTCCCACAGGACACACGAGAAGGGGGAACGCAGGGGCATATGTCCACGCTACCGGCGAGGCGCCCGCCGGGCTGGTCCCGCGCCGGGAGGGAGCGGCGGCAACCGCTGCCGGCCCGAGAGCCCGATGACACACGCTGGCCCCGGCACGGTCGTTCACCGCGCCGGGACCAGCCGGGCGATCAGGTCAGGCGCACAACGGAACCGCGACCCAGACACCGGGCGCGCGAAGCCCGACGCTCTTCGAGACGTTCTTGTCGGTGCCGAGGAAGTCGTGCCCGCCGACGGTGTAATAGCCGGGCCCCTGCGCGCCGCGTTGGCGGACGACCGACCCTTCGGACACCAGGTTCCGGATGGTCGTCGACACGCACACGGTGTACCCGGGATTCGAGACGACGCGCGCCGAGGCCATCTGGGGTGCCGCGAAGCCGGCGACGACGATGGCGGCGGCGGTGCCGAGGACGGCCAGGCTGCGGGTGGAGCGCGTGAAACGGGGGATGGCGGTCATCGGAAGCCTCTCTTACTGCGACGGTGAGATGACCCTCCGATCTTCTTCCTCTCTTTCCCCGCGTGGGCAGGAATTCACCCGATCAAGGGAGGAATTCATTCGGCTGGAGCGAGGGTGTCCCACCGGCATCCGCCCGGGAGGTCAGAACAGGCGCGGAGCTCCGGAGTCGATGCCCTTCATCTCGTCGTAGTCCAGGGTGAGGCACCGGATGCCACGGTCCGTGGCGAGCACGCGGGCTTGGGGCTTGATCTCCTGGGCGGCATACACGCCGGTCACCGGAGCGAGCAGGGGATCGCGGTTCAGCAGTTCGAGGTAGCGCGTGAGCTGCTCGACGCCGTCGATGTCGCCGCGGCGTTTGACCTCGATGGCGACCGTGCCGCCGTTCTCGTCGCGGAGGAGCAGGTCGACGGGTCCGATCGCGGTGGGGTACTCGCGGCGGACGAGGGTGAGCCCCTCGCCGACGACGGACACCTGCTCGGCGAGCAGACGCTGGAGATCCGCCTCGACGCCGTCCTTGATGAGGCCGGGGTCGACGCCCAGGTCGTGTGCGGTGTCGTGGATGACCTCGTGGATGCGCACGAGCAGAGCGTCGCCGCTCTTGGCGTGCGTGACGCGCCAGCGCTCGATCACGCCGTCTTCGACGTCGGCTTCGTCGGGCTCCTCGACGAGGAGGCTGCAGGGCGGGCTCATCCAGTTCAGGGGCTTGTAGGAGCCCCCGTCCGAGTGCACGAGCAGCGAGCCGTCACCCTTGTGCACGAGCAGGCGGGTGGCGAGGGGGAGATGCGCGTTGAGGCGGCCGGTGTAATCGACGGAGCAACGGGCGATGACGAGACGCACCCGTCGAGCCTAATCGCCCCGCGTCGTCTCGACCGGGCTGTTCAGGATCGTTCGGAAACGCCGCTCGGCCCGACTCCGCGCTCACGGACTGTCTAGCGTGACGAGGAGAAGGGCCGGAACCTGGCGGCTCCGGATCAGAAGGATGCTCATGCCGCTCTTTTCGGGACTCACGCGCGCGAGCGCGGCGGTCGGTTTCGGTGTCTCCGTCGTCCTCGCGGCGGGAGTCGTCGCCGTGCCCGCGACGGCCGCCGAGCCCGCGACTCCCTCCTCGTCGGTGAGCCCGGCCCCGACGGCCACCGGCGCCGCGGCTCCTGCGACCGCGGCGCCGTCGCCGACGGCCTCGCCCACCCCGGTTCCGTCTTCACCGACCCCGTCTTCTGCGCCCACCCCGACCGGCGATCCGGCGGCCGCGAAGACCGTCACCATCTCGGGCCGGGTGATCTTCGACAAGCGCACCACGACCGCGCAGCGAGCGGCGGTTGTCATCTCGGCCACCCCGGCCGGCGGTGTGCCTGTTCCGGATGCCAGAGTGACGTACGACCCGAAGGCGGGAACGTTCCGCATCGCGGACGTTCCGCGCGGGAAGTACACCGTCTTCAGCCGGATGGAGCTGCCGGATGGGTGGTTCGCGTCCTCGCCGTACGAGACCGTGGTCGACGCGACGACCAAGAGCGTCTCGAACATCACGATCGACTACAGTGCCGCGCGCGGAGGCCTCGCGACCGAGCTGCTCATGTTCGACGAGACGGTCGCCGTGCGCCAGCTGCGCGTCGTGGCGACCGACGTCTCCACGAAGACCGACACGGAACTCGACCTCATCGGCGGCGGAGTCGGCGGGGTCTACAACGAGGCCATCCTCCCCACCGGCACGACGGTGATCGTGCGCGCGCAGTACACCGACGGTCGGGTCGTCTATTACGACGGGACCGCCACGGGAACGAGCGATCCGGCCCGCGCGGTCGCCGTCTCGATCGGCGTGTGGTCCTTCACGCGTCTGACCCTCGACTGGGCCGCGGCCGCGGCCCCGAAGCTCGCCTCGTCGACGCCGACCATCTCGGGCATTGCCCGCGTCGGACGCGCGGTGACGGTCACCACGGGGGTATGGGCGAGAGGCGCGACGCTGACGTATCAGTGGTCCGCCGACGGCGTGGCGGTCCGGGGGGCGACCGCCACGTCGTTCACCCCGGGTGCCGCGCAGAAGGGCAAGAACATCACCGTCACGGTCACCGGGACGCTCGCGGGCTACACGTCGGTGTCGAAGACGTCGAAGCCGACGGCGGCGGTGGCTGCCGGCATCCTGACCGCTCCCACCCCCACGATCCGCGGGACCGCGCGCGTCGGAACCACGCTTGCGGCGGTTCCCGGGACGTGGACGAGCGGAACGACGCTCACCTACCAGTGGTTCGCGGACGGGGCGAAGATCCGCGGGGCGACGTCGGCGTCGTTCACCCCGACCACCGCGCAGCGCGGCGCGAAGCTCACCGTCGCGGTGACCGGCACGAAGGCCGGATACACCTCGAGGACCGCAACATCGAAGGCGACGACGGCGGTCGCCCGCTAGAGGCGCGCGTCCTCGACCTCGGCGGTCTCGACGGCGAGCGGCTTGGCCGCTCCCGAGAAGAGCCCGGATGCCACGATCAGCCCGACCACGATGAACAACGTCGGGAGCAGCCCGATGTGGTCGCCGATCCAGCCGAGGATCGGGGGACCGCAGAGGAAGGCGATGTAGCCGATCGTCGCCGCGGCCGCGACGCGCGAGGCCGCCTTGGCGGGATCGTCGGCGGCGGCCGACATGCCGATCGGGAATCCGAGCGATGCGCCGAGGCCCCACAGGGCGGCTCCGATGAAGACGAGCGGGCCGAAGGGCGCGACGATGAACAGCAGGAGGCCCGCAGCGGCGGTCGCGGCGAGCACGCGCAGCACGATCACGCGGCCGAGGCGATCGACCACGGGTCCGCCGACGATGCGGCCGACCGTCATGGCCACCGAGAAGACGGCGAGGACCGCGGGTCCCGCCTCTTCGGGGGCGCCGTGGCCGAAGACCACGGCCGAGGGGAGCCAGTCGTTCGCGCTGCCCTCGGCGAAGGCCATGCCGAGCATGATGACGCCGAGCGTGTAGGTGCGCGGCTCCTTCCATGCCTGCAGCGACGTGGCGAGGCGATCGCGCCAGGGGGCGCGCTCCTCGTCCGCGGGGGCATCCATGGCGACCTCGCGTCGGGGGACGTTCGCGATCGCGACGAAGGCGACCACGAGGATCACGACCGCCAGCGCGACGCAGTGCGCCAGCACGGGGACGCCCGTGCTCACGGCGACGAAGCCGAGGCCGGCACCGATGACGGTGCCGAAGCTGAAGAAGGCGTGCAGGAGCGGCATGATCGTGCGGCCGGTGGCCTTCTCGAGAGCGGCGCCCTCGACGTTCATCATCACGTCGAGCGCACCGTTGCCCAAGCCGAAGAGCGCGAGTCCGACGAGCGCGATCCCGAACACCTGCAGAGTGTCGGCGCCGAAGCCGATGATCGCCAGGCCCACGCCGACCAGCACGAGAGCGGTGAGCATGCCCCCGCGCGCACCGAGTCGCGCGAGGACGGCCGGCGCGATGGAGAGTCCGATGATGGATGCCACACCCATGCCGAGCAGCAAAAGACCCACGCCGGAGTTCTCGATGTCGAGGGACGCGCGGATCGCGGGAACCCGCGATGCCCACGTCGCGATGCTCAGTCCGCTCGCCAGGAAGACGGCGCAGATCGCGATGTGCCAGCGCACGAGCTGGGAGCGGGAGAGGGCGATGTCCATGCGGCTCACTGTACCGAATCGATTCGACGTGAATCGAATCGATTCGGCAAGAGGGAGTGTCGCGGGTACCATCAGCCCGTGACCACGCGCCGAGCGACCATCAGCGACGTCGCCCGGGCAGCGGGCGTCTCGGCGTCGACCGCGTCGGTCGTCTTCAGCGGCAAGACCCCCACGTCCGAGGCCACCCGCGCCCGGGTCCTGGCGGCGGCGACGGAGCTGGGCTACACCGGCCCGGACCCCCGCGCCGCGTCCCTGCGTCGCGGACGGTCGGGCATCGTGGGCGTCGTCTTCGATCAGCACCTCGGCACCGCGTTCCTCGACCCGGTCACGACCCACATGATGGACGGTCTCGCCGACGGCGTGTCCCGATTGGGTGCGGCCCTGCTGCTGCTGCGCGACGACGGTGAGACGGTGAGCGAACCCTCTCTCCACACCGCGCCGATCGACGCCGCCGTGCTGATCGGCTGCAGCCCCCGCATGCGGGACTCGCTCGAGATCGTGCGTGCCCGCGGCATTCCGGTCGTCGTGATCGAGGGCGACGCGGGAGAGGGGATCCCTCGCGTCCTCCTCGACAACGTCGAGGCCCAGCGCGAGGCGGCGCGCCACCTCGCCGATCTGGGTCATCGCGACGTCGTCATCGTCACGCTGCCGGCCGATGCCGCACGCCACCGCGGGTGGCTCACCGACGATGCGCAGGTTCGCGTCGACGTCACGGCCGACCGTCTCGCGGGGGCGCGCGAGATCTTCCCCGAGGCGCCGGCGCTCGCCGCGGCGATGAGCTCGATCGACGAGGGCATGATCGCGGGTCGGACGATCTTCTCCGACGCAAGCCGACGCCCCACCGCCGTGATCGCGCAGAGCGACCTCCTCGCCGCCGGGGTGATCCGCGCGGCCGAGGAGGCCGGGTTGCGGGTGCCGCAAGACGTCAGCGTGACGGGCTTCGACGGCGTCGTGGTCGACGGTCTCGCGCCGCACGTGCTGACCACGCTCGTCCAGCCCGCGACCGCGAAGGGTCGTGCCGCGGGGGAGGCGGTCGCCGCGATGCTCGAGGACGAACCGCCCTCGGGCCTCGATCTCGCCTGTACCTTCCGCGCCGGCACGACCACGGCGACGCCGCGTATCACATGACCTCCGCCGGTACGCGAACTCTCATGCTCCCCGTAGAATAAGACGAGACACCCCGAGAGCCGAGGCCCCGCGCCCGTCGACCCCGAGGAGGCCCCACCTTGTTGGCACTCCTCAGCGCGTTCGCATTCGTCCCGCTCGTGCTCCCGTGGCTCGTGAGTCGCATCGGAGCTCGCGCCTTCTACGTCGCGGCCCTCCTGCCGGTGATCGCCTTCGTCCACGCGATCGTGACCGCGCCCGCCGTCTTCTCCGGTGACATTCCTTTCGAGGAATACCGTTGGATCCCCGCGATCGACGTCTCGCTGTCGATGCGCATGGACGTGTTGAGCTGGCTGCTCACCCTCGTGGTCACGGGCGTCGGAGCCCTGGTGATGCTCTACTGCCGCTGGTACTTCCGCGGCAAGACGCAGGGCGTCGGGCAGTTCTCGGCCGTGCTGCTCGCCTTCGCCGGGGCGATGTACGGCCTCGTGCTCACCGACGACATCGTCGTGCTGATCATGCTGTGGGAGATCACGAGCGTCCTCTCGTACCTGCTCATCGGGTACTACCACGGGCGCGCCGCCAGTCGTCGTGCCGCCCTCCAGGCGCTGCTGGTGACGACTCTCGGTGGCCTCGTCATGCTGATCGGCGTCGTCCTGATCGTCGTGCAGTCCGACACCTCGAGCCTGTCGACGATCCTCGCCGATCCACCCACCGGCACGGTCGTCGACATCGCCGTCCTCCTGCTGCTCGTCGGTGCGTTGAGCAAGTCCGCGATCTTCCCGTTCCACTTCTGGCTCCCGGGCGCCATGGCCGCTCCCACCCCGGTGAGCGCGTACCTTCACGCGGCGGCGATGGTGAAGGCCGGCATCTATCTCATCGCGCGGCTCTCGCCGGCCTTCGCCGAGACACCGTTCTGGAGACCGACACTCATCACGCTCGGTGTCTTCACGATGCTGCTGGGCGGGTTCCAGGCGTTGCGCGAACGCGACCTCAAGCGCATCCTCGCCTTCGGCACGGTGAGCCAGCTCGGCTTCCTCACGGTCATGCTCGGCTATGGAACGAGGGATGCCGCCCTGGCCGGCGTGGCGCTGCTGTTGAGCCACGCGCTGTTCAAGTCGTGCCTCTTCCTCGTCGTCGGTGTGATCGACCGGCAGCTCTCGACGCGTGACATCGGCGAGCTCTCGGGTCTCGGCCGACAGGCCCCGGTCATGGCGACCGCATCGTTCCTCGCGATCGCCTCGATGGCCGGCGTCGTCCCCACGCTCGGATTCGTCGCGAAAGAGACCGCGCTCACGGCGCTGCTGCACGAGGCCGAGGCGGGTGCCGGATGGGGCATCGTCGCGCTGGTCGGGATCGTGCTGGGCTCAGCCTTGACGGCGGCCTACGGCATCCGTTTCCTGTGGGGGGCGTACTGGACGAAGCGCGATGTCGAGACGACCGACTGGCCCGACCCCCCGATGGGCTTCCTCGCGGCTCCCGTGCTGCTGGCCGCGACGTCGCTCGTCCTCGGGTTCCTCGCGCCCATCGTCGACCACTGGCTCGCACCGTACGCCGACGGTCTCCCCGAGGCCACACCCGGTGTCACCGCCCCGGACTACCCGTACCACCTCGCGCTCTGGCACGGTCTCGAGCCGGCGTTGTTCATCTCGCTGGGGACGCTCGCCCTCGGCGCGGCGATCTTCTGGGTCGTCCGCAAGACGCAGCTGCACAAGCGCCGGCGAGTGCTGCCCTTCACCGCGAATGACGTCTACAACGGCGTCCTGCGGGGGATCGACCACTCGTCCGAGTGGGTCACCGCGCGCTTCCAGCGCGGCTCGCTGCCGTTCTACGTCGGTACGATCTTCGTCGTCCTCGTCGTCGCCGAGGGGACCGCGCTGCTCGCTTCGCGAGAGTGGCGGGCGCAGCTCGACGCGTGGCACTCCCCGGCGCAGTTGATCGCGGCGCCGCTCATGATCGCGGCGGGAATCCTCGCGGTCCGGGCCCGCAAGCGGTACACCGGTGTGGCACTCGTATCGGTGACCGGCCTCGGTCTCGTGGTCCTGTTCGCCACGAGCGGGGCTCCCGACCTCGCGCTCACGCAGGTGCTCATCGAGACCGTGACCCTCGTGGTGTTCGCCCTCGTGCTGCGTCGCCTCCCGGCCCGGATGGGCGAGCAGAACGCCTCCGTCGCCCCGATCGCGCGCGCCATCCTCGGCGTGGGGGTCGGTCTCACCATGGCCCTCGTCGCGATCGTCGCGACCGGAGCCCGACAGGACGCCTCCATCGCCCTGGAGTGGCCGCCGCTGGCCTACGAGATCGGCCACGGCCGCAATGTCGTCAACGTCGCGCTGGTCGACCTGCGTGGGTGGGACACCATGGGGGAGCTGTCGGTGCTCGTGCTCGCGGCCACGGGCGTGGCATCCCTCGTCTTCATCACCGATCGCAGCGACAACCTCGCCCGTCGCTCGGGGACCGCGCGCAGCCGCGTCGGCCTGGGGCGGCGCCGCCCCCTCATCGAGACGAACGAGGGCGTGCGCGCCCAGCGGGTCGGCGAGACAGGTGCGCCCCGCGCGTGGCTCGTCTCGGGCGCGAAAGTGCAGCCCGAGAACCGGTCGATCCTGCTCGAGATCATCATCCGGGTGCTCTTCCACTCGATCATGATCGTGTCGCTGTACCTGCTGTTCGCCGGGCACAACCTTCCCGGTGGCGGTTTCGCGGGCGGTCTCGTCGCGGGTATGGGCCTGGTCATGCGGTACATCGCGGGCGGTCGATGGGAGCTCGGCGCCGCCGCGCCCACGGACGCCGGGCGCCTCCTCGGCGCCGGCATGGCGATCGCCGTGCTCTGCGCGCTGGTGCCGATGTTCTTCGGATTCGCGCCCCTGCAGAGCTTCACCTTCGAGGGCGAGCTCCCCCTCATCGGGCACTGGGAGTTCGTCACCAGCACGATCTTCGACGTCGGGGTCTACCTCGTCGTCATCGGTCTCGTGCTCGACGTCCTCCGCAGCCTCGGAGCAGAGGTCGACCGTCAGTCCCAGCACCCGGAGGACGCGGAGGTGGTGCCGTCGTGAGCGTTTCCCTCGTCCTCATCATCGTCATGGCCGTGCTCTTCGCGTGCGGCGTGTACGCGATGCTCGAGCGCAGCCTCACCCGTGTCCTCATCGGATTCCTCCTGCTGGGGAACGCGGCCAATCTGCTTCTGCTCATCGTGATGGGACGTCCGGGAGTCGCCCCCTTCTACGACGGCGAGACGGATGCCGCGGAGATGTCGGACGCGCTCCCGCAGGCGTTGACGCTCACCGCCATCGTCATCACGTTCGCGATCTCGGCCTTCCTGCTCGCGCTGATCTACCGGTCCTGGCAGCTCGGACAGGCCGACACCGTGATCGACGACGCCGACGATGTCGCTCTGCGCACGCGCGCCGCGGACGAGCCCGAAGACGCGATAGACGAGGAGTCCCGCTCCGACGACGAGGACGTCACGACCGACTTCGTCGGCGATGTGGCCTCGCCGATCCGCGTGCTTCACCAGGGCGACCTCTCGCAGCTCGTCGACGATGCGCCCGTCGACCGGGTGGCCGTCCGCCGAGACGACCCGACCGACCGCCGCGATACCCCGGATGGTGATCGCCCGTGAGCGCCCTCGTCCCCCTGCTCGTCGGCATCCCCCTCGTGGGTGCCGCGATCAACCTCATCTTCGGTCGCCGCAAGAAGACGCAGATCGTCGTGTCGGTCGCCTCCCTCACCGCCGTGCTGATCCTCGGCGCGATCCTGCTCGTCTCGGTCGACACGAACGGTCCGATCGCCGTCGCCATCGCGGCGTGGGAGATTCCCCTCGGCATCGTCCTCTACGTCGACGTGCTGGCGGCCCTGCTCGTCGTCGTCACGAGCATCGTGCTGCTGGCGGTCCTTCTTTTCTCGATCGGACAGGGTGCGGCCGACAACGACGAGGACACCCCAGTCTCGATCTTCTACCCGGCGTACCTGATCCTCGGGGCGGGCATCTTCAACGCCTTCATCGCGGGAGACCTGTTCAACCTGTACGTCGGTTTCGAGATCCTGCTCGTCGCGTCGTACGTGCTCATCACCCTGGGCGGTACGGAGTCGCGCATCCGGACGGGCGTCGTCTACATCGTCGTCTCGCTGGTGTCGTCGATCCTCTTCCTCGCCGCGATCGCCATGGTCTACGGCGCGCTCGGCACGGTCAACATGGTCCAGATCAGCGAACGCATGGCATTGCTGCCGCAGGATACGCAGACGATCCTGCACCTCATGCTGCTGCTCGCTTTCGCGATCAAGGCCGCGGTGTTCCCGTTGTCGTTCTGGCTGCCCGACTCGTATCCGACGGCCCCCGCACCGGTGACGGCCGTGTTCGCCGGCCTGCTCACCAAAGTCGGCGTCTACGCGATCATCCGCACCGAGACGCAGCTGTTCGTCGACAACGACGTGAACTTCCTGCTGATGATGGTGGCGCTGTCGACGATGATCGTGGGCATCCTGGGCGCCGTCGCGCAGGCTGAGCTCAAGCGCATCCTGTCGTTCACGCTCGTCAGCCACATCGGCTACATGATCTTCGGTCTGGCCATCAACACGCCACTGGCCGTGGGGGCGACGATCTACTACATCGTCCACCACATCATCGTGCAGACGACCCTGTTCCTCGCGGTGGGCCTCATCGAGCGCCGCGCGGGAAGCACGTCGATCCTCAAGGTGAAGGGGTTGATGCGGGCCGCCCCGCTGCTGGCGGTGCTCTACTTCATCCCGGCCGTCAACCTCGGCGGACTGCCGCCGTTCTCGGGTTTCATCGGCAAGTACGCGCTTTTCGACGCGGCGGCGCAGGTGGGCACGCCCGTGATGATGGTGCTCATCGTCGGCGGCATCGCGACGTCGATCCTCACCCTGTACGCGCTCATGCGCGCGTGGAACCTGTCGTTCTGGCGTGAGGACGACGACTCGACCGAGACGACGGAGCGCATCGCCTACCTCGGCAACGCTCCCGCCGCGGCCATCTCCACCGAGCGACGCACCATTCCGAAGATCATGACGATGGCCACCGCGGGAATGGTGATCGTGACGATCGCCCTGACGGTCTTCGCGGGGCCCCTGCTCGACGCGTGTCTCCGCGCCGGGGAGCGCATCTACGGCGGCGTCACCCTCGTACAGCTGCAGGACGCCGAGGACGCCTCGTGAGCCCGTCCCGCCGATCGCAGGTGTCTCTCTTCCTCCACCAGTTGCCGCTGCTGGTGTGGCTGGTCGTGCTCTGGATGCTCCTGTGGGGTCAGCTGACCTGGCTGGCGTTGCTCACCGGGCTGGTGGCCGCGATCTTCGTCACCCGTGTCTTCCGCCTGCCGCCGGTCGAACTGTCGGGTCGGATCAACCTCTGGTACGGCCTGGTCTTCGTCGTCACCTTCCTGGGAGCGGTCGTGCGCGGTTCGCTCATCGTCGCCTGGCAGGTGCTCGACTTCCGTCGACCGCCGGGAGCGGCGATCATCGCCGTGCCGCTCCGCGTCGATGACGACGTCATCATGGCCCACACGGCGGTGACGGCATCGCTCATCCCCGGCTCCCTGATCGTCGACGTCGACCGTGAGAACCGGACGCTGTTCCTGCACACCATCGGCGTTCGCAGCGATCGGGATGCCGAGCACCAGCGCCGGGTCGTCCTGGGGTGGGAGGCGCGCATCACGCGTGCGGTCGGCTCGAAGGAAGAGCTCCAGGAACTGCGCGCCAAGATCGCGGAGTCGGAGGCCGATGCCCACCACGGCGTCGAAACGCCGCGGGAAGGGAGGACCCCGCTGTGAACGTGCTCGTCCTCGTGATCCTGATCGTGTTCGCCGCCGCCGCGGTGCTCGCTCTCATCCGTCTCGTGATCGGTCCCTCGATCCTCGACCGGGCGGTCGCCGCGGATGTCCTGCTGACCGAGGTCGTCTGCATCCTCGGAGCCGACATGGTGATCAACCACCACACCCGTTCCCTTCCGGCGATGCTGATCATCGCCGGTGTCGGGGTGTTCGGATCGATCGCCGTGGCCCGGTTCGTCGCGCGGAAGGAGACGCCGAGATGACCGTCGAAAGCGTCCTCGACACCGTCGCACTGGTGCTCGTCCTCATCGGGGCGGTGCTGTGCCTGACCGCGACGATCGGTCTGCTCCGCTGGCCCGATGTGCCGTCGCGGCTGCATGCCTCGACCAAGCCGCAGGTTCTGGGCGTGCTGCTGATCGTCGTCGCCGTCGCGCTCGCGCTTCGCACCTGGCAGGCCGTGGCGTTCGGCATCCCGATCGTGCTCATCCAGTTCGCCACAGCACCGCTCGCGGCGCACATGGTCGGGCGGGCGGCGTACCGCAATCGGACGACCGACGAGGACAACCTCTACATCGATGAGCTGAACCACAGCACGGAGCAGCCGGGCGCGACGCACACGGAGTCCCGGCCCGAGAACTGAGCGGGAGCCGCGCATCTCACGGAACGGGATGGACGCGGCACTCACCGACGGAGCCCGCGTACGGCTCAGAGCGCGGCAGCCAGGGAGCGACCGACCGTTCGGCCCGTGAAGAGGCAGCCGCCGAGGAAAGTGCCCTCGAGCGCGTTGTAGCCGTGCGCACCACCACCGCCGAAGCCGGCCGCTTCGCCCGCGGCATAAAGGCCCTCGACGGGCACACCTTCGCCGTTCAGCGCGCGGCCCTGCAGATCGGTCTGGATGCCGCCGAGCGATTTGCGCGTGACCACCCACAACCGCACCGCGATCAGCGGACCGTGAGCGGGGTCGAGCAGGGCGTGCGGCTTCGCGGTACGGAAGATGCGATCCCCGAGGAATCGTCGGCTGTTGCGGATGCCCATCGCCTGCACGTCCTTCGAGTACGGGTTCACGAGCTCGCGGTCGCGCGCCACGACCTGGTCGCGCACGGCATCCTCATCGAGGAGGTCATCGCCGGTCAACGCGTTCATCTCGCGCACGAGCTCTTCGAGGGTGTCGGCGACGACGAAGTCGGCACCCTTGCTCTTGAACGCCTCCACCGGACCCGGGGCCGTGCGTCCGAGCCGGCTGCGCAACAACAGAGCCCGGTCGCGGTTGGTGATGTCGGGGTTCTGCTCCGACCCGGAAAGGGCGAACTCCTTCTTGATGATCGACTGGTCGAGGACGAACCACGAGTAGTCGTAGTCGGCGAGATCGGGCGTGGTCCGCAGGAGCCTCAGGGTGCCGAGCGTGTCGTACCCCGGAAGGCCGGGCGTCGGCAGGCGACGACCGCGCGCGTCGAGCCACAGCGAAGACGGCCCCGGCAGGATGCGGATCGCGTGCCCGGGCCAGATCGGGTCCCAGTTCTGCACGCCCTCGGTGTAGTGCCACATGCGGTCGCGGTTCACGAGGCGCACACCCTGGTCGGCGGCGATGTCGAGCATGCGCCCGTCGACGTGGGCCGGAACGCCGGTGACCATCTTCTTCGGGGGCGTGCCGAGGCGCTCCGGCCACCACCGGCGGACGCGCTCGTGATCGCCGCCGATGCCGCCGGTCGCGATGACCACCGCCTGCGCCGAGAGCTCGAACGTCGACACCTCTTCGCGGGACGAGGACACTCCGCGCGGGGAGTCGTCGGGGGCGAGGACCGCCCCGTGGATGCCGGTGACCCGGCCGCCGGTGAAGGTCAGGCCGTCGACGCGATGACGGAAGCGGAAGACGACCTGTCCCGTTTCGGCGGCGGCACGGGACCGGTCGGCGAAGGGCTCCGAGATCCCCGTTCCGGTGCCCCAGGGCACGTGGAACCGGGGGACGGAGTTCCCGTGGCCGCGCGCCGACAGGGACCCGCGCTCCGCCCAGCCGACGACGGGGGTGAAGCGCACCCCGTGCTCCTGGAGCCACGCGCGCTTCTCGTCGGCGGCGAACTCGACGTAGGCCCGTCCCCAGCGTTGCGCCCACTCGTCCTCGGGGTGCGCGCCATCGAGGCGATCCCATGCGGCGGAGCCCTGCCAGTCCTGCCACGCGAGGTCGAACGAGTCCTTCACGCCCAGCCGACGTTGCATCGGGGAATCGACCAGGAAGATCCCGCCGAACGACCAGAACGCCTGGCCGCCGAGGTTCGCGGCGTTCTCCTGATCGACGATCATCACGCGCTTGCCGGCCCGCACGAGCTCGTTGCTCGCGACGAGACCGGCGAGTCCCGCGCCGATGACGATGACGTCGGCATCCATTCGATCCTCGTTCCCCGCGTCGTCGTCGACACGTCTGAGGAGATTCTCCCCGAGAGCGGGTGCGCTCGCGTCAGATGTCGGCTTCGCGCACGTCCTCCTGGGCCTGGGGAGAAGGAGTGCCGTCCTCCGGGTCGGGGGTCTCGGTGCGGTGATCGAGCTCGCGCGCTTCGCGCTCTTGCCGCCGCCCCTCGGCGAGGAACGCCAGGCGGTTGAGGCACTCGTGATTGCGCGCGACGAGAAGGGGCTTCCACAGCACTCCCGGCAGGATCGAGGCGGCACCGGTCACGGGCTCCTCGACGATCGTGACCGCGATGCCGTCCTCGTGCGGGCGCACGTCGATACGGATCACCCCGCGACCCAGGATGCCGGCTTCCGGGCGCAACCGCAGGCGCCGGGGCGGGTCCCACTCGACCATCTCGGTCTGGTCGTGGATCATGACGGGCCAGACGCCGAGCGAGTGGTGGATCCGCGATCCCTCCTTCGGCCACTCTTCGTCGACGTCGCGCATCCGCGCCGCGCCGACGACCCACACGGGGTAGAGCCAGCCGTCGGACAGTACCGCGAAGAGGTCGTCGGGTGTGCAGCGCATGAGGCGGGTGTTGCGGGCGGCCATGGCATCCCTCCGGTCGGCGTCTCTCGACTGTAGGGGGAGAGCGGCGGGATTGCGGCGGGACTTGACGGGCTGGGGGCGGTTCCTTCGACAGGCTCAGGGACCTCGGCGGGCTCAGGGCCCCGGCGGGCTCGGGGATCTCGCACGCGGCCGGGGTGGCTGAGCCTGTCGAAGCCACGAACCGACGATGCGACGGAGCGCGCCGTCAGCCGATCAGGCTCGGCTGCAGGTCGCGCAGGGTGCGGTGGTGCGTCATGCGCGTCACGCCCAGCGCCGCCAGCAGCACGCCGCCGACCATCCACGCGCCCAGCACCAGCAGGTCCGGCCCGACGCGCGAGAGGTCTCCGCCGTACATGACCTGGCGCATGGCATCCACCACGTACCCCATGGGAAGCACGTGGTGCAGAGCGGCCAGGGGCGCGGGGAGCGTCTGCCACGGGAAGGTCCCGCCGGCGGTGACGAGCTGCAGCACCATCAGCACGAGCCCGAGGAACTGACCCACCGAACCGAGCCACACGTTCAGCGCGAGCACGATCGCCGCGTAGGTCGCGGAGGCGAAGAGCAGGATGCCGAGGGCCGCCGCCGGGTTCGCGAAGGAGAACTGCAGCGCGATGGCGAGCACCGTGAACAGCCCGACCATCTGCAGGGCCCCCAGACCCGCGGGGGTGAGCCAGCCGGCGAGGGTCACGCGGACGGGGGAGCGCAGCGCCGTGATCGCGCGCTTGGACACGGGCTTGACGATGAGGAACAGCGCATAGATGCCGATCCAGCCCGCCAGCGCCGCGAAGAACGGCGCGAGACCCGCACCGTAGTTCTGCGCCTTGGTGACCGCGCTCGTCCCGACGTTCACCGGGTCGGAGATGGCCTGCGCCTGAGCCTTGCGGGTCGCGTCGTCGGAGTCGGGGATCTGCTGCACGCCGGATGCCAGTCCGTCGCGCAGCTGCGTCGCGCCGGTCGAGAGTTGACCGATGCCGCTGTCGAGCTGGGCGGCGCCGTCGCGGAGCTGGGCCGCGCCGTCGCGCAGGTGGGCGGCACCGGATGCCGCGGTGCCGGCGCCGTCGGCCAGGGCCGAGGCCCCGTTCGCCGCCGTCGCCGCGCCCGACGCGAGAGAGGCGCTGCCGTCGGCGACCTGATTCGCGCCTGCGTCGAGCTGGTTGATCTGGTCAACGGTGCTCTGGACCTTCTGGTTCGCGGCGGTGAGTCGCTCGCCGACGGGATCGAGCCGCGACAGGATCTCGTCGATCTTGGCCTGGCTCAGCCCTGCATCGGCGAGGGCCTGAGCGATGTCGGCGCGCGCTTCCGGGAGCCGCGCCGCCGCGTCCTGGGCGATCGAGCCGACCTGCCGGGCCGCGTCGTCGATGCGGTCCACGCCGCCGGCGACCTGACGCGCGCCATCCGCGACCTGCGCCGACCCGTCGCGCAGCTGCGCCGTGCCGTCGCGCAGCTGATTCGCGCCGCTCGAGAGCTGCGCCGTGCCGTCCGCCAACTGCGACGACCCGTCGGCCAGGGTCACCGAGCCGGTGGCGAGCTGCGACGACCCGTTCTTCGCGGTGCCGAGGCCGTCGACGAGCTGCGTCGCCCCGTTCGTGGCATCCACGAGACTCACCCGGATGGTGTGGAGAGCGTCCAGCAGGGACAGGCCCGCCTCGTCGACGACCTTCTTGGCGACGGAGGCCTGGATGCGTGCGACCGCCTGCGTACCGATCGTGGACGCGAGGTAGTTGTTCGCGTCGTTGGTGCGCAGTTCGATGTCGGCCTGTCGCGGCGACTCGCTGGAGAGGGATGCCACGGACTCGGTGAAGTCCGCCGGGAGCGTCACGATGAAGTCGAAGTCGCCGCGCTGGAGTCCGATATCCGCCGCGTCGGAGGAGACGCGGTGCCATTCGAACGTGTCGCTGTCGAGCAGCTGCTCGGCGGCTTCGTCGCCCAGGTTGCGTTGCTGGCCGTTCACGTCGGCGCCCTTGTCGTCGACGACGAGGGCGACCGGAACGCTGGAGAGGTTGCCGTACGGGTCCTGGTTCGCCCAGAGGTACAGCCCGCCGTACAGGATCGGCACGGCGAGGAGGGCGATCAGGGCGATCACCGACATGCGCGTCGAGGTGAGGCGGCGGAGCTCGGCCGTGATCATCTGCGGGACCTTCATCGCGCGTCCTCCTCGGTCGGGGTGCCGGCGGCGTCGAGGGCCGATTGCGATGCCTGGCCCGCGATCACGAGCACGGCGTACCCGCGCTCGGCGAACTCGCCGGCGATGCGCCACCACGCGGCGGGCTCCCCGCCGTGGCGGTCGGGAGCGACGAGCACGAGCCCCTCGACGTCTTTCCGCAGCGCCGCGAGTTCCAGGAGGAGGCGGACGCGGGCGGCGGGGTCGACGTTGCCGATCGGCAGGCTCGCGAGGGAGTCGAGGCCGATCTCCTCCAGCCAGCGTGCGGCGGCGAAGGGGTTCGGGGCGCGCCCGGCGAACATCAGCTCCTCGGCCACGACACCGCTGACGGTGACGTTGGGCTCGGGTTCGGACACGACGGGGGCGTCGACCAGGGCGACGCGGCGGCGGATGGCCTTGGCATCCGTCCGTCCGTCGATCGTGACCTCGCCGCTGTCGATCTTCATGCGACCGGATGCCACGAGCCCCAGCACCGTGGGCCGTTGCTCGGTCTCGGCGAGGGCCAGGGTGGCCCGTCCCGTCTCGAACGAGGTGGAGGTCGGGGGAAGGGCTCGCTCGGCGCGGCCCTTCGCGACCTCGGAGAGGACGATTCTCACTGCTTCTCCAGTTCGGGGTAGTCCGCGAGGAGGGCCTGGGCCTCGGTCCAGGACAGGCCGGCGATCCCCAGCACGGCGCGGACGGCGATCGAGCGTGCGGTCGACGCCCCCGCGTCGACGCGGCTGACGACCGTGCGTCCCGTCTCTTCGAGCAGGCGGGACAGGGTCGGGGCGGGAAGGTCGGTGCGGAGTTCGCCGGCCTCTTGCCCGCGTCGGACGATCGCGTCGATCCGGCGACGCAGCGGCGCGAGGGCCGCCGAGGTCTCGGGGAGGTGCGCGTCGTCGAGGGCGAGAGCGGCCGCGGCCTGCACGTGAGCGGCTTCGGCCCAGAGTTCGGATGCCAGACGTGCCAGCGCCACGCGGGAGTCGGCGTCGTCGACGCGGTCGGCGATGGCATTGAAGCGGACGGCTCCCGCGGCGATGACCTCGCGGATGATGGCGTTGCGGTCGTCGAAGTGGCCGTAGAGGGCGCGGCGCGAGAGGCCGGCGCGGCGGGCGATCGCGTCGATGGACGCGCGCGGGTCGTGGCCGATCGCGGCGGTGGCCGCGTCGAGGATGCCGGCGCGGTTCTCGACGGCGTCGCGGCGGGTGGGGGTACTCACGAGGGATCAGTGTACGTCAAAAGTGCACGCTCATGTGCAACTTATTGCGGCGTCCGTGGGGTGTCCGCCGCTGCGCTCGGTCAGCCGACGAGACAGTCCGCGGTGAGGGAGAAGTGCAGCAGGCCGTCGATGCTCGAGCGGTCGCGGGCCGACAGTCGGACGGTGCCGTTGTCGCGCAGGTCCTCCTGCATGGCGCGATCGGCCGTGTAGCCGGCGCGGGTCCAGGCCGCGAGGATCGCCGCGTACGACGCCGCGTTGTCGTCGGTCGCGAACGCGAGGCTCACCCCCGTCGTGCCGTCGCACGGCAGGTCGGCGGCCGGAGGAGCGCTCACGGGTGAGCCTGCGGCATCTCGCGGCGTCCCGACCGCGGTGCCGAGGGTCAGCGCGGCCATGCGGCTCAGCTCCTCCCGCGCGTCGCCGACCGGGGACGGAGCCGGGCCTTCGCCGTGCGCGACCACGGTCGGGCGAGGGGTGGGAGTCGCTTCCGGGTCACGGCCGCCCGCGAGGCCGCATCCGGCATCCGCGTTCACCCGCGGCAGGACGAAGGAGGGTGCGGTCGAGGTGCTGAGGTCCTCGGTGCTGCTCTCGAACGTGTTCCACACGCGGAGGGAATCACCGTCGACGACGGCGATGTAGGACCCCTGCGCGAAGGGCATGTGGCCGTCGTCGACGACCGTACGCGCGACGCGCGTCCCGATGACGCCGTCCATGCGGAGAACCTCGCCCGAGGCGCCGAGAAGGAAGGAGCGCTCGCTCACCACGTAGCCGGTCGCGCAGCCGTCGGCGACGATCGGCGTGACGGAGTCGTTCGTCACCGTCAGCCCCAGCCCCGCGACGAGGGCGCTGAGGACCAGGAGCAGCCGCAGCGGCGCGAGAAGCGCCCACCACCACCGGTGAGCGGGAACGGCGAAGGCGATGACGTTGAGCGCGACGATGGCCACCATCGCGCTCGCGGCGACGATGACCGCTCCGGTCCACGGCCCGACGATGATCTCCCGGTCGCCGCCCGGCGAGAACGGTCCCGCCACAGCGAACACCGCCGCGGCCACGAGGAAGAGCAGGCCCGCGGCGACGATGGTGCGCCGACGCGCACGAAGCCCCCGCGGCTCTCCGGGAGGCTGCGGCCCGTCGCTCGTCATGGGATCAGTCTCGCAGGAGCCGTCGCATCGAGCCTGACAGCACGACGCCGTCCCGCCGGAGAGGCGGAACGGCGTCGAGAGGGACTCGTGTCAGTCGGTGCCGGCGTCGAACGCGGCCGACTCGCCCGCGGCATCCGTCGCCTCGGCGAGGCGCTCGCCGTCGGCGCTCAGGGGGGCGGCGGGCTCGATGATCTCCTGCGCACCGCCGGCGGCGACATCGCCGACGAGCTCGCCGGTCGGACCGCCGATGAGGCCGAGCGAGGCGTACTGCTCGAGGCGCGCGCGAGAGTCCGCGATGTCGAGGTTGCGCATGGTCAGCTGGCCGATGCGGTCGACGGGACCGAACGCCGCGTCGCCGACGCGCTCCATCGAGAGCTTCTCGGGGGAGTACGACATTCCGGATGCCACGGTGTCGAGGATCGTATAGTCCTCACCGCGGCGCAGGCGCACGGTGACCGAGCCCGTGATGGTCGACCCGACCCACTTCTGGATCGACTCGCGCAGCATGAGCGACTGCGGCTCGAGCCAGCGGCCCTCGTACATGAGGCGACCGAGGCGACGACCCTGCTCGTGGTACGTGGCGAGGGTGTCTTCGTTGAGGATGCTGTTGACCAGGCGCTCGTAGGTCAGGAACAGCAGGGCCATGCCCGGGGCCTCGTAGATGCCGCGCGACTTCGCCTCGATGATGCGGTTCTCGATCTGGTCGCTCATGCCGAGGCCGTGGCGGCCGCCGATCGTGTTGGCCTCGCGCACCAGCGCGACGGGGTCGTCGAAGCGCGTGCCGTTGATCGCGACCGGGCGACCGGCCTCGAAGGCGACGGTGACGTCTTCGGTCTCGATCTCGACCGCCGGGTCCCAGAAGCGCACGCCCATGATGGGCTCGACGATCTCGAGCGAGACGTCGAGGTGCTCGAGGGTCTTCGCCTCGTGCGTGGCGCCCCAGATGTTGGCATCCGTCGAGTAGGCCTTCTCGGCGCTGTCGCGGTACGGGAAGTCGTGGGCGACGAGCCACTCGCTCATCTCTTTACGCCCGCCCAGCTCGGTGACGAAGTCGGCGTCGAGCCACGGCTTGTAGATGCGCAGCGCGGGGTTGGCGAGCAGGCCGTAGCGGTAGAACCGCTCGATGTCGTTGCCCTTGTAGGTGGAGCCGTCGCCCCAGATGTCGACGCCGTCTTCTTTCATCGCGCGCACGAGCAGCGTGCCGGTGACGGCGCGACCGAGCGGCGTGGTGTTGAAGTAGGTGCGCCCACCCGAGCGGATGTGGAACGCGCCGCACGCGAGGGCGACGAAGCCCTCTTCGACCAGCGCCGTCTTGCAGTCGACGAGGCGCGACACCTCAGCGCCGTACTGCGTGGCGCGACCGGGGATCGATTCGATGTCGTCTTCGTCGTACTGCCCGAGGTCGCCGGTGTAGGTGCAGGGGATGGCACCCTTGTCGCGCATCCACGCGACGGCCACCGAGGTGTCGAGACCACCCGAGAAGGCGATGCCGACGCGCTCGCCGACGGGAAGGGACTGCAGGACCTTGGACATACGCCGATTCTATCGGGGGAGGATGCCGCGGCCCGACTCGTGTGCAGGGCCTCCGCCCGCGCGAGGGCGGGGGAGGAGGAGTGTCAGCCGACCGTGACGGCGGTGATCTCCACCGGGGTGGCGGGCCGACCGTCCGCGCCCCCGC
>NZ_LDRT01000009.1 GCF_001476655.1 Microbacterium testaceum | reverse complement strand
GCCCCGAGCTACGGCACCCCGGCCGCCGAGACCGCCTCCTCGTACCCCGGCTACGCCGCCCCCGCGGCCGATGCTGCTCCCGCCTACGGCGCCACGCCCTACGGAACCCAGGGCTACCCCGCTCCGGCATACGGGACCGCCACGTACGGTGCACAGGGATACTCCGGCTACGGCACCCAGGGCTACGGCTCGTACGCCGCGGCCGCGCGGACGAACGTGCTGGCGATCATCTCCCTCGTGGGGTCGATCGCGGGCTTCTTCATCCTCCCGTTCGCCGGTCCCCTGGTCGGCGTCATCACCGGGCACATCGCGCTCGGTCAGATCAAGCGCAGCGGTGAGAAGGGCCGCGGTCTGGCACTGACCGGAGTCATCCTCGGCTGGGTGAACATCGCGATCGCCGTGATCTTCATCGCCTTCATCGTCATCGTTGCGATCGCGGGCGCGAGCAGCTCCAGTTACCGCTACTGAACGGTCCGCATGGCGCGCGAACGGGCGTACCCTGGGGGGACCGTGAAGACTTCGCAGCGTGCCCTCTCAGCGACGTCTCTCCCGCAGGCCCCGCGGGAAGACGCCGGTTCCCGTTTCACCAAGTACATGGTGATGATGGGGATCCGCATCGCCTGCTTCGTGTTGATGGCCGTGGTGCACCCCTACGGCTGGTACACCTTCGTCTTCGCCGCGGGGGCGATCTTCCTGCCGTACCTCGCCGTGATCGTCGCGAACGTGGGTGCCGACGTGGGTGCGCGCACGGCCGAGTCGCCCGAGCGAACGATCGAGGCCCCCGGCACGGCCGCCCCGACGCCGCCGCCCGCCGCGCCGACCGTCATCCGTATCGCCGAGACGCCGCGACTCGACGCCCCTCGCGACGACGCATCGTGAACGACGAGGCCGCGGAATGTTCGCGAGCCGGATGCCGTGACACCGCCGTCTGGGCGATCCGTTGGCGCAATCCCCGCATCCATGCCGCCGACCGGCGCAAGACGTGGGTGGCCTGCGCGGAGCACGTCGTCTACTTGAGGGAGTTCCTCCGCGCACGAGACTTCCCCGTCGAGGTGCAGGCGCTGGCGGGGGAAGCCTCGTGAGTTCTCCCGAGAAGCCCCGAGGAATGAGCGCACGCGAGATGCCGGCGGGCGCCCGCTGGGCGATGTACGTGGGCATCGCGATCCTCTTCGCCATCGCGTGCGCGTACCTGTCGAACTGGCAGTTCTCCCGGAACGCGGAGCGCAGCGCGCAGTTGCAGCTGGTCGCCGACAATTACGACGCGACCCCCGTCCCTCTCGGCGACCTCCTTGCCCCAGGCAACGACCTCACACCATCCGACGAGTGGCGACCCGTCCGCCTCGAGGGGCAGTACCTCTCCGACGAGCAGCTCCTGGTGCGCAACCGCGCGCACAACGGCTCCGCCGCCTATGAACAGCTCGTCCCGTTCCGGCTCACCGACGGGCGCACCTTCCTCGTCGACCGCGGTTGGCTCCCGCCCGGCAACAGCCAGTCTCTGCCGGACGACATCCCGGCCCCTCCGTCGGGCCAGGTCACCGTCGAGGTTCGCCTCCGACCGAGCGAGGCGGCGCCGACGTCGGGCCGCACCGCCGAAGCGGGTCAGGTGCCCACGATCAATCTCGGCCTCGTCGCCGAGCAGACCGGCCCCATCGAACCGGGCGCATACGGTCTGCTCATGTCGGAGAGCCCGGCGCCGGCGACCGCGCCCCTGACCGTGGATCCACCGAGCGACGACCCCGGCCCGTACCTCTCCTACGCGATCCAGTGGATCCTCTTCGCTCTCATGGGGTTCGGTTTCATCACCTACGTGATCGTCAGCGAACGCAAGCTCCGCCGCGAGGAGGCCGAGGAGGAGGAGGACGACGAACTCTCCCCCGTGCCCGCGCCGGTGTCCGAGCACTCCGAGCCGCGCCGCCGTGTCGATCCCGTTGCGCTGCACCGCGCGCGCAAGCGTCCGAAGGACCGCGACGCCGACGACGAAGACGCCCTCCTCGACGCGCGCTGAATGATTCCGGATGCCGGGGCCCAGGCATCCGGAATCCGAGACGAACGCGGCGAGCCCGCGCGAATCCGTCAGGCCAGCGTGATCAGGTCCGCGTAGTCGCGACCCCAGATGTCCTCGACGCCGTCGGGGAGGATCAGCACGCGCTCGGGGTTGAGCGCCTCGACGGCGCCCTCGTCGTGCGAGACGAGCACGACGGCGCCCTCGTAGTGCGCGAGCGCGCCGAGGATCTCCTCGCGCGAGGCGGGGTCGAGGTTGTTCGTCGGCTCGTCGAGCAGCAGCATGTTCGCCGACGACACCACGAGCGTCGCGAGCGACAGACGGGTCTTCTCTCCACCCGAGAGCACCCCGGCGGGCTTGAGCACATCGTCTCCGACGAACAGGAACGAACCGAGCACCTTGCGCGCCTCGGTGGCCGTGATGTGCGGCGCCGACGACATCATGTTCTCGAGCACCGACCGGTTCACGTCGAGGTTCTCGTGCTCCTGCGCGTAGTAGCCGATCTTGAGGCCGTGCCCGGGCTCGAGCTGGCCGGTGTCGGGCTGGTCGACGCCCGCGAGGATGCGCAGGAGCGTCGTCTTGCCGGCACCGTTGAGGCCCAGGATCACCACGCGCGAGCCGCGGTCGATCGCGAGGTCGACGTCGGTGAAGATCTCGAGCGAGCCGTACGACTTCGACAGACCGGAGGCCATGAGCGGCGTCTTGCCGCAGGGTGCGGGCTTGGGGAACCGCAGCTTCGCGACCCGCTCGTCCTGACGCACCTCGTCGAGGCCGGAGAGCATCTTCTCGGCGCGCGCGACCATCTGGTGCGCCGCGGCGGCCTTCGAGGCCTTCGCGCCGAAACGGGCGGCCTGCAGCTGGAGCGCGGTCGCCTTCTTCTCGACGTTGACGCGCTCCTTCTTGCGGCGCTCCTCATCGGCCACCCGCTGGCGCAGGTAGTTCTTCCAGTTCATGTTGTAGATGTCGATGACCTGGCGGTTGGCGTCGAGATAGAAGACGCGGTTGACCGTCTCGCCGACGAGCTCGACGTCGTGCGAGATCACGATCAGCCCGCCCTTGTAGTTCTTCAGGAACTCCCGGAGCCACACGACGCTGTCGGCGTCGAGGTGGTTGGTCGGCTCGTCGAGGATCATCGTCTGCGCGTCGGAGAAGAGGATGCGCGCGAGCTCGATGCGACGCCGCTGTCCACCCGAGAGGGTCTTCAGAGGCTGGTCGAGGATGCGGTCCGGCAGGGAGAGGTTGTGGGCGATGGATGCCGCCTCGGCCTCCGCCGCGTACCCGCCCGCCGCTTCGAAGCGCTCGGTGAGGTTGCCGTACTTCTTCATCGCCTTCGCGGCCACGGCCGGGTCGTCGTCGCCCATGGCCATCGACGCCTCGTGCATGCCGAGCGCGAGCGAGCCCAGGCCACGGGCATCGAGGATGCGCGTGCGAGCGAGCATCTCGGGATCTCCCGAGCGGGGGTCCTGCGGCAGGTAACCGAGTTCGCCCGAGCGGTCGACGCCACCGTTCGAGGGCAGCAGGTCGCCGGCGAGCACCTTCGTGAGGGTGGTCTTGCCCGCGCCGTTGCGCCCGACGAGGCCGATCTTGTCGCCGTCGGAGACGCGGAAGGCCACGTCGGACATGAGCACGCGGGCGCCCACGCGGATCTCGAGGTCGTGCACGGCGAGCACAGCGAACGTCCGTTCTTCGGGGTCGGGGATCGGCCAGAGAGTGGCCAGCCACCCAGTATAAGACGCGCCCCTGCATGCCCGCCGACAGCCTCTTTCGCGACGGTCGGGTCCGAGGTCACCACGGGCGCGGGGCCCTCGACCCGATACCTCGGCATCGAGACGATCACCCTGCCCGTCGGCATCCTGGTTTGCGTTCTCACCCGAACCCTGACCTAAACTAAGCCTATCCTTACCTAACACGCAGGAGGCTCTTCGTGTCCCGATTCCGCGCTCTGGCGGCACTCGCCGTCGGTTCCGCCCTCGTCCTCTCCGGCTGCGCCGGCACCGCGGCCGCCCCCGGCGCCTCGGCGGGATCCACCGAGGCGGACGACGCCTTCCCCGTGACCCTCAGCAACGTGTTCGGAGAGACGACCATCTCCGCCCGGCCCGAGCGGGTCGTCACGGTCGACTGGGGCAACCAGGACGTCGCCCTGGCGCTCGGTGTCGTTCCCGTCGCCATGCCGAAGGTGACCTACGCGGACGAGGACGGCGACGGCCTGCTCCCCTGGACGAAGGACAAGCTCGCCGAGCTCGGGGCGGAGACCCCCGTGCTCATGGACGAGACCAACGGCTACGACTACGAGGCCATCGCCGACGCGCAGCCCGACGTCATCCTCGCCGCGTACTCCGGCATGACACAGGAGCAGTACGACACCCTCAGCAAGATCGCACCGGTCGTGACCTTCCAGAAGGTCGCCTGGGGGACGACCTGGCAGGACATGACCGTTCTCGACGGCACCGCGCTCGGTCTGAAGGACGAGGCCGAGGCGCTCGTCGCCGAGAAGGAGAAGCACATCACGGACGAGGCGGCCAAGTACCCCGCCATCGCCGGCAAGAAGTCGCTCCTGACCTACTACGACCCGACCAACCTCTCGACGCTCGGCTTCTACAACACGCTCGATCCGCGCATGGGCTACCTCGAAGAGCTCGGTCTCGCGCCGTCGTCGTACGTGGCCTCGCAATCGGCGGCCTCGGAGACGTTCTGGTTCACGCCGAGTACCGAGCAGATCGAGAACTTCTCCGACGTCCAGGTGATGGTGGCGTATGGTGCCGAGGGAATGATCGCCGCGATGCAGGCCGACCCTCTGCTCTCGAAGGTCCCCGCCGTCGCGAACGGAGCGATCGCCGTGATCGAGAGCGGCTCGACCCTGTCGTCGGCGATCACGCCGACGCCGCTCAACATCGGAACGAGCTACGGTGACGACTACATCGGTCTCGTCGGCGCCGCGGCCGAGAAGGCCGCGTCCTGATGCGGACCCCCCGCCCGTCGGGCCGATGAGCGCTCTCGCGCCGACACTCGCCGCCCCCGGTGACGCCCGCCCGCGTCGCTGGGGGCGGCGCCGCGCCGTGGGTGTCGCGGCGCTCGTCGTCGTGCTGGTCGTCGCGGCGATCCTGTCGGTGACCTTCGGCGCACGCGACGTCACGGCCGCAGACGTCTGGGCCGGACTCACCGGTTCCACCGATACCGCCTCGGCAGCCGCGGTCGCCAAACGCGTACCGCGTACGCTGCTCGCCATCCTCGTCGGCGGCGCGCTCGCGGTGTCGGGCACCGTCTTGCAAGGGGCGACGCGCAATCCCCTCGCCGACCCGCAGATCCTCGGTATCAACGGCGGCGCCGGGCTCGCCATCGTTGTCGGGATCGCCTTCTTCGGGCTCGGCTCGCCGACCTCCTACATCTGGGTCGGCATGGTCGGCGCCGCGGCGGCCGCGGTGCTCGTCTACGCGATCGGCTCGCTCGGCCGCGGCGGGGCGACGCCGCTGCGTCTCGCTCTCGCCGGCGCCGTGAGCGCGGTCGCCTTCAGCTCGCTCACCAGCGCCATCCTCCTGCCGCGTATCAACGTCATGAACGACTTCCGCTTCTGGCAGATCGGCGGTGTGGGAGGGGCGACCTTCGACACCATCCTTCAGGTGCTGCCCTTCCTGCTGGCCGGTCTGGTGATCTGCCTCGCCTGCGCATCGACGCTGAACACCCTCGCGCTCGGCGACGAGCTGGCCGCGGGGCTGGGCGCGCGCGTGCGCACCGCACGGCTCGTCTCCACCGGCGGTGCCGTCATCCTGTGCGGTGCCGCCACGGCGGTCGCCGGCCCCATCGGCTTCGTCGGTCTCGTCGTCCCGCACATGATCCGCCTCGTGGTCGGCGTCGACCACCGCTGGCTGCTCCCCGTCTCCGCTCTCGGCGGAGCCGCGCTGCTCACGCTCGGCGACATCGTCGGCCGCGTCGTCGCACGTCCCGAAGAGATAGAGGTCGGCATCGTCACCGCGCTGGTCGGAGCTCCGTTCTTCATCGCCCTCGTGCGGCGCCAGAGGATGAGGGCGCTATGAGCAGTGTCCTCCTCTCGCCGTCTCCCGCTGCACGCACCTCCGTCGTGGCCGGACGACAGCGTCGACGCCGCAAATGGGTGCTGATCACCGGCATCCTGACCCTGCTCGTGGTCGCCGCCTTCTCGCTCTCCCTCATGCTCGGTCAGACCGCCTACTCCCCCGTTCAGGTGTGGGGCGTCCTCACCGGGCAGCGCGTGCCCGGAGCATCGTTCACGGTGGGCGAGCTGCGTCTTCCCCGCGCGGTGACCGGACTCTTCACGGGCCTGTGCTTCGGCATGGGAGGCGTGGTCTTCCAGTCGATGCTGCGCAACGCCCTCGCGAGTCCCGACGTCATCGGCATCAACACCGGCGCGAGTGCGGCCGCCGTCATCGGCATCGTCGTCCTCGGGCTCGGTGAGACGGCCGTGTCGTTCCTCGCCATGGCCGCCGCTCTCGCCGCCGCCCTCGCGATCTATCTGCTCGCCTACCGCAACGGCGGTTCGGGCGCACGGTTGATCCTCGTGGGCATCGGGGTCGCGGCGATGTGCCAGGCCGTGGTCTCGTACGTCATCGCGCGCGCCGCCGAGTACGACCTGCCCGCCGCGATGCGCTGGATCACCGGCAACCTCAACGATGCGACCTGGGATCGGGCGCTGCCTGTGACGGTGGCGGTTCTCCTCCTCGGGCCGGTGGTGCTCGCCCTCTCCGGCCGGCTCGAGATCCTGCGCATGGGCGACGAGACGGCCGCCGCGGTGGGGCTGCCCGTCGAACGCAGTCGGGTCCTGCTCATCGTCGCCGCCGTGGGGCTACTCGCCTTCGGCACCGCCGCAGCCGGTCCCATCGCGTTCGTGTCGTTCCTGGCGGGTCCGATCGCCGTTCGCCTGCTCGGCCCCATCGGCTCTCCCATTCTTCCCGCGGGCCTCATCGGCGCGCTCCTCGTCCTCGTGGCCGATTTCTGCGGCCAGTACGCCTTCGGAACCCGCCTTCCCGTGGGCGTCATCACCGGCGTGCTGGGCGCGCCCTATCTCATCTACCTGCTCGTGCGCAGCAGTCGATCCGGAGGAACTTCGCTATGACCGTCGAGCGCTCCCTGGTGGCCGAGGGCGTCACCCTCGGCTATGGAGATCGGACCATCGTCGACTCGCTCGACCTACGCATCCCCCCGGGCCGGGTGACGACGATCGTCGGGGCGAACGCGTGCGGGAAGTCCACCCTGCTCAAGGCGATGGCGCGTCTTCTCACGCCCGCCGCGGGGCAGGTCCTTCTCGACGGCAAGGCGATCCACCGCCAGCCCACCAAACAGGTGGCGCGCGTGCTGGGACTCCTCCCGCAGTCCCCCATCGCCCCCGACGGCATCGCCGTGTCCGACCTGGTCAGCCGAGGCCGGCATCCTCACCAGGGCGCGCTCTCACGGTGGACCAGCGCCGATGACGACGCCGTGGCGCGCGCCCTCGAGGCGACCGACGTCACGCACCTCGCCGATCGTTCCGTGGACGAGCTCAGCGGCGGTCAGCGTCAGCGGGTATGGATCGCGATGGCGCTGGCGCAGGAGACCGACGTGCTGCTGCTCGACGAACCGACGACCTTCCTCGACATCAGCCACCAGATCGATGTCCTCGACCTGCTCACCGACCTCAACCGCGACCGGGGCACCACGGTGGCCATGGTGCTGCACGATCTGAACCTCGCCGCCCGATACGCCGACCACCTCGTGGCGATGTCCCAGGGTCGCATCGTCGCAGCGGGAGATCCGGCGGAGGTGCTCACCGAGGCGATCGTGCGCGAGGTCTTCGGACTCGACAGTCGCGTCGTCCCCGATCCGCTCACCGGGCGCCCCATGGTCATCCCGATCGGCCGGCACCACACGGTGACCGAGCCGGAGCAGGCGATGAGCTGAGGGACCGGATGCCGCCCGCCGGCCCCCCGCGCTCTCGTCAGCGCTCCTAGGCCGAACGCTCGACCTGGCCCTCTCGCCAGTAGCCCATGAAGGCCACGCGCTTACGGTCGACTCCGCACCCCTGCACCAGCATGCGGCGCAGCGTCTTGACGGTCGACGACTCCCCCGCGATCCACGCGTAGAACTCGCCCTCGCCGTCCTCCGGGCTGTCCCAGAGGAGCTCCTTCTCGAGGTCGATGTCCTCCAGCTCCTGGGGGCGCGGAGCGGCAGCTCGGGCGAGAACGTCGCCGGACGCCTGCGTCCACGCCTCGACGGCCTCGATCAGCGCTTCGCCGTGCGAGCGGTCGTCGCGGGCGAGCCAGGTCACACGGGCATCGCCCACGGCCAGCGGGAGCGCATCGTCGATGGTGGGCACCTCGATGAACGCATCGGCGTCCATGCCGGGTTCGAGCCCCTCGAGAACCGCGCAGATCGCCGGGGCGGCGGTCTCGTCGCCTGCCAGCAGAAGGCGCCGGGCCGTGCCCGGGTGGAAATCGATCCCCTGGGCCGATTCGGGACTGCGCGCGTCGGGACCGACCACGAGGATGCTGTCGCCGGGTGCCGCGACCTCCGCCCACGCCCCCGCGGGGCCGGCGTCGTGGTGGAGCACGAAGTCGACGTCGAGCTCACGCGCCTCGGGGTCGATCCGCCGCACGGTGTAGGTGCGCAACGGCATCCGCTCGTCGTCGGGAAGATCGCGCCAGCGGACGTACCACTCGCCGTTGTCGATCGCCGCCGGGTCGTCCTGACCGATGTCGCACAGCCGCCCGCCCGAACCGGGGAGCACGATCTTGATGCGCTGGTCGCGCCGGTCGGTGCCGAACACGTCGAAGTCCGC
>NZ_LDRT01000089.1 GCF_001476655.1 Microbacterium testaceum | reverse complement strand
CGTCGATGTCCCACGCGTCCCACTGGGTGGGGGTGTCGCGGAAGATCTCGAACTGCCCCGCGACCTGGCCCGCGGGGACGACCTCACGACCGGATGCCACATCGACCAGCGACGTGATCAGGCCCCGGCCGTCGACGACCGCGCGCACGACGCCGTTGTCGAGCACGTAGCCCTCGCCCTCGGCGCGGGGGACGACGTCGCCCCCGTGGGTCGCCGGGGCGATGGCGAGTGCCGGCGCACCGTCACGGCGGTGCGGCGCGGCGTTGGCGAGAACCGTGCGCTCTCCCTGGCCCACGAGGGCACGGAGGCTGCTCTCGATGACCTGCTCGAGCTCCGTGGCGATCGCGGCGTAGTTGCGCTCGGCATCCCGGTGCACCCACGCGATCGAGGTGCCGGGGAGGATGTCGTGGAACTGCTGCAGGAGCACCAGGCGCCACAGGCGCTGGAACGTCTCGGCGGGGTAGGTCGCCCCCGTCCGCACGGTCGCGGTGGCCGCCCACAGCTCGGCCTCGCGCAGCAGGTGCTCGCTGCGACGGTTGCCCTGCTTGGTGCGCAGCTGGCTCGTGTAGGTGCCGCGGTGGAACTCGAGGTACAGCTCCCCCGCCCACACGGCCGGGTCGGCGTATTCGGCCTCGGCGGTCTCGAAGAACTCCCGCGGGGTCGAGTGCTTCACGATCGGCGCGCCCTCGAGCGAGTGGGCGCGCGCGATCGTGGCGGTCATCTCGCGCGTGGGCCCGCCGCCGCCGTCGCCGAAGCCGTACGGCAGCAGCGAGGTGCGCGCGCGGCCCTTGTCGGCGAAGTTGCGCTCGGCGTGCGCGAGGTCGGCCGCCGTCACCTCGGAGTTGTACTTGTCGACCGGCGGGAAGTGCGTGAAGATGCGCGAGCCGTCGATGCCCTCCCAGCGGAAGGTGTGGTGCGGGATGCGGTTGGTCTCGTTCCACGAGATCTTCTGCGTGAGGAACCAGCGCGCACCGGCGGCCTTCATGATCTGCGGCAGGGCTCCGCTGTAGCCGAACGAGTCGGGCAGCCACACCTCTTCGGTGTCGATGCCGAACTCCTCGAGGAAGAAGCTCTTTCCCTCCACGAACTGACGGGCCATCGCCTCGCCACCGACCATGTTGGTGTCGGACTCGACCCACATGCCGCCCACGGGCACGAAGCGGCCCTCGGCGACGCGCTCCTTGAGCCGCTCCCAGAGCGCCGGGTAGTGCTCCTTCATCCACGCGAACTGCTGCGCCGACGACGACGCGAAGACGAACTCGGGGTCCTCGTCCATGAGCGACAGCACGTTGCTGAAGGTGCGCGAGACCTTGCGCGCGGTCTCGCGGACGGGCCACAGCCACGCCGAGTCGATGTGCGCGTGTCCGACGGCGTGCAGCACGTGGGCACTGGATGCCGCGGGCGCGGCCATCAGCGGAGCGAGCACGTCGCGGCCGGCCTGCGCCGTGCCCGCGACGTCCTCGGGATCGACCGCATCGATCGCGGCATCCATTCCCTCCAACAGGGTCGCGCGGCGCGCGGAGGTCGCGTCGAGCTCGGCGAGGAGGCCGTGGAGCAGGCGGAAGTCCTGCAGGAGGTCCCACACCGCGAGGTCGCGGAGACCGATCGACATCTCGCGGAGCGTATAGAGAGGAGCATCGCCCGCGGTGGCGAGATCGCCGAGGTGGGTCGGCTCGAAGGTGAAGAGGCTGCCGACATCGGGGTTCGAGGCCGCCTCGACGAGCACGTCGACGCGGCCGTCGGCGTCGATCGCCGCGGGGGTGGCGTTGTTGAACGGCGAGACGCCCTTGATGGGCGCCCCCGCGCGGTTCCAGACGAGCGCCTCGCACTGGAAGCCGCTCTGGCCGGCGGTGAAGCCGAGGTCGATAACGAGTTCGGCGACGGTGCCCGCGGGCAGGGTCCCCGAGCCGTCACGCCACGCGGCGGGGATCTCGCCCGAGACGGCGAACCAGGTCGTTCCCCACGCCCGGCCCCACGGCGTACCGATCGCGAACGGGCGGTAGGCGGCATCCCGGGCCTCGGCGAAGGTCACGGGCTCGCCCGGGGCCTCCCACGCCCGGATGTCGAGGGGCTGGCGGGCGCGATAGACGGCGGGAGCGAGACGCTCGCGGACGAAGCGTTCGATGCGCATCTCGATGAGCGCGGTGCGGTCGTGCATGGCGAAGAGGTTCCTTGTCTGGGGGGACGGGTCAGCCCTTGACGGCGCCGGCGAGGGCCGACGTACCGCCGAGCCCGCGCTGCACGAGGACGTACAGGCCGAGGACGGGAAGGGAGTAGACGATCGAGTAGGCGGCGAGCTGGCCGTAGGCCACGGCTCCGAACGACCCGAAGAAGTTGAAGATGCTGACCGCGGCCGGCTGGTAGTCGGGGCTGAGCAGCAGCACGAAGGGCACGAAGAAGTTCCCCCATGCCTGGATGAAGGTGAAGATGAACACCACCGCGATCCCGGGACGCATGAGCGGGAGCACGATCTGCACGAGCGTGCGCATCGAGCCCGCGCCGTCCATCCAGGCGGCGTGCTCGAGCTCGACGGGCACGCCGTCCATGAAGTTCTTCATCATCCAGATCGCGATGGGCAGGGCGCTCGCGGTGAGGAAGAGGATCGTGCCGCCGATCGAGTCGATGAGGTTCAGCTGCACGAACAGGCTGTAGACCGGCACCATGATCGCCGTGATCGGCAGGCACGTGCCGAACAGCACCGCGTAGAGGAAGGGCTTTCCGACGCGCATCTTGTAGCGCGAGAGCGGGTAGGCCGCGAGCGAGGCGAGCACGACCGTGGCGACGGCGGTGCCGCCCGCGAGCAGCACGCTGTTCCACAGCGGCAGGAACAGCAGGTCGGGCTTCATCACCGCGGCGAAGTTGTCGAGCGTGACGACCTCGGGCATCTTGATCGCGAGCGTCGGCTGGGCGTCGAGCGACGCCGTGACCAGCCAGATGAGCGGGACGACGAACAGGATGCCGATGACGAGGAGCAGCGTGTTGCTCAGGACGCGCAGGGCGCGCGTGCGCGGCGACGACAGCGAGGCCTTCTTCCGCGTCGGGGCGGGCGTGACCGACCGGGCGCGGCGGCCCGTGACCTCGGGGAGAGTGGTGGTGGCGCTCATGACGAGACCTCCTCGCGCAGCGCGCGGACGTAGAAGAACGAGAAGATCGCACCGATGAGCAGCATGATCGTGGCGATCGCCGTGCCGTAGCCGAGCTCGCCGAACTTCAGACCCTGTTGGTAGGCGAGGATCGGCAGCGTCGTGCTCTTGTTGCCGGGGCCGCCTCCGGTCATGACGAAGATGAGCGTGAACACCGAGAGGGTCTGCAGGGTCACGATCATCGAGTTCGTCCCGATGGTCGAGCGGATCATCGGGATCGTGATGAAGAAGAGCCGCTTGATACCGCTGGCCCCGTCGACCTCGGCGGCCTCGGTGATCTCGGGCGGCACGTCGGCGAGGGCGGCCGAGTAGACCATCATCGAGAACGCGGTGCCGCGCCAGATGTTGGCGAAGATCACCATGAGCACCGGCATCGTGAACAGCCAGCTGACCGGCTCCGCGCCGAAGAGGGCGAGGATGCCGTTGAGCGAGCCGTTGTCGCGGAAGAAGGCGTAGGCCGCGAACGCGGCGACGATCTCGGGCAGGACCCACGCGGTCACGACGATCGTGCCGACCACCGCGGCGACGATGCGGTTGCCCGAGCGCATCATGAGCGCGAGCGCCAGGCCGAGGATGTTCTGACCGATCACCGCGGAGAAGAACACGAACACGATCGTGTTGATCACGGCGACCGGGAAGTCGGGGGCCTTGAACAGCTGTGTGTAGTTGTCGAAGCCGATGAACTCGCTCGCCACGGCGGTGGAACCGGAGAGCGTGGCGTTGGTGAGCGAGCCCCACAGCGACACGAGGATCGGACCGAGCAGGAAGATCGCCAGCAGCAGCGCTGCGGGCAGGAGAGGGAGCGCCCGGGCCGAGGACCGGAGGCCGCGCGCCCTCGCGCGCGACCCCCGGTCGGAGCCGGTCGCCCCGGTCTGAGCCAGGGCGGTCACGGTCAGCCCTTCTGCGTGTTCTCTTCGCCGACGATGCCGATCACGGCCTGGTCGTAGGCGGCGGCGGCGTCATCGACGCTGGACTGGCCGGTCATGACCGCTTCCATCGCGACCTGGATCTGGTTCGAGATCTTGTCGTAGTCCTCGGTCGCCGGGCGGAAGTGGGTCGTGTCGACGAAGCTCGAGAAGGTCTTGAAGCTCGGGTTCGCGTCGAGGTATTCACTGGACTGCGCGACGTCGGCGCGCACGGCGATCTGGCTGTTGTCGATGTTGTACGCGGTGGCGTTGTCCTTGTTCACCGCGGTGGAGAGGAAGTCCCACGCGGCGGCGGCGTTCTTGGTGTTCTTGCCGATCGCGAGGGTCCACCCACCCGACATGCTCGTCGTGCCGGGAGCCTGGCCCTTCTGCGTCGGCATCGCGGCGATGCCGAGAGTGTCGCTCCACGCGGGCCACGCGGCGGTGCCGCCGTCGACCCACGCGGCGGACTGCCACGAACCGTCGAGGGCGATGGCGAGCTTGCTCGAGGGCAGCCAGTCGGCCGTCACGCTCGTGAAGATGTTGGGGTCGAGAGCCTGCTGCAGCGACGGGCCGAGCCCACCCTGGTAGACGTCCGAGACGAACTGCAGCGAGTCCTTGAAGCCCTGGCTGCCCACGACCCACTTCTTCGCGGAGGTGTCGTACAGGGTGTCCTCGGTGCCGTAGAGCAGCATCTCGAGGCCCTGCATAGAGGCCGCTTCACCGGCGGTCTTGCCCGAGTAGACGTTGATCGGGATGACGTCGGGGTCGGCGGCCTTGACCTTCTCGGCGGCCGAGAGCACGTCGGCCCACGTCTTGGGCTGCCAGGGCACCGAGATGCCGGCCTTGGCGAAGATCTCCTTGTTGTACCAGAGACCGCGGGTGTCGGTGCCGAGCGAGACGCCGTACGTCTTGCCGTCGGGGCCGAGGCCGGCCTGCTTGGCACCCTCGGCGAACTGCGACCAGTCGTCCCACTTCGCGAGGTAGTCGTCCAGCGGCAGCAGGTAGCCGGCCGCGGCGTCCGACTGGATCTTGAAGGTGTCTTCGTACTGCACGTCGGGAGCGGTGCTCGCCGACTTGTTCATCAGCGCGAGCTTCGTGTAGTAGTCGGCGCCCTCGGCCTGGATCGGGACGAGCTCGACGGTCACGCCTTTGTGCGCCGCCTCGTACTCCTTCTTCGCGTTCTCCATCAGCGTCTGCATCTGGTTGAACGTCGCCGTGGTCTGGTACGCCACACGGATGGTGTTCGCGTCGCCCGCTCCCCCGCTTCCGCCGGAGCAGCCGGCCAGGGCCACGGTCAGGGCCATGGCGGTCAGAAGACCGCCCGCCATCGTCAGTTTCTTCATGGAAGCTCCTTTGCTCGGGTGGAGACACCGCGTCGCCAGAACCTTTTATAAATCAAATGGACTAACTCGGCAAGTCGTCTCCCTGAGCGCGCGGTAACGATCCGGCCACGGGACGCTGTGAGGGGGGTGAGCGGTCGTCAGATCGCGATCATCATCCGGGCCGGTCGGGCCGCGAAAGCACCGTCCAGCATGAGGCAGGCCGCGCCGACGGCGGCGACATCGGCCCCCACGCGCGACAGACGCACGGTGATCCCCCGTGTCGCGGTCGACACCGGGTCTTCGGCGACGCGGGCGATGACCGTGTCCACGAGCACCGCGGCCAGCCGCTCCCACACCGGTCCGCCGAGCACGACCTCGTCGACGTCGAGGAGGTTGTTCGTCACCACCAGAGCCCGGGCGATACGCTCCCCCGCGCGGTGCAGCACCGCCCGCGCGCGGGCGCCGCCCCCCGCGGCATCCCGCACCAGTCGATCGAGATCGGGACGGGAATCACCCGTCTCGGTGGGCTCGTAGCCGGCCTCGGCGAGGAGGGTGCGCGGCTCGATCGAGACCCCGAGGCACCCGCGCGAGCCGCATTCGCAGGCCGGCCCGTCCGGGTCGACGACCACGTGCGCGATGCCCCCGGCGTTGCCCGTACGGCCGCGCACGGGAGAACCCGAGATCGCGACCCCGAGGCCGACACCGGCCCCGTAGTACAGGAACATCGCGTCGGCGAGCGCGTCGGAGCGATCGAACCACATCTCTCCGACCATCGCGGCGGTCACGTCCTTCTCGACGATGACGGGCAGGCCGGTGGCCGCGCCGAGGTCTTCGCGGACGTGCACGTTGTGCCACGCGGGCAGGAGGGGGGGATCGAGCAGCCGGCCCCCGCGCGCGTCGAAAGGTCCCGGGGCGGCCACACCGACCCCGAGCACGAGCGGGCGCGGGATGTCGGCGTCGGAGAGGATCCGGTCCACGGCCGCGCGGACGTCGTCGATGAGCTGGTCCGGGACGGCACCGTGTCGCCGCGGGATCTCGTCGTGGGCCACGACGTCACCGGCCATGTCCACGACGACGATCGTGTCGACCACCGGGTCCAGATGCACCCCGACGGCGAACCGGGAGCGCGGCTCGAGCTTCAACAGGGTGCGGGGCTTGCCGGGGCCCGAGATGACCTTGCCCGCCTCGACGATGAGGCCCTCGTCGGCGAGACGGCGGGTGACATTGCTGAGGGTCTGGGCGCTGAGTCCCGTCCGCGCCGACAACTCGACACGGCTGAGGCCCTCGGGGGCGCGGCGGATCAGATCGAGCACGAGGGTCTGGTTGTACTCGCCGACCGCCGGCAGGTTCGACCCCGTCCGCATCGCCCCTCGCCTTCGCTCGCCGGCCCGTGACGCGGACCCCCGCTCAGCGTACGCCCGCGAGCGCGCCGTCCCCCGCCGCTCGAGCGGATGACGCGACGCGACCGCCCGGTGAGGAGAACGCAGGACGGGAGGGCGATGGTCGCGCCCTCCCTCCTCCGCTGCCCGGCTCTCCTTCGCCGACCCGGTCGGGCGCGAGCGTCAGCGCGACCGGGTCAGGCGCGCAGAGCGAGAGCAGCCGCGCCCAGCAGCGGCCCGTCGCCATCGAGGCCCGAGCCGGTGATCCGGCATCGACGCGCGTACTCGTGGACGGATGCCGCGTGGGCCGCGACGCGCACTCGATCGATGTAGTCATCGGCCACCTGCGAGAATCCCCCGGCGATCGCGACGGCCTCGAGGTCGCACAGAGTCGCCGCCGCGGCGATCGCCTGACCGACAGCGGTCGCCGAGCGCGCGACGGCGGCGGTGGCGATCTCGTCGCCGGAGCGGTACGACGCGGCCAGGTCGAGCCCGGTCTCTCCCTCCCACCCCTGGCTCCGCGCCCAGGCCACCGTGCCGGGGCCGGCGGCGACGGCCTCGAGAGTGGATGCCACGACCTCCCCGTCGAGGATCGTGCGAACGAAGGTCTGGCCGAGGTGGCCCGCGTTGCCGCTCGCTCCCCCCATCGGGCGCCCGTCCAGGACGAAGCCTCCGCCGACGCCCGTGGAGACGACGATCGCCAGGGCGTTGCGGCATCCGAGGAGCGATCCGCGCCAGTGCTCGGCAAGAGCGATGCACGTGCCGTCGAGCGCCAGGTGGATCGGCCCGTCGACGAGGCCGCCCAGCACCTCGTCGATCGCGAGCCCCGCGGCCAGCGGCAGATTCAGCGGCGAGACCGTGCGCGAGGGCAGGTCGACCGGACCCGCGCTGCCCACACCGATCGCGCCGACGCGGGCACCAGGGACCGCAGCCAACGCCTCGGCGGCCGCCTCGCGGACGTTGCGGGCGAGGGTCTCGCGATCGCTCTCGCGGCCGGTGGGGCGGCGCGTCACGCTCTCTCGAACCACCTCACCGGCGATCGACACGACGGCGGCATCGACCTTCGTCCCGCCGATGTCGACGGCGAGGACGTGCGTATAGGGGGGCAGGGACGGGGTGGCATCGGACATGCGCGCTCCTCGATTGGACCAACGCTCCCCGATCCTAGAGGCCGGTGTATCCGCCGAGTGACGCCTGTGCACCGGGCACCGGCGGCCCCGGCGGCGATGACGCAGGTTACGATCAGGTCACGGCGGCAACGATCTGCCCCGCCCAGCGACACGAGGGATGCCATGGACGAGACGGCCACGCCCGAGGCGGCATCGAGACTCCGCCGCACCGACACCGCCCCGGCCCGACCGGGAAGCGACGAACCGCTCACCGCGGATGCCTTCGCCCGGCTGACCGGTCAGATCACGACATCCATCTCCGACGTCATCGACGGCAAGCCCGAAGCCGTCCAGAGCGCCCTCATCGCGCTGCTCGCCGAGGGGCATCTGCTCATCGAGGACGTCCCCGGCGTCGGGAAGACCATGCTGGCCCGCGCGCTGGCCGCGACCATCGACGCGGACGTGCGCCGCATCCAGTTCACTCCCGACCTCCTGCCCGGCGACGTCACCGGCGTCTCCGTCTTCAACCCGGTCACGCGGCATTTCGAGTTCACGCCCGGCGCGGTCTTCGCGAACATCGTCATCGCGGACGAGATCAACCGCTCCTCCCCCAAGACGCAGTCGTCGCTGCTCGAGGCGATGGAGGAACGACAGGTCACGATCGACGGGCGCACGCACGTGCTGCCCTCGCCCTTCCTCGTCGTCGCGACGCAGAACCCGCTCGAGATGGAGGGCACGTATGCGCTCCCCGAGGCGCAGCGCGACCGGTTCCTGCTGCGCATCTCGATGGGATACCCCGATCCCGCCGCCGAGGCGCTCATGCTGCGACAGCGCGATGTCGTGAACCCCCTCGACGCGATCGAGCCCGTCGTGACGGGGCGCCAGGTGACCGCGATGATCGCGTGGGCCCGTGCCGTCCATGTCGCCCCGGCGCTCGAGGAGTACGTCGTGGCGTTGGCGCAGGCCACCCGCAGCCATCCCGACATCCGTCTCGGCGCGAGCCCGCGCGCCACCCTGCAGCTGGTGCGCGCCGCCAAGGTGCGCGCGGCCCTCGATGGGCGCTCCTACGTCATCCCGGACGATCTGACGACGCTGCTGGGCCCGGTCTTCGGCCACCGTCTCATCGCGAACCGCTCCGCCGCGGGCGGTCGCGCGGGTGCCGTCGTGGTGTCCGAGGCGCTCGAGCGCATCGCCGCGAGCGTGCGCGTCCCCCTCGCCTCGCGAGTGTGAGGAACCGATGAGACGCTGGTGGCCGTTGACCCTGCGTGGCAGCGGCGCCGCGGTGCTCGCGGGGGCGTCTCTCGTGATCGCGCAGCGCGCCGGCATCCCGGAGCTGATGTATTTCGGCGTCCTCATGGCCGCTCTGCTGGCGACCGCCGCTCTGACGCTCGTGATCGCTCGGCGTACGGACCGCGTGACGCGCACCGTCAGCCCCGACGTCACCGACGTCGGGGCCCGTGCGCAGGTCGTGGTGCGCGTCGGCCTGCAGACGGCGCTGCCCACCGCCCCGGGCCGATGGGCCGACGCCCTCCCGGCGGGGCTCAGCGGGCACGCGAGCGGCGTCTTCCCCGCGACCTCGTCGTCGCTGGGGCGGGACACCGTCCCCGTCGAGCTGCGTTACGAGGTCGTCGGTCACGAACGCGGCGTGCACGCTCTCGGCCCGCTCGAAGTCGTCACGACCGACCCGTTCGGTCTCGTCCGTCGCCGAGTCGCCCTGGGAAGACCGACCCCCGTGACGGTGGCTCCGGCGATCGTCGACCTCCCGCCGCTTCCTCCGACCGGGGGTGAGGCGGGGGGCACGCGACAGTCGGCGGCACTGCAACTCGGACAGGGCCTCGACAACCTGGTCGCGCGTCCCTACGCGCCGGGCGACTCGATGCGCCGCATCCATTGGCGGGCGACGGCGCACCGCGACACGCTCATGGTGCGCCAAGAGGAGCAGGAATCGAGCCCCGCCGCGACGGTCGTGTTCGATCGCGCCGTCTCCCGGTGGTCTCCCGCCGCCGCGGAGGCGGCGGGCCGCGACCTCGCTTTCGAGACAGCGGTCTCGGCGTGCGTGTCCGCGGTCGCCCGCCTCGTTCACGAGGGATACACCGTCGACGTCGTCGACAGCGACGGGGAGCTGCTCGCCGATCCTGTCGACGGCGGTGAGGACGCGGAGGCACGCGCTCTCGCGGCATCCTTCGCCGCGATCACCGCGCGCACGGACGGCTCGACCGCCCGCGTGATCCCGGCGTCCGCCGCGGTGATGATGGGCCCCGTCGTCGTGATCACCGCGGACCCTGCGCGCGATCACGCCCTCGCCCCCGGAGCCTTCGCCCAGCGCTCGGCTCTTCCGATCATGCTCATGGTCGCGCCCCACCCCGATCTCGAGACCGCCCGCGCCGCGGGGTGGCGTGTCGCGACGGTGCGCCCGGGCGGAGACATCGCGACCGCGTGGTCCGAGGCGACCGAGAGAGGGCTTGCGAATGTCGGCCGGTGACGTGACGGTTCTCCGCACCCCCCGACGCCGGCGCGATGCGGCGCTGCTGACGCTCGGCCTCTTCGCCGCGATCGCAGCGGCCCTGATCCCCGTGTTCTCGGTGATGCAGCCGGGGTCGTGGACGCTCCAGGCGGCCTTCTTGACGGCGGCGGTGCTCGGCGCCGGGCTCGCCGCGCGCTTGTTCCACCTCCCGGCGCTGGTGGCGACCCTCCTCGAGGTCGGCATCTGGCTCTTCGCCCTGACGGCGATGTTCGGTCGCACCACGGCGGTGCTGTGGATCATCCCGAGTCCCGCCACGGTGAGCACGGTCCCGGTCCTCTTCTCCGCGGCATCCGAAGAGATCCGCACCGGTGTCGCCCCGGTCGCCCCCGGCACCGGGCTCGCGTTCGTGCTCGTCGCCGCGATCGGCGCGCTCGCCATCGTCCTGGATCACGTCGTCCTCACCGCGCGGATGCCGTTGCTCGCCGGCGTCGGCCTCGTCGCGGTCTCGCTGATCCCGACGATCGCCATCCCTGCCGACGTGGACGTCACGGCCTTCGTCCTGCTCGCCGTCGCGCTGCTGTTCCTGCTCCGCGTCGACACGCGTTCGCGCCACGCCGGTGCGCGCTCGCGTCCCACCGGTGTCCCTCGGCGGGGCCGCGGCGCCTCGGCGACGGCGTTCGGCATCGCCGCGGTCGCGGTGATCGTCGCCGTGGTCGCCACCCCGCTCCTGCCCCAACCTGCCCTGCGTTTCGCCTCGGGCGGCACCGGCGGGTACGGCACGACGATCAATCCGAACCTCGAGCTGGGCAACGACCTGCGCCAGCCCCGTGACATCGACGTGCTGACCCTCCAGACGACCGCGCCGACACCTCCCTACCTCCGGGCCGTGACGCTGTCGAGCTTCGACGGCTCGGTGTGGCAGCCCGACCGCGACGACACCGTGAACGTTCCCGGCGACGGCCCCGTGTTCGACGCCCCTCCGGTCGACTCCGACATCGCCGTCGCGGACTACACGACCGACATCTCGGTGGGCGAACTCGACAGCCCGTGGCTCCCCGTCCCCTCCCCGGCGACCACCGTCACGGGCCTGCAGGGCGACTGGCTCGGGATGCCGCAGAACCGCACGATCGTGTCGCGCTCGGGCTCCTCGCGCGATCAGGACTACTCGGTGCAGACGATCGCGCCGCGCCCGACGCTCGAGCAGATCCGCGCGCGCCCTGTCGGCGGATCCGAGCTCGGCGACACGGTGCGCGCGCTCCCCGCCGACATCCCCGCCGTCATCGGCGACACCGCGCGCGAGGTGACCGCCGGCGCGCAATCGCCCTACGACGCGCTGATCGACCTGCAGACGTGGTTCCGCAGCAGCGCGTTCCGCTACTCCCTCGACGCGCCCGTCGAGGCGGGCTTCGACGGGGCGGGATTGGATGCCGTCGCCGACTTCCTGCAGGCGCGCACCGGATACTGCGTGCACTTCGCCTCCGCGTTCGCCGTGATGGCCCGCACGCTCGACATGCCGTCGCGGATCGTCGTCGGCTACCTCCCCGGCACGATGTCGAGCTCGGTCGGTCAGGAGCGGTCGACGTTCACCGTGACCTCGAGTCAGCTGCACGCCTGGCCCGAGGTGTACTTCCAGGGCATCGGCTGGGTGCCGTTCGAGCCGACCAACAGCCTGGGCGTCCCGACCAGCTTCGCCTCCGGCACCACCGGCGGAACGAACACGACCCCGAACGCCCCTCAGCAGCAGCAGAGCGCCGCACCGGAGACGCAGTCCACGACCGCTCCCTCGCTCGGCAACCAGGACGGGCCGGGCCTGCAGGGCACCGGTACCGCCGGCGCCGCGCGCGGAATCGGGCCGGGGCTGCTCGTCGGCGGCGGCATCGCGCTCCTGCTCCTGCTCCTCGCCGCCCCCGCGGTGCTGCGCGCCCTCCGCCGGCGCTCTCGCGCGACCGCGGCGCGCGCCGGTGATCCGGTCGCGGCGTGGGCGCTGGTGCAGGACGAGGCGGTGGATCTCGGCATCCCGGTCCCGGGCGGTGAGTCGCCGCGACGCTTCGCCGAGCGCCTCGTCCAGGAGCACGGCGCGGATCCGGACGATCTGGACCTCCTCCGCGGGGCGATCGAGCGCGTCAGCTATGCCGAGAAGGCGCAGGATGCCGCGGACGGGCCGCTGCTCGCCGGTGCCGCCGCGCGCGTCGGCGCGGGCCTGCGCGCCCGAGCGACGGGAGTCCGCCGGGTGGTCTCGCGTGTGCTCCCCCGCTCGCTCGTCGTGCGTCCGGGCAGCGCGGCGGCGGAGGAGCGCGAGCGGGTCGGCGCGTAACCGGCTCCTGCGAGGTCACGGGCCATGGATTCACGTCGACCTGGGATTCTCGCCACCTCTGTCATCGGCCTCGCCCCCCTGTCCGGATGCGCGGTGACAGGCTCCCCGGCAAAAGAGAGAGCCCCGCGCGAACTCTCGTTCGCGCGGGGCTCTCTTCGGCGGAAGTGACAGGATTTGAACCTGCGAGGCGAGTTACCCCGCCTACATGGATTCCAGCCATGCTCCTTAGGCCGCTCGGACACACTTCCAAGGGACGATCTTACACGGCGCTCAGCCTCGCCCGAATCGTCGCCGGGTTCTGACGGTGCGTCGGTCGCCGGCGGACGACCTCAGAGCACGCTTTTGGGGAGGCGGTGAAGGGTCACCGCCCCCACGGCCCGGAACGGATGCAGGGGGTCGGGGGTCTCCGAACCGGTCGGCCCGCCCAGCTCGCTGTGGACGAGGGCGCTCATGACCGCGTATGCGTCCATACGGTCCCATCCGTGCTCGTCGACCAGGGTGTCGAACACGTCCTCGTAGCCGCGGCGGACGCTCTCCTGCACGGGATCCCCGAGACCCACGAAGATCCACTCCTCGTCGGTCTCGACCCGGGGCGCGCGGAGGTGGGCATCCGGGACGAGGTCGATCGAGACGACGGCGACGCCCGCCGCCTCGATCGCCACGAACGACGACTCGCCGCGCGCCATGACGGCATGGATGTCACCGATGGAGAGCAGCGCTCCCTCGACCTCGACCGGCAGGTAGACCGTCGCGCCCGGGGCGACGTCGGTGAGGTCCATGTTGCCCCCGAGGGCGGTGGTGGGCATGACCGTCGAGTTCGTCCCGGATGCCGGAGCCGTGCCGATGCATCCGATCATGGGTCGCGCGGGCACGACGTGACGATCGGTCAGGTGCACGCCCTCGGCATCGATCGGGATGCGCCTGCTGACGACGTGGGCGGGCATGCGGTGCTGCAGGGCCCCCGTCCCGGGAAGACTCTGCGACCATCCGTACGCCCCGAGACGGATCTCGTGCACGTGCACCGCGAGCGCGTCGCCCGGCTTCGCGCCCTCGACGTACACGGGCCCCGTCACCGGGTTGAGGGGAGCCTGCAGGGCGGCGAGGTCGCCGTGGTCGTCGAGCTCGGCGTAGACCGCGTCGTCGGTCTCGAAGGCGATCATCTGCCCCGTCCCGGGCCGGATGCGCAGCGCCGGAGGCACTGCGGCGTCGTAGCCGGGACGGCCGTGCTGCTTGCCGAGGAAGAGCTCGGTCATCGGGATGCCACCTCGCCGCCGCCCTCACCGGCGGTGGCGGTCGCGTGCTCGGGTAGCGGCCCGGTCGCCCCGCCGTTCTTGCGGGCGTAGATGGCGTAGACGATCCCGCCGACGACGAGCCACACGATGCCGCCGATCTTCGCCGTCATATCGGCGTTGAGGAGCACGTACCCGATGATGAGGAACCCGATGAGCGGCACGACGAGGTGCAGCAGGTAGTTCTTCGACTTCTTCTTGCCGAGGTAGTAGACCGCGACAGACACGTGCAGGAGAAGGAATCCCAGGAGTGCGCCGAAGTTCACCAGCGACGAGATCACGGCGATCTGTCCGACGAAGAACAGCACCAGCACGAGAGACACTCCGCTGACGAGCAGGATCGCCGGCATGGGTACCTGGCGGGAGTTCACTTTCGACAGGAAGGCGGGCAGGCGCCGGTCGCGGCTCATCGAGTACAGCAGGCGCGAGGTCGCGGCCTGAGCGGCGACCGCGTTGGCGATGCCGACCGCGATGACGTTGACGGCGAGGAACGCGGTGGCCCAGCCCGAACCGGCCGCCTGGGCGACGAGCACGAAGAAGGCGTTGTTGACCTCGTCGTCGCCGAACGAGATGGTGCCGGCGGCGAGAGCGCTCGCGAACCAGGTCTGCGTGATGAAGAGCACGGCGACCACGAGCAGGGCGATGATCATCGCGCGACCGCCCGACTTACGGTCGCCCGTCGACTCCTCGGCCATCGTCGAGATGCCGTCGAACCCGAGGAAGCTCAGAACCGCGATCGAGAGGGCGGTCGCGATGAGCGCGGGGTTGACCTTCTCGGCATCCCACAGCGGAGCGATCGTGAACTCCGCGCCCGGGACCGTGCCGGCGTTGAGCGCCACCATCGCGATGACGACGAAGATCACCACGAACGCGAGCTGGATGACGAGCATGACCCGGTTCGCGAGCTTGATCGACCCGATCCCCGCGACGTTGATGAGCGTGTTGATGAGGACGAAGGCGACGGCCCAGATCCACTGCGGCACGTCGGGGAAGATGCCTGCCATGCTGGACGCCGCGAAGACGTACAGCAGCGTCGGAACGAGCAGGTAGTCCAGCAGGATCGCCCACCCGGCGAAGAAGCCGACGGTGGGGTGCAGTCCTCGGCCGACGTACGAGAAGACCGACCCGGCGATGGGGAACGCCTTCGACATCTGCGCGTAGGCGAGGGCGGTGAAGATCATCGCGACGACGCCGGTGAGGTAGACCAGCGGGACCATTCCGCTGGCGGCGTTGAAGACGACGCCGAAGATGGCCCAGGGGGCGATCGGCACCATGAAGACGAGCCCGTAGACCACGAGGTCGAGGGTGGACATGGAGCGCTTGAGCTCTTGCTTGTAGCCGAAGGACTCCAGCGACTGCTGGGCCTCGGGGGCGGTGTTCGACATCGGGTCTCCTGGCTCGGAAGGGTCGGGTGGGGCGTCAGGGAAGAGGGGCGAGGAAGTCGGCGATGACGGCGCGGAACGCGTCCGGCATCTCGAGGTGCGTGCAGTGGCTCGCCCCCTCGAACACGTGGGCGCGAGCGTCGGGGATGCGCTCGACGAAGGGCTCCCACGTCTCGGGGGTGGCCTCGTCGAACTCGCCGGCGACCACGAGGGTCGGTACCGCGACCAGCGGAAGGCGGTCGATGATGGTCCAGTCGCGGCCGGTCCCGACGACGTGGAACTCGTTCGGTCCGTTCATGGTGAAGTACACCGTGGGGTCGGCGAGCATCTGCTGCTCGCTGTCGACGAAGTCCTGCGGCATCGGGGTCACGCGGCAGACGTGCCGCTCGTAGAAGACGCGCGTGGCATCCACGTAGTCGGGGTGGTCGAGGGTGCCGTCGGCCTCGTGGCGGTCGAGGGCCTCGCGGGCGTCGACCGGGAGTTCCGCGCGCAGACGGGCCGCCCCCGCGAGCCACAGCTCCATGGACGCCGGGGAGTTGCAGATCTCGAGACTTCTCAACCCCGCCGGCTGCCGGACGGCGATCTCGGCGCCGAGCATGCCTCCCCACGACTGTCCCAGCACGTGGTACTCGTCGAAGCCCAGGGCCTCGCGCAGGTTGTGGAACTCGTCGACGAAGAGCTGCGGAACCCACTGGGACGCCGGGGCGTCGGGGTGGTGCGAGCTCTTCCCGCACCCGATCTGGTCGTAGTGCACGACGGTGCGTCCGGTGATCTCGGCGAGCGCGTCGAGGTTCGCGACGTAGTTGTGTGCCATGCCGGGTCCGCCGTGCAGGACGAACAGCGGAGCTTTTCCGGTCGGCGCGGTGGGCTCGGTGACGCGGGCCCAGGTGAAGCCGTCGTGGAAGGGAACGGTGATCTCGCGTTGCATGGAGTCATCGTGGACCCGGTAATGGTTCGTTGGCAAACCTTTTCTCCGGAATTAACATGGAGGAAACGAGGGGAGCCCATGGCTGAGACCGACGACGTCTCCCTGGTGGACCGCGTCACCCAGCGCCTCATCACCGCTGTCGCGGTGGGTGAGTTCCTGCCCGGCACGCGCCTTCCCGCCGAGCGCGACCTCTCCCCCCTCCTCGGAGTCGGGCGGACCACCGTGCGTGCCGCCCTCGACGATCTGTCCGCGCGCGGGCTCATCGAGAAGAGACGCGGCCGCGCCGGCGGCACCTTCGTGGCCGAGGAGTGGCCCGCGTCGATCGTCGTCGGCGTGGACCGCTGGTTCGAGCAACGGTGGAGCGACCTGGTCGACGCGTGCACCGCGAGCTCGATGCTGCACTCGTCCCTCGCCCGCCTGGCCGCCGAAAGGCGGACGGATGCCGACATCGCGGTCATGCGCGACCGCCTGGCCGCCTTCCACGCGGCGGACTCCGGCAACCCCAAGCAGCGCGCGGACAGCCTCCTGCACCTGTCGATCATCGACGCCGCGCACAACACCGCCCTGCGCGACATCCTCCTCGATCACGAGCGCCATCTCTCCCTGTCCGCTCCGGCGCACCCGTGGGGTGACCGCGAGAGTCATCGCCGCATGGAGTCCCGCGCGGCGCGCGAGCACGACGCGATCGTGGCCGCGATCGTGACCGCCGCACCCGAAGAGGCCGCCGAACTCGCCCGCCGGCACGTCCAGATCGACCTCGAGCTGTTCTCCGAGGCGCGAGAGTTCGCGCGCCGCCGCGCGGCCGCCGCGCAAGGCTGAGATCACCGCGACCCGCGGTCAGCGGCGCAGCCGCTCCTCGAGGCCCGCCCGCACGCCCGGCCACTCCTCGCGGAGGATCGAGAAGGAGAGGGTGTCGCCGATCGAGCCGTCGGCGGCGATGCGGTGGTGACGCAGTCGCCCCTCGTGATCGGTCATCGCGCTTCCAGCTGCGCCACGAACTCGTCGGCGGCGGCGACCTTGCGGCGCAGGTCCTCACGACGCTGCTGCGCCTCGTCGCGGATGTCCGCGAACCGCTCGCGCAGCGCCGCGTCGTCCGGGTCGGCCTCGAGGCCGTCGACCACCGCGAGCAGCTCGCCCATCTGCTCGAGCGAGTACCCCAGCGGTTTCATGCGGCGGATGAGCAGCAGGCGCGACTCGTCGTCGGCGGTGTACAGGCGGAAGCCGCCCTCGCTCCGCGCCGACGGACGCAGCAGGCCGATCTCGTCGTAATGGCGGAGCGTGCGGATCGACAATCCCGTCCGCTCGGCGAGCTCGCCGATCTGCATCGGCCGATCGTCGGTCATGGCATCCCCGATCCCGCAAACCTCACGTTACGGTAGAGTTGGTGGCGGTCGCGATCGCGACCCCCCTATTCTTCCCCGCGTCGCAGCGGGTTCCCTCCCCTCTTGGAGACTCCTCATGACCGACGCCCTGACGCGCCCGCGCTCCGAACCCACCGTCCTGCAGGCCTTCCGCTCCCCGCGCCTGCTCACTCGCGAGATCCTCGCCGGCCTCGTCGTGGCGATCGCCCTGATCCCCGAGGCCATCGCCTTCTCGATCATCGCCGGCGTCGACCCGCGTCTCGGGTTGTTCTCGTCGTTCGTGATGGCGGTCGCGATCGCCTTCCTGGGCGGTCGCCCCGCCATGATCTCCGCCGCGACCGGTGCGATCGCCCTCGTCATCGCGCCGGTGGCGCGCGAGCACGGGGTCGACTACCTGCTCGCGACGGTGATCCTCGGCGGCATCCTGCAGGTGATCCTCGGGCTCGTGGGCGTCGCGAAGCTCATGCGCTTCATCCCGCGCAGCGTCATGGTCGGCTTCGTCAACGCGCTGGCGATCCTCATCTTCACGGCGCAGGTCCCGCAGCTGATCGGGGTGCCGTGGGCCGTGTATCCGATCGCCGCGGCGGGGCTGCTGATCATGTACCTGCTCCCCCGCGTCACCAAGGTCGTGCCCGCCCCGCTCGTGGCCATCGTCCTGCTCACGGGCGCCGCCGTCGTGTTCGGCATTTCGGTGCCCACCGTGGGCGACCAGGGTGCGCTGCCCGAGAGCCTGCCGTCGCTGCTGATCCCGAACGTGCCTTTCCGCCTCGACACGCTGGCGATCATCTTCCCCTTCGCGGTCGCCATGGCCATCGTCGGGCTGCTGGAGTCCCTCATGACCGCGGCCCTCGTCGACGACATCACCGACACCCCCTCGTCGAAGACCCGCGAGTCGCTCGGCCAGGGCGCGGCGAACGTGCTGTCGGGTCTGTTCGGCGGCATGGGCGGCTGCGCGATGATCGGCCAGACGATGATCAACGTCAAGGCATCCGGCGCACGCACGCGCATCTCGACCTTCCTCGCGGGTGTCTTCCTGCTGGTGCTCGTGTTGGTGTTCGGCGACGTCGTGGCGATCATCCCGATGGCCGTGCTCGTCGCGGTCATGATCGTCGTGTCGATCGCGACCTTCGACTGGCACAGCATCCGGCCTTCGACCCTGCGACGGATGCCGGTGAGCGAGACGGTCGTGATGGTGCTGACCGTCGCGTTCACCGTGTGGACGCACAACCTCGCGATCGGTGTCGGCGTGGGCGTCGTTGCGGCGGCGGTGCTGTTCGCCCGGCGCGTGGCTTCACTGACGAGCGTCACCCGCTCGGTCGAGGGCGACACCGCCCGCTATGTCGTCGAGGGCGAGCTCTTCTTCGCCTCGAGCAACGACCTCACCACGAAGTTCGCGTACCACCGCGATCCGGCGCACGTCGTGATCGACTTGTCGCGTTCGCACGTCTGGGACGCGTCGACGGTGGCGGCCCTGGATGCCGTGCAGACGAAGTATGCGCATCTGGGGACGACCGTGGAACTCGAGGGGATGAACGCCACGGCGGCGCGGTTCCACGGGCGACTGAGCGGTGAGCTCGGCGCGGGCCACTGACCGGGGGACCTCAGGAGCGCAGCGTCGTCGACGGCGTCTCGCCGAACTCCGCGCGGTACATCGCGGCGAACCGACCGAGGTTTGAAAAGCCCCAGCGCGCAGCGATCGCGGCGACGGTGTCGACCGACGGATCGGCGCTGCGCAAGTCGGCGCGTGCGGCATCCAGACGGACGCGACGCAGATACTGCATCGGCGTGCGGCCGGTGGACGCGCGGAACGCGTATTGCAGACCGCGCGGCGACAACCGAGCCGCCTGAGCGATGTCGGCGAGGACGACCGACTCGGCCGCGTGCGCCTCGATGTATGCCTTGGCCCGGCGGACGGGCGCGGGCAGGGGGCGCGCGGGTCGTCCCGCGGCGAGTGCCTCCGTAAAGGTCGTGGGGAACGCGAGCAGCGACGCTTCGAGCAGGAGCGTCCGCGCCTGGTGCTGGATGAGAGGCGTCCGCTCGGACGAGCGCAGCAGCACGTCCCGGGCGTACTCCCACGTGCGCGTCCAATAGCGCAGCCGCTGCTCGCTGACGGGAGCATGACCGGTCGCGCGGACCCGCAGCCCCTCGTCACCGGAGAGCCGCCGGGCGGCGTCGTCGAAGTCGGTGCGCGAGAAGGCGACGGCCGTCCCGGCGATCCGCCCGGTGAAGGCGACTTCGAGCGGACGATCGACGACCAGGAAGGGAACGGCCGTGTCGATCCGTTCGCGGCGATACGTCCCGGCCACGCGCGACCCGGCGATGCGCCCCACCACGACCTGGTCGAGGGGATCGGATTCGACGAGCATCGTCGAACCGATGGTGTAGTCGCAGAACGCGAAGCCCGTATCCGAGACGGCCTGCCAGTTCAGCGCCGGCTGAATGGCCTCGGCGCGAGAGATCCGGGCTCCCGGGACGACCGACCGCCACATCTCCTCGACGATCGCGGCATCTCTGGTCTCGAGTTTCGTATGCTCCACGGGGCTTTCCTAAATCGACCGAAAGAGTGCGGCAACACCGTTGCTTTTTCGCGCAACGTATGCGTGGGACCGCTCTCAAAGCGCGGGGGGACGTCGACGAGAGAGGAATGCCGGGGGGGACTCCTTCACCGTATCGTCATCGAACAGGGTGCGAGAAAGCCTGGCGCGGTTCACTTCGGCACCGATGCCGGTGACCGTGGCCGTCGCGCGCGACGTCGTGGCCGCCCCGCGCAGAGGTCTCCCCGCCGTGTTTGACGCGGCCTCCTCCCGTGGCGAAGATGCGAGAGGAATGGGCTCCGGTCTCTTCCTTCCTCCCCGCCATCGCTCCCCGGCACGGCGGTCGGACCGCCTCGGCGCGGAGCTCGTGACCCGCGCCGAGGTAGGGCGTCGCATAATTGGTGAGGCTCGCGACTCGGCGAGCTCCGATCGACGGGACGCCCGATGACCTTCCGCACGATGGCAACCCTCGAGTCGTGGGTCGACGACTTCCGCGGTCTGGGCTACGACGACGCGGACATCCTGCGCGTGATCCCCCAGGATCTCGACGAGGACTCCGATCGCGGATTGATCGCCGCGCAGCTTCGGAGCGTCTCCACCACGTTCTTCGTCGCCCCCGGGACGGCACCGGGGTCCACGGACTGGGCCGTCACCTTCGAGCCCCGGGAGAACGCAGCCCCCCTTCCGGCGGGACGGGTCCTCGCTCTCTCGGGCGAATTGGCGATGCTCGCGGCGCTGTGCTCATTCCTGCAGGCGCGGTCCGAGGCGTTCCTCGCGAATCACTAGGAGGTTCGCCCCGGCGGGCCCCGGGTCTCAGTCGGCCCGGGTGGCCGCGGCGACGGCCTGCTCGATGATCCGCGCCAGCCGTTCGCTCTCGCCGGCATCCAGTTCGCCGATGGCAGCGTCGATCGCGCGATCGAAGGCACGCAGGAGCGACCACGGCTCCTCGTCGAGATCGATGATCGCGGTGATGTGGTTGACGCGGCGGTCCTCGGTGTCGAGGTCGCGGCGCACCGCTCCCCGCTGAACGAGTCGATCGATGAGCGTTGTGACACCGGCGGACGTGATGCCGAGGTGGTCGCGCACGTCCGAGGGGCGAGCGCCCGGATTCTCGACGACGAAGAGCAGCGCGCGAGCGTCGAGTTCGTTCAAGGACAGTTCGCGGCGCGCTCTGGCGACGGCGCCGCGCCGCGCTTCGCCGTACGCCAGGAGGGCACGACCCACGGGCGTTCCCAGGGCGGCTCCGGAGAGCGAATCGGTTGACGACGACACGACGGTACATCGTACTCATCTCCGCTTCGTGCGCGCCGTCGCGGCCCGCCGGATGAGGACGTCTCCGTTCGGCCGCGGCGCGTCGCCTCGTGCCCGGGCGTTCACGCGATGGTCTTCGCGACGTAACCCACACCCGGGGGTCGAGCCTTCAGCATGAGACAACCGCGTCGACCGACGTGGCGCCCCTCCCCGGAAGGCGATCCGATGTCTCGACCCGTGCGCGTGCTGTCGCTCTACGAAGGGTTCTTCGCGGGCGGTGCGCGGATCCTGCACTCCGACGTCGTCGCGGGCCTCGCGACGACGGGCGAGCAGGAACACCACGTCCTGTCGCTGACCTCCGCGGCGCGTCGCGACGCGTCGGTGCAGTATGTCCGAGACGACACGCGTTACCGCCGTCTGCGGGATGCGGGCGTCGGGATCACGGCGTTCGACCGCCTCGCCGGCGATCGCCCCATCGCGCCGGACGCGTTCAGTCCGGCGGAACTCGATCGCGCCGCCGCTCTCTTCGAGGAGGCCGACATCGTGCTGTCGCTGAAAGAACAGCCCCTGAGCCTCGTCCTCGCGCTCGCTCAGGCGGGGCTGCTGCCCGCTCGCCCGACGGCCGCGTGCCTGCACCGCTCGGATCCTTCCCACTCCGGACCCGCCCTGGGATGGCTGACGGATGCCGCCGCCGCAGGCATCGTGTCGGCGACCATCTCGTGCGCGGTCTCCACGTCCGACGCGTACGCCCGCGCGGGCGT
>NZ_LDRT01000088.1 GCF_001476655.1 Microbacterium testaceum | reverse complement strand
GATGAGCAGCACCACGACGGCCACGGCGACCCACGGACTGAGCGTCAACAGGGCCGTTCCACCGATGAGCAGGATCATCAGCAGCTCCTGCGGGGCGTAGGCCACGGAGGAGAGGGCGTCGGAGGCGAAGATCGGCAGCGCCATCTTCTTGGGCAGGAGCTGCTCGTCGAGTTTTTCCGACGTCAGAGGCTCGCCGATGAGGATGCGCTTGGCCATCGGCGTCTCCACGCCGGGCTCGCGACTTTCTTCAGTCACGGCGCGCGACATTACGCGCACTGAGGGTCATGCGCAATCTGACGCGCTCGACGTTCATGGCATGGTCGCCAGACCGTGATGATGGGGGGTTCCGCATCGGGGGCGCTCTCGCCGTCGTCCGGTGCCGTCCCGACGCGTGTGCACGGGGCCGCGGCGAGGGTCAGCGCCCGAGGGCCTCGAACTCGGCCGCCGCGGCCACCGTCGTGCTGCTGTTCGCGTGGCCGGACGGGCGCGGTCTCACCGGAAGGATCGGCGGCGTCGCCTGGTCGACGACCGCGAGGGCGTGGTGAGTCCGTCGGTCGATTCCGGTGCGGGCCTCACGGGCCGATGACGATCTTCGACACGGCCGGCTTGCTGGTGGCCACCGGCGCGAAGCGCGGCAAACGGTACTCGGCCAGTGAGAGCCTCATTGCCATCCGCCGGAAGGTGGGGCTGGGGCGGGCATGGAACGCCGTCGACCCCTTCGAGAACTGAGCGACGGCATCTCTCCGCCCCACCCGGCGTCTCGGAGGCGCGGCCGGGTGCGGTGTCGCCGCCCGCTACCGTAGGCGCATGGGGGAGCCATTGTCGGCCGCAGATGCACGCATCCTGGCGCTGGAGTCCGACGTCGTCCACGGGCACGCGCTGAAGCTGCTGGTCCTCGAGCCGGGTGAGGCCCTCGACCTCGAAACGGTGCGCGCGAGCGTCGCCGCCCGGCTTCCGGCCTTCCCTCGCGGCCGGCACATCGTGGTCGATGAGGACGGCCGCCCCGCGTGGGTCGACGCCGGCGAGGTCGATCTCGCCCACCACGTTCGTCAGCGTCCCGCCGCTGACCCCGGGGCGCTGCGCGCCGCCGTCGGACAACTCATGTCCGAACCGCTGGATCGCTCACGCCCTCTGTGGACGATCGACCTCATCGGTCCGCTCTCGGACGGGCGCGAAGCCCTCGCGATACGCCTCCACCATGCCGTCGCCGACGGGCTCACCGCGGTGCGCTTCCTCGAGTCGGTCGTGCTCGAACCGCACGACGCCCCGGCGCACGAGGTCGGCATCCGCGATCCCGAAGCCCGACCCTCCCGATGGAGCGAATGGGAACGGATGCCGCTGACCCTGGCCCGCGAGCTCGGTCACCCGGGCTCGCACTCCCCGTTCGACCGCCCGATCACCGCGCGCCGCGCTCTCGCCTTCGTCGATGTGCCGCTGGACGAGGCCCGCGCGGTCGGGCGCTCCCGTCCCGAGCACGCGACGGTCAACGACGTCTTGCTCGCCGTGATCGCGGGCGCGCTTCGGCGCCGTCTGGTGCACCACGGTCACGTTCCGCGGCTGAACGCCCAGGTGCCGGTGAGTCTGCACGAACGCGGCGAGGACGCCGGGGCATCCGGAAACCGCGATTCGTTCGTCGATGTCGGCCTGCACCTGCACGAGGGCGACGACCTGCGGCGGCTCGACCTGATCAGCGCCGACACCCGCGTGCGCAAGCACGGCCACGATGCGCGAGGACTCGACGAGCTGTTCCATGCCCTCGCCGCGGCCGGACCCCTGGCGGCGGCGCTTCGCGGTCTCGTGGACGACCCGCGCGAGTTCGCGCTCGCCGTGTCGAACGTCCCGGGCCCCCGGGTGGCGGTGTCGGTCGGGGGCCGTCGCGTCGCGCACGTCTACACGTCGTCGGAGCCCGGTCCCCGCCACGCGCTGCGCGTCGCCGCGATCTCGAACGATCGCTGGCTCGGCATCGGTTTCTGCGTCGATCCGGGTGCGGTCCCCGACGTCGAGCTCCTCGCCGACGCCGCGCACGACGCCTGGGAGGCGCTGCGCGCGTGAGTGAGGGCCTCGCGAAGCGGGTGACGGGTACCGTCGCGCGGAGCCCGTGGGCCGAAGACCGGGTATCGGCATCCGGTGCCGGCGGTCTGCGACGCGACTCCGCGTGACCGCACAGCCGTGTCCGCGGGGGCAGGACGGGCGGCTCCGCCCGCTCCCGACGTCTTTCGACGCCGTTGCAGTTGCCGCCCCGGGGTCGACCGGTCCACCTAGGCTGGGCGCGGGAGGAGTCGCATGTCGTCGAGAGCGGGGCGCGCGCAACGCGTCGGTCGAGGGATCGCCGCGGCCGCCGTCGCGACCTTCATCGCGACCGTCTCGCACGCCTCGGTGGGCGCCGAGCTCCCTCCCGCGCTGAACATCGCCCTCGCTCTCTGTCTGGCGGCACCGGTCTGCGTGCTGCTGGCCGGACGCACGGCGTCGTGGTGGCGTCTGTCGCTCGCTGTGGTGCTCAGCCAGGCCGTGTTCCACGGCATCCTGGCCCTCGATCTGCGCGGAGACGGCGTCGCCGCAGCGGGAGGGCATCACGGGGCGCCCGCGGCGCTGCTCGATGCCACCGGATCGAGCCACGCGCTTGTCGCGCACGGCTCGCACTCGCCCTGGATGTGGGCGGCCCACGCCTTCGCCGCGGTCGTCACGATCCTCGCGCTCGGTCGAGGCGAACACGCCGTTCGGGTCATCGCGCAGTTCTTCCACGCGGCGCTCGCCGTGCTGCGCCCCTTCCGTGGGCTCACCCCGCAGACGGACGACGTTCGCACCGCGCCCGAGCCGCTCCTGCTGACGACGGCGATGACCGTGCTGTCGGTGATGAGGCATCGAGGTCCGCCGCTCGCGGCGTGATTCCTCGACACTCTCACCCTCGCGCGACGCGAGTCGCTCGCGCGCGCCTTCGCAGAAAGCAGCACCATGTCTCGTACTCCCTTCCTCCGCCGCGCCCTCGTGGGTCTCGCCGCGGGCGCCGTGCTCGCGATCGGCGTGCCCCTCGCGGCATCCGCTCACGTCACCGTCAACCCGAACACCGCCACCCCGGGCAGCTACGCAACGGTCAACTTCCGCGTTCCGACCGAGTCGGAGACGGCCTCCACCGTCAAGCTCGAAGTCACCCTGCCCACCGACACCCCGCTGAGCGCCGTCCTCGTGCAGCCGGTTCCCGGCTGGACCGCCACCGTCGAGAAGGGCGCGCTGCCCGCGCCCGTGCAGGTGGAGGGCAACACCATCAGCGACGCTCCCTTGAAGATCGTCTGGCAGGCCGACCCCGGCGTCGGAATCGGCCAGGACCAGTTCCAGATCTTCTCGGCCGTGCTCGGCCCCGTGCCCGACGTCGGCCACCTCGTGCTGCCCGCGCAGCAGACCTACTCCGACGGGTCCGTCGTCGACTGGGCGGCGACCCCGGATCAGGTCGCGGCCGACTCCTCGCTCGAGCCCGCGCCCGTGCTCTACGTCAACGACACTCCGCCGACCGGGGAGCACAGCCACGGCGCGGCCTCGGCCGCCCCGTCATCGACGGAGCACGACGGGGATGCCATGGCATCCGGTTCGACGTCGGACTCTTCGGGTGCCGCTCTCGGTCTCAGCATCGCCGCGCTCGTCGTGGGCGCGATCGGGGCCGTGCTCGGAGCCCTCGCGTTCGCCCGCCGTCCGAAGCGCGGCTGAGCGTGCGCCGGTCGAACGCCCTCGCGCGCACCGCGGTGATCGCGGCGATCGCCCTGGGCGCCGTGCTCGGCGGAGCCCAGGCCGCTTCGGCGCACGACAGCCTCGAGTCGACGTCGCCCTCCTCGGGTGCGACCGTGTCGTCGCTGTCGGAGGTGTCGCTCGACTTCAGCGCCAACCTGCTCGGGTACGACGGGGGCAACATCGTCATCGTGCTCGGGCCGGACGGACGCCACTACGAGACGGACTGCGTCGACCTGTCCGGGCCGACACTCACGGCCCCGGTCGCGCTCGGGGCCGCCGGTGAGTATCAGGTGGAGTGGCGGGCCATCTCGTCGGACGGGCACCCCATCTCGGGGTCGTTCTCGTTCACGTCCACGGCCGCCGGTACGTCGGCGGGGGCCGAGCAGTCCCCCTGCGCGGCGGCCGTCAGTGCGGGGGAGGCTCCCTCGGCGTCGCCCGACACGGCTCCGACCGGCGGCCTGTCGGGCCTCACGCTCGGGCTCCTCGTCGGCGGAGGCGTCGTGGTTCTCGTGGGCGTCGTCGTCGTGATCATCCTCCGGACGCGTCCGCGCGAGGAGTGACGCGCCGCCGTGGCGCCGCCGTCCCGCGGAGGTGGGGTGGGGGCGCCACGGTCGGTGCGTCCCGCGGCAAGGTCTTCCGGGTGGCGCGTGCCGCCGCGCGGAGTCGGCCGCGGACACGCCGGTTCACGGCATCCTGAACCGGCGTTTCACCCGGGAACTCCGCCGGAACGCGACGAGCAGGATGCCGCGGCCTACAGGTCCTGCCCCGCTACCGCGAACGTGTCGCAGGCGTTCACGCCGCCCTCGCGTCCGGCGTCGAACCAGCGCCGGCGTTGTTCGCTCGAGCCGTGCGTCCAGCTCTCGGGGTTGATGCCGCGACCGGACTCCGCCTGGATGTGGTCGTCACCGACCGCGGCGGCGGCGGCAAGCGCATCGTTGACCTGCTGCGCCGTCGGCGGCTGCAGGTAGGGCGTGCCGTCCTCGTCGACCTGATCGCCGGCGGCCGCGACCCAAGCGCCGGCGAAGCAGTCCGCCTGCAGTTCCGTGCGCACGCCGTTGCTGTCGGGGCCGGTGCCGTTGTTCGGGTACTGCTCCATGACCCCGGTGAGGTTCTGCACGTGATGGCCGTATTCGTGCGCGAGCACGTAAAGCTGCGCGAGGGGCCCCGCGGTGGTGTCGTACTGCTCGCGCAGGATCGCGAAGAACGTCGGATCGACGTAGACCGTCTCGTCGGGCGGGCAGTAGAACGGGCCGGTCGCGTTCGAGGCCGTGCCGCACGAGGTGCCGGTCGACTGATCGACGATGATCAGCTGCGGTTCGCGGTAGCCGTCGAGGCGTTCCTGCCAGAACTGATCGATGTTGAGGGATGCCGCCGCCAGTCGGCACGAGTCGTCGCTGTTCGCGTCGGCCCCGGTTTCGCAGTTCGCGATGGCTTCCCCGCCGCTCTGCGGGCCCCCGCCGGTCCCGCCGCCGATCAGCCCGGTCAGGTCGGTGTTGGTGAACAGCGAGATGAGCAGCACCACGACGG
>NZ_LDRT01000087.1 GCF_001476655.1 Microbacterium testaceum | reverse complement strand
CCCCCGAGCCGTACAACCCTCCCCCCGCCACGCGCGCCGACGCCGCTGCCGCCCAGGCCGGCTATCCCGCGTCCCCGGCTTACCAGCCCCCGACGGCCGCCCCGCAGAAGCCCTCGAACCGCCTCGGCCTGATCGCCTTCGTGGTGGCCCTCGCGGCCATCGTGATCGGCTCGATCCTGGCCTTCATCGGCGGGATGCAGAGCGGAGCGCTCGTCCAGTACGCCACGACCGGCGCCGACGGCACCCCGCAGATCGACCCGGCGAACCTCTCGGCGAGCGAGCAGCAGGCCGCGGCCACAGCGGGTCTGCTCGCGGTCGCCGGATTCCTCGTCTTCGGCATCCTGGGTCTGTGGGGATTCATCCAGGGCATCATCGCCGCCGTGAAGAACCGGGGTCGCGGCTTCGGTATCGCGGCGCTCATCCTCGCCCTGCTGGGCGGCATCGTGGTCGCCGTCGTCTTCGGCGCCGGCGCGACCGCCGGAGCGGCGCCGTACGTCAACAGCATCGGCTGAGCCTCTCCGCGACGTCGAAAAGCCCCGGCCGAGCGGCCGGGGCTTTTCGTCGTGACGGGGATCGTCAGGCGCGCGGGGCGTGAAAGCGCTGCTGCGCAGCGACCAAGCCCTCCGCGACGAGCATCTCGACCGCGTCGGCGGCATCCGAGACGAGGATCGGCAGGGTCTGGCGCTCGGTCGCACCGAACGGGTCGAGGACCCAATCGGCCGGGTCCTGACGCCCCACGGGACGACCGATGCCGACACGCACGCGGGGGAACTCCGCAGTCCCCAGTGCCTTCGCGACGTCGCGCACGCCGTTGTGGCCGCCGTGGCCGCCACCGGTCTTGAGCTTCACGGTGTCGTACGGAATGTCCAGTTCGTCATGGACCACGATGATGCGCTCCGGGGCGACGTCGTAGAAACGCGCAAGGCCTGCGGCGGGACCCCCGGAGACGTTCATGAAACTGTTGGGCTTCGCGAGGACGAGCTTGGGGCCCCCTGGCCGCAGCCAGGTCTCGGCGACGCGGGCGTTCGCCTTGTGCGCGCGGAAGGACTCGCTGCGCCGCGCGGCGAGCTCGTCGACGACCATCTGGCCGATGTTGTGCCGGGTCGCCTCGTAACGCGGCCCCGGGTTGCCGAGTCCGACGATCACCCACGTGTCTGCCATGGCATCCATTCTTCCGGGTCAGCTGGAGACGAAACGAGGGGGCGCGAAGAACGCGCCCCCTCGTCGACGGTCTGCGTGATGCAGCCGTCCGATATCAGTTGTCGCCGGCCTCGGCCTCTTCGGACTGCTCCTCGGCGACCTCGGCATCGGCCTCGGCGATCTCTTCCTCGGCGGCCAGCGTGTCGAGCGGCACCGAGACACCCACGATGAGGGTCTCGGGCTCGGTCACGAGGCTCGCACCGGAGGGGAGCTTCAGGTCGGCCGCGGTGATCTGCGTGCCGTCCTCGGCGCCCTCGACGTCGACCTCGACGTTCTGCGGGATGTGGGTGGCCTCGACCTCGAGCGACACGGTCGCGGTGTCGAGCATCGCGATGGTGCCGGAGAAGGGCTCGCCGACGACGACGACAGGAACGTCGACCTGGACCTTCTCGCCCTTCTTCACGACGATGAGGTCGATGTGCTCGATGATCTGGCGCACGGGGTCCTTCTGCACGTCCTTGACCAGGACGAGCTGGCTCTTGCCCGCGATGTCGAGGTCGAGCAGCGCGTTCGCACGGCGGATGAGCAGCGCGGTCTGGTGGCCGGGCAGCGCGACGTGCTGGGGCTCGGTGCCGTGGCCGTAGATGACGGCGGGGATCTTGCCCGCGGCGCGCAGGCGACGGGCGAAGCCCTTGCCGAAGTTCTCGCGGAGCTCCGCGACGACCTTGTTGTCTTCCGACATGATGTTCTCCTCGCGGGCGAGCGGCCCGCAGCTTGGGGGCGGGACATGGCCCGCACCGGTGGTCTGGATTCGACTCGAACGCGAGCGCGTGAGGAAAGCCGGGGGCCTGCATCACCGCGTCGATCACGGATGCCACGTTCACCAGCCGGTGTGCGACAGTCCCTCGCCGAAGTACCCCGGAAGTCTACCAGCGTGAGCGCCCGCGCACGACCCGCGCGTGTCGAGGAGCACCGGAGCGCCCCGGTAGAATCGAAGTCCATCGACCCGAAGGATCATCATGGACAGCGGCTTCTTCTCCCACGTCGTGCTCTGGGTCATCGGCGGTGTCGCCCTGGTCGGCGGCATCGGCGCGATCGGCGCCCTCTTCTCGATGGGTCGCAACGCCGGGTACAAGAAGCACTGACGCGCGTCAGGCCGTCGGGGTCCGGAGCCGCAGCTCGCCCACGACGACCTCGACCGTCACTCCCGGCCCGATGGGGGATGCCGAGAACGGCGCGCCCATCATGACCACGTCCCCGGGCCCCAGGGTCGTCCACCCCGCCACGTACGCGAGGCAGGCCCGGAGCGACATCGGGTAGCGCCCCGCTGACGTGTCGCACACCGGCTCGCCGTCGACGACGAGTCGGAGCGAGGTGTCGTCGTCGAGACCGATCGTGGTGTCGATGAACGGGCCGAGCGGGGTGTACCCCTCCCCCGACTTCGACTCGAAGTTGCGCGGATCGAGCGTCGAGCGGTCGGGGCTCGACAGATCGTTCACGGCCGTGACCCCCAGCACGTACTCGTGTGCGTTCTCCGCGGTGAGACCCGTGGTGTCGCGACCGACCACGACCGCGACCTCCGCCTCGGCCACCGTCGTACCGGCGTCGCGTCGCAGCCTCACCGTGCGATCAGGGCCCGTGACGGTCCGGGGGCTCTTCAGCCACGCCTGGACGGGCGAGGCGTGACCGGGCCCGTTCTGGGCGATCCCCACGACGACCGTCGGGACGCACGGGGCGAGGACAGACCCGACGACCGGGGTCCCGGCATCCGCCGCCTCCTCCCCCCGCGCGAACGCGACGTAGGGGTCGTGGATCGGGATGAACCTGTCGCCGTCGACCCGGACGACGCGCACGCCGTCGGGCGTCTGCACGCGGGCGATGCGGGTCATCGGATGGTCCGCACGGTCACGGTCGTGGCATCCACGCCCTCGCCCGCCTCGTCGCGCGAGACCTTGATCGCGTCGTCGGTGCGCGTCAGGTCGCGGCGGAGCGTCTCGGGGACGAGGAAGGTCGACGCCGTCGTGATGAGCGCGAGGGTTCCCATGTAGATCGCCAGCAGCAGCCAGTTCGCTCCGCTCACGGCGATGATGTACGCGCCGAGGACACCGGCCAGACCGCCGGCGAGGACCGCCGAGATCTCGCGCGCCATCGCGACGCCGAGGTAGCGGTGTCGGTTACCGAACAGCTCGGGGAGCATGGCGCACTGGGGTCCGAGCATGGAGTTGACCGCGACGCCGATGCCGATGGCGATGACGCCGATCGTGATCGGGTAGCTCCCGAGCGAGATGAGCCACCACGCCGGGAACGTGAAGACGAGCATGAACAGCGCGCCCGCGCGGTAGACGGTGCGACGGCCCAGGCGGTCGGACAGGGCGCCGGTCAGGGGCACCGAGAAGATACCGATGAGCGATCCGAGCGTGACACCCCAGGTGAGCAGGCTCCGGTCGGCCTGACCGCCCACCGACGCGACGAAGAACGTCAGCGCGAGGGTGTTGAACATGTACGAGCCGCCGTTCTCGGCCATGCGCAGGCCGATGCCGACGATGATGCCGGGAAGACCCCGCGTGAAGATGTCGCGGATCGGGCGCTCGGCGATCTGCTCGCTCTTCTCGAGCTCGATGAAGGTCGGGGTCTCGCGCAGGCGCATGCGGATGAACAGCGCGAGCAGGATCAGCAGGAACGACGCGAGGAACGGCACGCGCCAGCCCCAGCTGAGTAGCTGATCTTCGGGCAGGAGGGAGATGAGGCTGAACACCACGGCCGCGAGCAGGGTGCCGGCCTGGATGCCGATGAACGGCAGGGCCGAGAAGAAACCGCGGCGCTTGACGGGCGCGTACTCCGCCATGAGAACCGTGGCTCCCGCCTGCTCGGCACCGGCGCCGAAGCCCTGCAGCAGGCGCATGATCACGAGCAGGATGGGCGCGAGGATGCCGACGGTCTCGTACGTGGGCAGGAGGCCGATGGCCGTGGACGCCCCGCCCATCAGCAGGATCGTGATGACGAGGACCCACTTGCGCCCGAGCTTGTCGCCGAGGACACCGAAGAACAGCCCTCCGAAGGGGCGGGCGAGGAAGCCGACGCCATAGGTTGCGAAGGCGGCCACCGTGGCGAGGGCCGGGTTGTCCTGCGAGAAGAACAGGACGTTGAAGATCAGGGCCGTCGACAGGCCGTAGAGCGCGAAGTCGAAGTACTCCAGAGCGCTGCCGATGCTCGACGCGAGTGTCGCGCGGCGCAGGTTCGCGGCGTACTCGGGATCATCCTGCGGCTGCGGCGTCGGTGTGGATGCAGTGGTCACGGCCATCTCCTTCGATCGGCTGGGGGTGGTGCGACTGTACCAATGGAGTGAACGCAGTTCAACATGTTGGACGGATTCTTCGACTGATGGCGCGGCGCAGCGCCACCGCGGGGTGCGGGACGGATCCCGTCGACCCTCACGCCCGCCGCGCGGAACGCGCCACGAACCGGCCGAGGCCGCGGGCGGCGGGGGCGCGCGCACGCACCCCGAAGGCCGGGGGCGACCGCGAGAGGGCTCAGACCGAGCGCGACGCGCTGAACGGGTTCGTGAGGGCCCGGGCGGCCTCGCGCAGCGCGGCGCCGACACGGCCGACGCGTTCGGGCGTGGCATCCGCGACCGGGATGCCGACCCCTAACGCCAGCTGCGGATCCCCCGGTGCCCACCCCTCGAGCGGGACGGCGACGCCGACGATGCCGCGGAACGACTCTTCCTCGTCGACCGACCACCCCCGCTCGCGGGCGGCGACGAGTTTCTCGATCACGGCGTCGACGTCGATCGTGCTGTGCTCGGTGAGGCGGGGCAGCGGACCACGGGTCAGCAGGGCTCGGACCTCGGCGTCGCTGCGCGTCATCAACAGCGCCCGCCCCGTCGCGGAGAGGGCGGCGGGCAGGCGCGAACCGAGAGGGGTACCGAGTCGCACCGACCGCGAACCCTCGTAGCGCGCGAGGTAGAGCGCATCGGTGTCGTCGAGCACCGCGACCTGCACGAGCTCCGACGCCAACGCCGGCGAACCCTCACACACGGCGTAGAACTCGCGCACCTGATTGAACTGCGCGGCGAAGGCCCCGCCGAGCTCGGCTGTCCGGATGCCGAGGCGGTACCCGAGCGGCACGCGCTCGATCATGCGGCCGGCCTCGAGCGACAGGCAGAGGTTCGCCGTCGACGACTTCGCGAGCCCGAGGCCCGCCGCGAGTTCGGTCAGCGTCAGCGCCCGTCCCGCCTCGGCGAGCAGACCCAGCAGACGGATGCTGCGCCCGACAGCGGGCGCCGGGTCGCGCGCGATCGCGCTCGCTTCGTCATCGCTCACGGCGACCTCCCGTCGTCCCGGCGTCGCGAGGGGCGACGCGTCAATAGAACTCGACCGTATCGACAACCGCGCGCATCGGCTCGCCGTCGAGCAGACGCGTGGCGTTCTCGGCGAAGCGCCGCGCGATGCGCTCCTCTTCCTTGCCGTTGAGGGCCGCGGTGTGCGGGCTCACGAGGACTTTCGGATGCCGCCAGAGCGGCGACTCGCTCGGCAGCGGCTCCACCTCGAAGACGTCGAGGGCGGCGAACGACACGCGACCGTCGTCGAGGGCGGCGAGGAGCGCGTCCTCGTCGATCACGGTTCCGCGTCCGACGCTCGCGAGGATCACCCCGGGCTTCACCGCGGCGAGCACCTCGGCACCGACGAGGTGATGGGTCTGGTCGGTCCCTGGAAGGGTGACCACGATGGCATCCACGTCCCTCACCGCCTTCGACAGTTCGTCGAGAGGGACGAGCCGGTCGACGCCCTCGACCGGAACACCCGAGCGCGTGGTCCCCCACACCTCCGCGCCGAGCGCGTGGAAGCGGCGCGCGCACTCGGCGCCGATCCCGCCGAGACCGACGATCAACACGGTCATCTCATCGACCTGGCGCATCTCCCAGCGGTCGGTCCATCGGCGGTCGGCCTGCTGCGCGGCGAGGCGCGGGAGGTCCTTCGCGCCGGCGAGGACCCCGAACACCGCGAACTCCGCGAGCGGCCCCCCGTGCACACCGGCGCTCGTCGTGAAGACCACGCGGTCGAGCGCCGTCCGGTCGAGGTCGGCGGCCTTGACCTGGCCCCCGCCCCCGGCGGCGGTGGTCATCACCCATTTCAGATCGGGGTTCGAAGCGACCGTGCGCGCGAGGGCGGCGGGGTCGACGTCGGGGATGCCGAAGAGCGCCTCGGCCGAATCGACCATCGCGTCGAACGCGCGCTGCTCGTCGGCGGAGCGCGCGTGCGCGGGGTCCCCCGACCAGTCCGCCGGCCCTCGCATCGGCCGGGTCAGGGACGCGTCGCGCACGAGCTCGATGCGCGGCTCGAGACGCTCGATGAGCCGGCAGTGCTCTTCTTTCAGGGGCACCGCCACCACCGCGCGTAGGCTCTTGCGTGTCGACATCGTCGTCGTCTCCTCCCGCCGCGGAGCTGGTGTCCAGCCGCGGATCGTCGAATCGTCGTTCACCATACTGAACCCTGTTCAACCCATTGTCCAGCCGGTAGAATGCCGGCATGACCACGCTCGACGAAGAGACCGGCCCTTTCCCTCCCGCATCCGAGGTGCGCCTCGGCGTCTGGGGTCTCGGCGCGATGGGCGAGCCGATGGCTCGGCACCTGCTGTCCGCACGGGCGGCCCTCACCGTGCACGCCCGCCGTGAGCGCCCCGCGCTGACCGACGCGGGGGCGCGATGGGCCCCGACCCCGCGGGAGCTCGCCGCCGCCACGGACGCGATCCTCGTCATGCTCCCCGACCTTCCGCAGCTGGAGGAGCACCTGGACGGGGCGGACGGCCTTCTCGCGGGGATCGACGGGCGCGACTACCTCCTCCTGATCGGCTCGACCTCGTCACCCGTCGGCGTGCGCGCGCTCGCGGAACGCCTCCCCCGTGGCATCCGGGTCGTCGACTGCCCCGTCTCGGGCGGCGAGGACGGCGCGAAGGCGGGGACCCTGTCGATCATGCTGGGCGGCGAGAGCGCGGACGCCGATCTCGCGGCGGCCCTCCTCGCCCCCTGCGGCACCCCGGTGCGTCTCGGCCCGCTCGGCGCGGGAGAGGTCGCGAAGGCGTGCAACCAGATGGTCGTGGCGGCGACCATCCTCGCGCTCGGCGAGGCGACCGAGCTCGCCGCGCGGTCCGACGTGGACCCCGCGGCGCTGTGGAAGCTGCTCGGCGGCGGGTACGCGGGCTCGAACCTGCTGAACAGCCGCCGCGAGAAGCTCGTGACCGGCGACGACTCCCCCAGCGGGATCGCCGGGTACATGGTGAAGGACCTGCGCTTCGCCGCCGACATCGCCGCCGCGACCGACACGCGACCGGCCCTGCTCCCCGCCCTGCGCGCGGCCTTCGACGAGATCGTCGATCGCGGCCTCGGCGAGCGCGACATCGCCGTCACGCGGCGCTTCACGGCCGCGCGCAGCGACGACTGACCACCGGCGAACGCCCCGGTGATCGTGACCACCGGGGCGTTCGTCGTTCGGTCAGAGGGCGAAGACGACCTTCCCCGAGCGCTGCGAGTCGCGCGCCGTGGCGAAGGCCTCGGCGGCATCCATCACCGCGAACTCGTGCGTGAGGGCGCTCTCGATGCCCGGGTTCTCCGCGAGCAGGGCGACCGCGCGGTCGATCTCGTCGCGGAAGCGGAAGGCGCCGAGGTAGCGCACCTCCTTCGAGATGAACGGGGCGAGGTTCACCGGCCGCGGCTCGTCCGGGAGCATGCCGACCTGCACGACGGTGCCGCCGGGGCGGACGGCTTTCAGCGCGGTCGAGATCGACACGGGAACCCCCGAGCACTCCAGGACCACCGCGTAGGCGTTCGACTCGACCGCGGCCGCGGAGACGTCGATGGTCGCCGACGCCCCCAGGGAGGTGGCCCGCTCGAGCGGCCCCGACAGCACGTCGGTCGCCGTGACGCGCGCACCGGCGGCCACAGCGGCGGCCACGGCCATCAGACCGATCGGACCGGAGCCGGTGACGAGCACATCGAGCCCCTCGACGGACCCGGCCTTCCCGAGCGCGTGCAGGGCCACGGCGAGCGGCTCGGCGAGGACGGCCCGGCGCACCGGCAGGTCGGCGGGCAGGACACGCACCATGTCGGCCTCGACGATCAGGAACTCGGATGCCGCGCCCTGGGTGTGCGGCCAGGTCGACGCACTGCCGAGGTAGGAGCCGCCGGGCCACAGGTGCGGAGCATCCTCGATGCCCTCGCGGGGCGTCCCGAAGCGCGCGGGGTGCACGGTGACCGGCGTTCCCTCGGCGAGCGCGCCGGAGGGGTCGAGATCGACCCGGCCCGAGAGCTCGTGCCCCGGCACGAGCGGCTCCCGCACGACGAACGCGCCGTTGGCGCCCTCGAAGTAGTAGTGCAGATCCGACCCGCAGATGCCCACGTACTCGACGCGCAGGCGCACCTGCCCCGCGCCCGGCTCGGGCACCTCGACGTCGCGCACGACGGCGGTGTTCGCCTTCTCGATCAACAGAGACTTCATGCTCATCCCTTCCGCGGTCAGACGACCGCCGTCATCCCGCCGTCGACGAAGATGTTCTGCCCCGAGACGAAGCTCGAGGCATCGGACGCGAGGAACAGCAGCGCCCCGCGCAGTTCATCGAAGTCGCCCCAGCGCGCGGCGGGCGTGCGCTGGGTGAGCCAGCGCGTGAACTCCGGGTCGTCGACGAGGTCGCGGTTCATCTCGGTCGCGAAGTACCCCGGGCTCAGTGCATTGACCTGGATGCCGTGGCGGGCCAGGTCGGCGGCCATGCCGGCGGTGAGCTGCGCGACGCCGCCCTTCGTCGCCGAGTACGGCGCGATGGTCTGCCGCGCGAGACGCGATTGGACCGAGGCGACGTTGACGACCTTGCCCGAGCCGCGGGCGACCATCGCGGGGGTGACGAATCGCGAGACGTAGAACACGCCCGAGAGGTTGGCCGCGACGATGTCGTCCCAGTCGGCGACCGGGAACTCGTGGATGGGTGCACGACGCTGCACGCCGGCATTGTTGACGAGGATGTCGGGCACGCCGACGTGCTCGAGCAGCTTCGCGACGGCGCTCTCGACGGCCCCCGCATCGGTGACGTCGAACGTGACCGCGTGGGCGGGGCGACCCGACAGCTCCTCGGCTTCGCTGCGCGTCTGCTCCACGGCATCCGCGTCACGCCCGTGCACGATGAGCCGGGCTCCGCCGCGCGCGAGGGTCAGCGCCAACGCGCGGCCGAGGCCCCGAGACGACCCGGTCACGAGGGCGAGGCGGTCGGAGACGTCGAAGAGGTGGGCATTCGAGGTGGTCACAGGAGTCCTCCGATCGCGAAGACGGCGAGCGCGGCGAGGAAGCCGAGCACCGACTCGATGGCCTGCTGCACGGTCCAGGTCTTCAGGGTGGTCTTGACGTCCATACCCATGAGGCGACCCACGAACCAGAACCCGGAGTCGTTGACGTGACCGGCGAACACCGAACCCGCCGCCGTCGCCAGCGTGATCGCGGCGATCTGCAGCGGCGAGAAGTCGCCTGCCATGACGGCCGGGGCGGCGAGACCCGCCGCGGTGACGAGGGCGACGGTCGCCGAGCCCTGCGCGAGGCGCAGGATCACCGCGATGATGTACGCCGCCACGATGACCGGGAGTCCCAGGTCGCCGAGGCTGTCGGCCAGGGCGTCGCCGATGCCCGAGGCGCGCAGGACCGCGCCGAACATGCCACCGGCGCCTGTGATGAGGATGACCGAGCACACGGGCCCGAGCGCCGAGTCGACGACCTTCTCGAGCGCCGTCCCGTTCTCTCCGCGACGGAAGCCGAAGACCACGGTCGCGACCAGCACGGTGATCAGCAGCGCGACCGGCGAGTTGCCGAGCAGGACGAGCACCTGGACGACGATGTTGTCGGTGTCGACCGCTCCGGCGGCGCCGAGGGTGGTCAGCCCGGTGTTGAGGAAGATGAGGAGCATCGGCAGGAGCAGGACGGCGATGACGGCGGCCGGCTTCGGCGGGTTGCTCGGCTGGTCGGCGTCGATGTCACCGAACAGCGCGGGCACGGGAAGCACGAGGCGCTTCGCGACGAACTTCCCCCACAGGTAGCCGGAGAGGTACCAGATCGGGAAGGCGACGATGAGACCGACGATCAGCACGATGCCGAGGTTGGCGCCGTAGAGCTCGCTCGCGCTCACGGGGCCCGGGTGCGGCGGCAGGAACACGTGCATGACCGAGAACGCGGCGGCGGCCGGAAGACCGAACAGGAGCACGTTGTTGCCCGAGACGCGCCGGGCGATCGCGAAGATGATCGGCAGCATCATGACGAGTCCGGCGTCGAAGAACATCGGGAACCCGAGGATCAGCGACACGATGCCGAGGGCGAAGGGCGCGCGCTTCTCGCCGAAGATGCGCACGAACGTGTCGGCGAGGGCCTGCGCACCACCGGAGTGCTCGATGAGCCTGCCGAGCATCGCGCCGAGTGCGACGAGAAGGGCGACGGTGCCGAGCGTTCCACCGAACCCGTCCGTCAACGTCTTCACCACGGTCGAGACCGGGATGCCGGCGGCGAACGCCGTGACGAGCGAGACGATGATGAGCGCGAGGAACGCGTGCACCTTCAGCCAGATGATGAGCACCAGGATGAGCGCGATGGCGCCCGCCGCGATGAGGAGCAACGGCGTGGTGCCGAGTGTCTGCGTCCAGTCTTCCAAGGGATCTCCATTGATACGGGGGGATGCGCGGAGTCCGATCGACGCCCGCGCGTGAAGAGTGTTCGCAGAATCCTCACACAATGATCATATTTTTGACAAGATATGGTCGTACCTAAGGACCCAAGGAGGGGCATATGGCGCGAGCGTCGCACGGCTCGTTGGTGGATGCCATCGGTATGCGCATCGTCGACGGAGACCTTACCGCCGGTCACGTGCTGACCCTCGCCGCCCTCGAGGCCGAGTACGCCGTCTCGCGCACCGTCGTCCGTGAAGCCGTGCGGGTGCTCGAGGCGATGGGGATGCTCGCGCAGCGCCGCCGCGTCGGCATCACGGTGCGTCCCGCCGACGACTGGAGCGCGCTGGACACCCGACTCATCGGCTGGCAGCTGGCCGGACGCCGTCGCGACCAGCTGATCGCCAACACGACCGAGCTCCGCGCGGCCGTCGAGCCCGTGGCCGCCCGACTGAGCGCGCGCCGCGCGACGGACCTGCAGCGTGGCGAACTGCTCCGTCTGGCCGACGAGCTCGCCCGCCTCGGCGCCGCCGGCCTCGGCAACTCCCCCGAGTACCTCGCCGCGGACATCGCCTTCCACGACCTGATCCTCGTCTCGAGCGGCAACCTCATGCTCGCCGCCGCCCGAGCCCCGATCGCCGCCGCGATCGAAGGCCGCGCCCTGCACGGGTTGACCCCCGGCATCCCGAATCCCGACGCGCTCGACAACCACGTCGAGACCGCCGCCGCCATCGGTCGCGCCGACGCCGACGCCGCCGAGGAGCACACCCGCCGATACGTCGCGGCGGTGCTCACCGAAGTCCGCCGCACCATCTGACCGACCGATCGACGAAGAGAGAGCTCATGGTCGCCACACCCCCCGTCCTCGTGTTCATGGGTCCCGCCGGGACCGGGAAGTCCACCGTCGCCGGCATGCTCGCCGGTCGCCTCGGCTGGGACTTCCAAGAGGGCGACGACCTGCACCCCGAGGCGAACGTCGCCAAGATGGCCGCCGGTCACGCGCTGAACGACGACGACCGCTGGCCCTGGCTCGATCGGGTCGCGGCGTGGATCGACGGCCAGCGCGCCGCCGGGCGCCCCGGGATCATCACGTGCTCGGCCCTCAAGCGCAGCTACCGCGATGTTCTCCGTCGCGACGACGTCACCTTCGTCCTGCTGATGGGCGACCCCGCTCTCGTGCTCGAGCGCCTCCTGCGCCGCCAGGGGCACTACATGCCGCCGTCCCTGCTCACCTCGCAGTTCGAGACCCTGCAGATGCCGGATGCCGATGAGCGGGCGATCCGCGTCGACCTCGACCTGACCCCCTCCCAGCAGGTGCAGGAGGTCATCGACCGCCTCAGCCTCGACATCGCCCCTGCCTGAAACACGCCGAGGCCGAGCCGATACAGTGACGGAGGCGGCCCGCGTGAATCGCCCACCCTTCCTCGCACCTGAATACGGAGCAACGAATGACGTCCACCCCCTCCCCGACCGGACCCTCGACCGACCAGGACCAGGCCCCTCACACGGCCGCTCAGGTGCACGAGGGTGCACCCGGTCCCGAAGAGGTCGCGCGTCCCACCGCCGAGGCCGACTCCCGCCCCGAGGGCGACGGCCCGGCGCACGCGAACATCGGCGTCGTCGGCCTCGCGGTCATGGGCTCGAACCTCGCGCGCAACCTCGCGAGCCGCGAGGGCAACACGGTCGCGGTGTTCAACCGCAGCGCCGACAAGACCGAGCACCTCCTCGACGCGCACCCCGAGGCGAACTTCGTCGCTTCGTTCTCGTACGAGGACTTCGCCGCGTCCCTGAAGACCCCGCGCACCGCGATCATCATGGTCAAGGCCGGTCGCCCCACCGATTTCGTCATCGACGAGCTCGTCAAGGTCTTCGAGCCCGGCGACATCATCGTCGACGGCGGCAATGCCCTCTTCACCGACACGATCCGTCGAGAGAAGGCCGTGCGCGAGACCGGCATCAACTACGTCGGCATGGGCGTGTCCGGCGGCGAGGAGGGGGCCCTTCTCGGCCCCTCGCTCATGCCCGGCGGCTCCGACGAGTCGTGGATCACCCTCGGGCCGATCCTGACCTCGATCGCCGCGGTCGCCGAGGGCGAGGCGTGCGTGACGCACGTCGGCCACGACGGTGCAGGCCACTTCGTGAAGATGGTGCACAACGGCATCGAATACGCCGACATGCAGCTGATCGCCGAGGCCTACGACCTCATCCGCCAGGCCACGGGCAAGACCCCCGCCGAGATCGCCGACGTCTTCGCCGAGTGGAACCGCGGCGAGCTGGAGTCGTACCTCATCGAGATCACCGCCGAGGTGCTCCGCCAGAACGACGCCGAGACCGGGAAGCCCCTCGTCGACGTGATCCTCGACCAGGCGGGCGCCAAGGGCACCGGCGCGTGGACCGTGCAGACAGCGCTCGACCTGGGTGTCCCCGTCTCCGGCATCGCCGAGGCCACCTTCGCCCGCTCGTTGTCGAGCCACCCCGAGCAGCGCGAGGTCTCGCGCGAGCTCCCCGGCCCCTCGGGCACCGAGCTCCTCTCCGGAGCGGATGCCGAGGCCTTCATCGAGAAGGTCCGCCTGGCGCTCTATGCCTCGAAGATCGTGGCCTACAGCCAGGGCTTCGACGAGATCCGCGCGGGCGCCGCGCAGTACGGCTGGAACATCGACCTGGGTGCCGTGTCGAAGATCTGGCGCGGCGGCTGCATCATCCGCGCGCAGTTCCTCAACCGCATCGCCGAGGCGTACGACGCCGAGGCCACCCTCCCCGTCCTGCTGACGGCCCCGTACTTCGTCGAGGCGCTCGGCCGCGCCCAGGACGCCTGGCGCGACATCGTCTCGCTCTCGGCGGCCAGCGGCATCCCCGCCCCGGCGTTCAGCTCGTCGCTGGCGTACTATGACGGCCTGCGCGCCGAGCGGCTCCCCGCGGCCCTCATCCAGGGCCAGCGCGACTTCTTCGGGGCGCACACCTACCGTCGCATCGACAAGGAGGGCACGTTCCACACCCTCTGGTCGGGCGACCGCACCGAGATCGAAGCCGAGGACACGCACTGACGGTCGAGGACCGTCGTCAGACACCGGATCGAGACCGTTTGGGGACCCCGGGTCGAGACATGACGAAGCGGCGGCGGGCACTGCTCGCCGCCGCTTCGGCGTCGTACGCGTTCGCGGTGTGGTGGATGACCCTCCGTCCCACGATCTACGACGCCCGGGTCGGGGGCCTCCTGCACGCAGTCCTGCACGGCCTCCGTTCGTGGCCGCCCACCGCATGGATCACGTTCGACGTCGTCGAGTTCACCGCGAACGTGGGGATGTTCGTGCCGCTCGGGATTCTCGTCCTCGCGTGGGGCGGGCGCTGGTGGCTCGGCATCCTGACCGGCGTGCTGGCGAGCACGGTCATCGAGACGGCCCAGTTGCTGTTCCTGCCGACCCGGGTCGCCGACGTGCGCGACGTCGCCGCGAACACCCTCGGAGCGGCGATCGGGGCGGGAATCGCGGTGCTTCTGGGTCGGCATGCAGCTCGCTCTCAGGATTCCCATAACCCACGCCATAGAAAGCTCATAGATACGAGCGCACAATGAGTTTCATGACCGCGACCGCCGCCGCCCCCGCCTTCACCCGCCCCGACGGGAGCGCTCTGCGCGTCCTCGTCGTCGATGACGAGCAGATGCTCACCGACCTTCTGTCCATGGCTCTGCGCATGGAGGGCTGGGACGTCCGCACCGCCGGTTCCGGCTTCGATGCCCTCCAGGCCGCGCGTGATTTCGCTCCCGATGCCATGGTGCTCGACATCATGATGCCCGACCTCGACGGCATGGCGGTGCTGCAGCGGCTGCGGCACTCGGGCAACGACGTCCCGGTGCTCTTCCTCACCGCGAAGGACGCCGTCGCGGACCGCGTCGCGGGCCTCACCGCCGGCGGCGACGACTACGTCACCAAGCCGTTCAGCCTCGAAGAGGTGGTGGCGCGTCTGCGGGGGCTGATGCGCCGCGCCGGCACCGCCCTCACGCGCGATTCGGAGCCGATCCTGCGCGTGGGCGACCTGTCGCTGAACGAGGACAGCCACGAGGTCGTGCGCGGGGGCCACGAGATCGAGCTGACGGCGACCGAGTTCGAGCTGCTGCGCTTCCTCATGCGCAACCAACGCCGTGTCGTCTCGAAGGCCCAGATCCTCGACCGCGTGTGGAACTACGACTTCGGCGGTCGCTCGAGCGTGGTCGAGCTCTACATCTCGTACCTGCGCAAGAAGATCGACGCCGGCCACGACCCGCTCATCCACACGGTCCGCGGCGTCGGCTACATGATCAAAGCGCCGCAGTGACGGCTTCTCCACCTCCCGAACCCGCGCGCTGGTGGCGCCGCGGTCGGCCGTGGAGCCTCCAGGCGCGCCTGATGACCGCGGTCATCGGCATGGTGGCCTTCATCCTCATCATGATCGGCGTGTCCACCAGCGCCATCCTGAGCGGGGTCTTGCTGAACAACCTCGAAGCCGAGGTCGGCGACGTCGCCTCGCTCGCCCAGCCGCGTATCTCGCTCCAGAGCACGGCCGAGGACGTGCTGGACTCGGGTCCGTTCGACAACGGCACCCTGATGGTCATGAGGACGCGTCTGGGAGGCACGACGGGGGCTGTCGTGGACGACGGGAACTCCCGCGCCCTGACGTCCGACGAGCTCGCGCAGATCGTGGAGAGCCTCGCCTCCTCGAGCCCCGCGTCGCGCACGGTCGAACTGCCGAACCTCGGCGAGTACCTCGTGCGTCCCTACGGTTCGGCCGGCAGCGACGAGGTCCTTCTCGTAGGGCTCCCCCTTTCGCAGGTCACGGGGACGATCGGCGCCATCCTCACCACGGTCGCCCTCGTCACCACGGGAGGCCTGCTCCTCCTCGCCGCCGTCATCGCCCTCGTCATCCGTCTGGGGCTGCGGCCCCTCAAGGCGGTGTCCGAGACCGCGACACGGGTGGCCTCGATCCGCATGGACCAGGGAGACGTGTCCATCACCGAACGCGTCCCGGCCGATCAAGTCGACGACCACACCGAGATCGGACAAGTGGGCGCGGCGCTGAACACGCTCCTCGATCGGGTCGACGCCTCGCTGTCGGCCCGCCAGCGCAACGAAGAGCTCATGCGCCGCTTCGTCGCCGATGCCAGTCACGAGCTCCGGACGCCCCTGGCATCCATCCGCGGGTTCTCCGAGCTGTCGCTGCGCGCCATGCGACAAGCCCACGACGACGAATCCCGCCAGCGAACCGCCATGGCGGTGGAGACGACGGAGCAGTCGCTCGAGCGTATCCAGGCGCAGTCGATCCGTATGACGACGCTGGTGGAGGATCTGCTGCTGCTCGCGCGTCTCGACGAGGGGCAGGAGCTCGTCTACGGCACGGTCGATCTCACCCGCCTCGCGGTCGAGGCCGTCGGCGACGCGCGACCCGCGGGTCCCGACCACGTGTGGAAGATCGACGTCGACGATCACCCCGTCGAACTCGCGGGCGACGCGGCGCGGTTGCACCAGGTCGTGGCGAACCTGCTCGCGAACGCCCGCACCCACACCCCGGCGGGCAGCGAGGTGTGCGTGTCGGTCCGGCGCGAGGGTGAGGACGCCGTCCTCCGGGTCCACGACAACGGCCCCGGGGTCGACCCCGCCGTGGCCGCGCAGCTCTTCGAGCGCTTCGCGCGGGCCGACCGCTCACGCGATCGCAAGACCGGGGGCACGGGCCTGGGGCTGTCGATCGCCCGCGCGATCGTCGAAGCGCACCGGGGCTCGATCAGCGTCCGCAGCAGCCCCGGAGATACCACCTTCGAGGTGCGCCTCCCGGCGAAGCCGCTCGACCCGGGCGAGGCGGCGACGTCCTGAGGAGCGGGCGGGACTCAGACGAGGAAGATCGCCGCGTACACGCTCACCAGGGTCGCGCCGAACACCAGCGCGAACATCACGTGCAGTCCTCGCTGGCGATCAAGCAGGGCCACGTACTCCCGCAGGAACGCGCTGGGCACGAAGTAGGCGGCCGTGCGGGCACCCACGACGCGTGCACCCGGGAGCCTTCGACGGGCCAGGAGCCCCGCGCGCAGAACGTGGTAATCGCTCGTGACGACCAGCGGGGGCCCCGGGGCGCCGATGTCATCGACGATGGCGCGTGAGAACTCGAGGTTCTCCCGCGTGTTCAGCGAGCGCGTCTCGGGCCGGATGAGGTGACCCGGGACGCCCTGGTCGCGCAGGTACTCCGCCATGGCCTCTCCCTCGGGCCGAGGCTCGTCCGGACCCTGCCCTCCGGAGGGGACGAGGACGGGAGCCTCTCCCCCGGCCCGGCTCGCGCGCCGCCACGCGGCGATCGCGCGGTCCAGACGACCCCGGAGCAACGGGGGAACGTCGCCGTCGATGAGTCCCGAGCCGAGGATCACGATCGCGCGCGGCTGTCGCGGCACCGGGAGCGCTGCGTACAGCAGCGAGGAGACGAGGAACGCCACGAAGGCCGCCGCCGCGTAACCCGCGACCAGCACGACGCCGGCGGCCGCCAGGAAGCCCCCCAGTCCGCCCCACGCGAGCAGGGCCAGCAGGAGGAACGGGAAGACGAGCAATCCGACCCCGGCCAGAAGTGACAGGAGATTCGCCAGGCTCCGCCCCTCGAGCCGCAGCATCGTGATGCCGTTGGTGATGAGGAACACCGCCAGCACCAGCAGGATCACCGGCACCGCGACCGCGACGACGAAGATGGTCGTGCGGGCGGCATCCGGATCCGACGAGACGAGCAGCTGCAGGACTCCGAGCGCGGCGAAGACGACCGCGGCGACCAGCAGGGTGCCTTCGCGCAGTTGCGCACGCTGACGAGCCCGTGCCACCGCGAAGACGACGAGCAGCAGCGCGGCGAAAGCCAGGAGGAGCATGTCGCCGACGCTATCCCGCCGAGCGCGCCTGACCCGGTCGGTTGCAGCTGGGCCCGGGGTATGTATGCGTGCGAGAGCGGGTCAGTACCCGGCGAACGCGTCGGTCGTGAGGGACTTCGCCTTGGACAGGGCGGGGGCGAGCGTCGCGATGAGTCTCGGCGGCCCCGAGACGTACGCGGCGCGCTGTGCGATGTCGGGGACGACGCGCAGCAGCCCGTCGGCATCGACGCGATCGGGGCCCGCCCACGTCCACCCGTCGGGCAGATCGCGCGGCTCGGCCCGCGAGAACACGACGACCGGGATGCCGCTGGCGGCGATCTCGTCGCGGAAGGCGAGCTCGTCCGGCTCCGCCACCACGTAGACGAGCACCGCGTCGCGGCGCTGACCGGTGGCCATGAGGTGCCGGAGCTGCGAGACGAACGGGGTCACGCCGATGCCCGCGGCGACCAACAGCACAGGCGCGGTCGGACGCGCGGGCAGGAGGAAGTCACCCCACACCCCGGTCACCGCAAGGGTCGAACCCGGCTCGACCCGACCGAGGGCCTTCTTGTACGACGACTGCGAGCCGTCCTTGAAGGCGATCCGCACCTCGGGGAGGTCCTCGGGCGCCGAGACGATCGAGAACTCCCGCCGGGTCCCGCGTGCGTCGGGCCGGCGGTGCGGGACGTCGAGCTCGAGATACTGCCCGGGCGAGAACGCGAACGGACGGGCCGCGTGGAACGTCAGCTCGCGCACGGTCGGCGTGAGGTCACGCCGCCCCTCGACGCGCAAGCGCACGGCCGCGCGCAGGCAGAAGACGAACGCGACGAGGTTGCCGATCAGCAGCGCCCGCTCCTGGCCCAGCGTGAGGGCGCCCACCGCGATCGGCCATCCGGCGAGCACCCCGACCACGACGGCGACGGCGTACTGCTGCACGCGACGCGGCGGGAGGGTGAGCGGCTCCGACAGCATGAACGCGCCGAGGAAGAGGAACGGCGACGAGAAGGCGACCTGCAGCAGCAGTGCGGGAACGTCCACCGGGAAGCCCGCCGACTGGAACTGGATCGTCGTGCGCACGAACGCGACGGCCATCGCCACGATCCAGAACGTCACCACGATCGGGAGCTTGTCCGTGCGCAGGAGCAGCAGCACCCCCAGGACGAGCACCGGTCCCGCCATCCACGGCGATCCCACCCACCAGGCGGATCCGCCCAGGTCGGGGGCCCAGATGCTGACGATCGTCAGCACCGCCGCGCCCGTGGCAGCCGGGTTGAAGATGTGGCGGCCGCGCCAGGCGAGCAGGTACTTCGAGGCGGATGCCGCGAGCCCGGCGAGGGCGAGACCCGAAAGGCCCAGCGGCTCGACGGTCGGCCGAAGCACGAACAGGAGGATCGCGGCGGTGATCAGCGACGATTCCAGACGCCGCGGCATCCGCACCACGCTCTGCGCGACGAGGTCGGTCAGGCCGCACGCGACGGCGAGCACGACGGCGCTCGCGACGATCTCCAGCGGCTGGGGACCGATCTGCCCCGCGAACGAGAGCACGAGGGCGTACAGGGCCAACAGCCCCAGGGACGACATCACCAGGCGGTACATCGAGACCCGGCCGATCAGGCCGAGCACGCGGGTCGAGCCCGCGGTGAGCGTGGCGCTCATGAGGTTCCCTTCGAGAACGGAAGCGTGGGGATCACGCGAAGATCTCCCCGTCGAAGCCGGGCGACCACTCCACGCGGCCGTCGGTGTGCATGCGCACCCAGTGCGCGTTCCACGATGCCGCGAGCTCCGGCCCGCCGTCGAAGAACAGGGCGGTCGCGAGCGCGTCGGCTCGCATGGCGGTGTCCGCGAGCGCCCACGTCGCAGCGAAGGCGCGGACGGGGGCGCCGGTACGCGCATCGAGGACGTGGTGCAGGTTGTCGCCCCACGCCCGGCGGTTGATGGCCGACGCGCACAGCGCCGCGTCGGTCACGGTGACGACGCCGATCGCGCGCGTGGCGTCGTAGGGGTGCTCGAGCGCGACGCGGATCGACTCCCCGCGTGCGGCCAGGTCACCCGACGCGTCGACGACGACGTCGCCGTCGACGTGGGCGCGGACGGTGTCGAGCACGAGGTCCACGAGGCGGCCCTTGCCGAGCGCCCCCACGTCGATCGTCGCCGGTCGCGCGACGGACAGATTCCCGTCCCGCCAGGCGAGGGTGTCACGCCAGGCCGGAGCCGGCTCGGGGTCGCCCCACGGCGCGAGGGTCAGGCGCGCGTCGTAGCCCAGCCGGGCCAGGGCGTCGCCGACGAGCGGGTTGACGGCGCCGGCCGTCGCAGTGTCGAGCTCGTCGTACAGCGAGAGCATGGCATCCGCGTCCTCGGGGGTGGGGACGGATGCCGTGCGCCCGTCCGCGAGCGCCGAGACGAGCGAGTCGTCACGGAATCGCGACCACTCCCGGTCGAAGCGCTCGATGACGGCCGACACCGCGTCGTGGGCGATCGAGGGCAGGGGGGATGCCGTCTCAATCGCCCACGACGTGCCGATCGCGTCGAAGGTCCAGGTCGAACCCGTCGCGGTCGGGAAGGTCATGACGTCAGGCCTTGGCCTCGGTCTTGATGGTGTCGACGGCCTTGTTGAAGCCCCCGCTGGTGAGCGAGGAACCCGCGACCTTGCTCACCGAGATCTCGTCGAGCTTCTTGCCGACGACCTCGCTCTTGATACCGCCGATGAACTTGCTCTGGTACTGCTTGGACTCGGCCGCCTGGGGGTCGCCCGTGACGGTCACGTCGGTGATGGTGTCTCCCGCGAGCGTGAGGGTGACGTCGACGGTCTCGACGCTCTCGGGCGTCGCGTACTGGCCGGTGGCCTCGTACGTGCCGTCCTTGTACGTGCCCGACGCGCTCGAACCGGTGGTCGAGCCGCCGGTGGTGGCGCTCGAGCTCGGGGCCGAGGTGGCGGCCGGAGCGGCGGGGGCGGCGGCGTCGGTGGTCGTGCCGCCCGAGCAGCCGGCCAGGGTGACGATACCGGCGACGCCCAGAAGGGCGGTGCCGATGCGGACGGGACGGGGTACGGCAGTGGTGCGGATCATGAGGGTCCTCCTTCGGTCGTGCCTCGCGGCGCGTGCGTGCTCACGGTAGGGACACGACCTCGGGCACTCCCCGGTTCATTCTTTTGTGCGGGCTATGAAGGGACGGCGCGCAGGTCCCCGAGCCCGCGGCACAGGTCACCGAGCCCGCAGCACAGGTCCCTGAGCCCGCAGCACAGGTTCCTGAGCCCGTCGAAGGGACCGGAGGCTTCGACACGCTCAGCCACCTCCGCCATGGCGCTCAGCTCACCGATCCGCAGAACGAACTCAGCCGCCTCCCGGAGGGAGACGGCTGAGGGGTCGAGGACGCTTACGCGTCGCCGCCGAACATGCTCGTGACCGAGCCGTCCTCGAAGACCTCGTGGATCGCGCGCGCGAGCAGTGGCGCGATCGGAAGGATCTCGAGCCGCTCGAAACGGCGCTCCTCGGGGATCGGAACCGTGTCGGTCACGACGACCTGGTCGATCGCGGCATCCTGCAGACGCTCGGTCGCGGGGTCGCTGAAGATCGCGTGGGTCGCGGCGACGATGACCTTGCGGGCACCGCTGGCCTTGAGGGCCTGCGCGGCCTTCTGGATCGTTCCGCCGGTGTCGATCATGTCGTCGACGAGGAGGCAGGTGCGGCCCTTCACGTCACCGACGATCTCGTGCACCGAGACCTGGTTGGCGACCTTCGGGTCACGGCGCTTGTGGATGATCGCGAGCGGCGCGCCGAGGCTGTCGGACCAGGTGTCGGCGACGCGCACGCGGCCCATGTCGGGAGAGACGACGGTCAGGGTCTCGCGGTCTTCACCGGTCAGGCCCTGCTCGAAGTGCTCGAGCAGCACGGGCTTGGCGAAGAGGTGGTCGACGGGGCCGTCGAAGAAGCCCTGGATCTGCGCGGCGTGCAGATCGACGCTCATGATGCGGTCGGCGCCCGCGGTCTTGAGCAGGTCGGCGACGAGGCGCGCGCTGATCGGCTCGCGACCGCGGCCCTTCTTGTCTTGCCGCGAGTACGGGAAGTACGGGGCGACGACCGTGATGCGCTTGGCCGAGGCGCGCTTGAGGGCGTCGAGCATGATGAGCAGCTCCATGAGCCACTCGTTCACGGGCGGGCCGAACGACTGCACGACGAACACGTCGCATCCGCGGATCGACACCTCGAAGCGGGTGTAGATCTCGCCCGAGGCGAAGGTGCGGTGCTCGGTGGGGGCCAGCTCGGTGCCCAGGTGCTGGGCGACCTGAGCGGCCAGCTCGGGGTGCGAGCGGCCCGAGGCGACGACGAGCCGCTTCTTGGTCTTGGCGACGAGCCCGGGGGCGATGCCGTTGTCGCGGTCGAGGTCTACACGATTCTTCTTACGAGCCATCGGCCGCTTCCTGTTCAGCCCGAGCCCGCGCGGCCACGTCGGCCGCCGCGGTGCCCGGTCGGTTCTTCTCGACCCACCCCTCGATGTTGCGCTGGGGTGACACGCTGAGCGCCAGCGCACCGGGCGGGACGTCCTTGCGGATGACCGCTCCGGCACCCGTCTTGGCGCCGTCTCCAATCGTAACCGGCGCGACGAAGACGTTGTGCGAGCCGCTGTGCACCTCGTCTCCGATCACCGTGCGGTGCTTGGTGAGATCGTCGTAGTTCGCGGTGATCGCACCGGCGCCGAGGTTGACGCCGCGTCCGATGTCGGTGTCGCCGATGTACGACAGGTGCGGCACCTTGCTCCCCTCACCGATGGAGGAGTTCTTCACCTCGACGAACGTGCCGACCTTGCCGTTCACCCCGACCCGCGCGTTCGCGCGCAGGTAGGCGAAGGGGCCGACGGTGGCGCCGGCCTCGACCACGGCGAGGGTCCCGTCGGTGCGGGTGACCGTGGCGTCCTCGCCGACCTCGCAGTCGGTGAGCGTGGTGTCGGGGCCGATGGTGGCGCCCGAGGCGATGACGGTCGCGCCGCGCACGTGCGTATTGGGGAGGATCGTGACGTCGGGAGCGAGCGTCGCCGTGACATCGATCCAGGTGGTCGCGGGGTCGACGACCGTGACGCCCTCGAGCTGCCAGCGACGCACCGTGCGGGCGTTGAGCGTGCGCCCCGCCTCCGACAACTGCACGCGATCGTTGACGCCCAGCGCCGCCGCGGCGTCGGAGGTGACGGATGCCGCGACCCCGAGCTGCGCGTCACGGAGCAGACCGACGACGTCGGTGAGGTATTTCTCGCCCTGGGCGTTGTCGGTGCCGACGAGCGCGAGCTGCGTCCGCAGCGGAGCCGACTGGAAGACATAGACGCCGACGTTGATCTCGGTGACCGCGGCCTCGTCGGCCGTGGCATCCTTCTGCTCGACGATGCGGCGCACGCCGTCGGTCTCGTCGCGCAGGATGCGGCCGTACCCGAACGGCTGATCGACTCGCGCACTCAGCAGGGTGACGGCGGTGCCGCCGCTGCGGTGGGTCGCGAGCAACTCCGTGAGCGTGCCGGTCTCGAGCAGCGGGACGTCGGCGCTCAGCACGAGCACATCGCCCTCGAACCCCTCGAGGGCCCCGAGGGCGGCCTCGACCGCGCGCCCCGTGCCGGGGACCTCGTCCTGGTCGACGACGACGACACCGGGAGCGAGTTCGGCGACGGTCTCGGCGACCTGCTCGCGCTCGTGTCGTACGACGACGACGATGCGGGCGGGATCGAGGGATGCCGCGGTGTCGAGCACGTGGCCGACGAGGGGACGCCCGCCCACCGGGTGCAGCACCTTGGGGATGCGGGAGCGCATACGGGTTCCCTGGCCCGCGGCCAGGACGACGACGGCGAGCTCGGTCGTTGAGGTCATGCTCCGCCGCCAGGATTCGAACCTAGACCTAACAGCTCCAAAGGCTGTCGTGCTGCCGTTACACCACGGCGGATCGTGCCCGAGGGCACCGGTCAAGTCTGCCAGACGCGCCACCCGCGCGTCGGCGGGGCGCACGCTCTCGCCATAATGAGAGCGTGAGCACGCACGGGGACAGCGACGAGGTCGACCGTATCGTCGATGCCTGGATGCGCCAGCGCCCCGATCTGGACTTCTCCCCTCTCGAAGTGCTCTCGCGCGTGGCGCGGCTCTCCCGCCACCTCGACATCGCCCGTAAAGAGGCGTTTCGTCGCAGCGACATCGAGTCGTGGGAGTGGGACGTCCTCTCGGCGCTGCGTCGCGCCGGGGAGCCGTACCAGTTGAGCCCGAAGCAGTTGCTGCAGCAGACCCTCGTCTCCAGCGGCACCATGACCAACCGCATCGATCGGCTCGTCGCCCGCCGATTCGTGCGCCGCGAGGCCGACCCCGGCGATGGACGGAGCATTCTCGTGACCCTCACCGACGACGGGCGCGTCCGCGTGGACGCCGCCATCACGCGCCTGGTCGACGCGGAGGCGCTGTTGCTCGACGGACTGTCGCGCAGCGACCGCGACCGCCTCGCCACGCTGCTGCGCAAGCTGAGCATGGGATTCGACGCGTGAGCGAGACGGTGCAGGCCGCGCCCTGGTGGCGCCGCGTCGTCGCCTGGTTCGACGTGCGCTTCCGCTCGCCCGCGGCGATCTACGGCTTGATCGTGTTCACCGCGTTCGTCACCATCGCCGAGGACCACTCCGACGACGTCGAGGACATGCTCGCGACCTCCGTGGCGAGTCTGATCATCTTCTTCATCGCGCACGTCTTCGCCCACACTCTCACCGAGCACGCGGAGCACGGTTTCCGCGGGGCGACGCGCAACGCCCTGCGCCACGGCGCGGGAATGCTCTACGCCTCGGTCCCGCCCATCCTCGTGCTGGTGATCGTCGACGCGAGCGGCGGGAGCCTCGCCGACGCCGTGGACTACTGCATGCTCGCGACGTTCGGGGTGCTCGCGATCCTCGGGTACCACGCTTTCCAGAGCCGAAAGGCCCCGATCTGGGCCCGCCTGCTCGGTGCTCTCGCCACGGCGATGCTCGGCCTGTTCATCGTCGTGCTCGAGTACGGCTTCCACTGAGGCCGATCTGACGCCGCATCGACGGCACCGCATCGACGACGCGGCGTCAGCCGATCGCCTCGGTGAGCTCGAACCACCGCGCCTCGAGCTCGTCGCGCTCGGACTCCATCGCGCCGATGCGCTCCATCTCCTTGCCCAGCCCCACGTAGTCCGCCTGGTCGTGGTCGGCGAGAGCCGCCTTCGCTTTGTCGATCTGCTGCTGAAGCTTCTCGATCTTCCGCTCGGCGGCCGAGGCCTCCTTCTGCGCCGCGCGAAGATCGGCGCCCTGCAGGCCCGGAGCCGCAGGAGCGGATCCGGATGCCGCCGGCCTCGAGGGCTCGGCATCCTGGAGCGCCCGCAGGCGCAGGTACTCGTCGACTCCCCCGGGGAGGTGGCGGAGCTTCGTGTCGAGGATCGCGTACTGCTGGTCGGTGACGCGCTCGAGGAAGTATCGGTCGTGCGAGACGACGATGAGGGTGCCCGACCACGAGTCGAGCAGGTCTTCCATGGCCGCGAGCATGTCGGTGTCGAGGTCGTTGGTGGGCTCGTCGAGGATCAGCACGTTGGGCTGGTCGAGGATCACGAGCAGCAGCTGCAGGCGCCGCTTCTGCCCACCGGAGAGATCCTTGACCGGGGTGGAGAGCTGGGCGCTCGAGAAGCCGAGACGCTCCAGCAGCTGCCCGGGGGTCAGCTCCTGCGCCTTCGACCCGGTGCCGAAGGCGTAGGTGGTGCGGAGGTTCGAGATGACCACGCGGACGGGGTCGTTCAGGTGCTGGTCGAGTTCGTCCAAGCGCTGGGTCAGCGTGGCGACCTTGACGGTCTTGCCGCGCTTCACGCGTCCGGACGTGGGCTCGAGCGACCCGGTGACGAGGTTCAGCAGCGTCGACTTGCCCGCGCCGTTGACACCCAGGATGCCGGTCCGCTCCCCCGGCGCGATGCGCCACTCGACGTCCTTGAGCACCGTCTTCTCGCCGAACGCGACGCCCGCGTCGAGCAGGTCGACCACATCCTTGCCGAGGCGCGCGACCGCGAGGGACTGCAGGGCGACCTTGTCGCGGATCTCGGGCACGTCGGCGATGAGCTCGTTCGCGGCGTCGATGCGGAACTTCGGCTTCGACGTGCGCGCCGGGGCTCCGCGGCGCAGCCACGCGAGCTCCTTGCGGGCGAGGTTCTGTCGGCGCTGTTCGATGGATGCCGCCTGGCGGTCGCGCTCGACGCGCTGCAGGATGTACGCCGCGTACCCGCCCTCGAAGGGCTCGACGATCCGGTCGTGCACCTCCCACGTGGTGTTGCAGATCTCGTCGAGGAACCACCGGTCGTGCGTGACGACCAGCAGTCCGCCGGCCGACGGCGCCCAGCGCTTCTTGAGGTGTCCGGCGAGCCACGTGATGGCCTCGACGTCGAGGTGGTTGGTGGGCTCGTCGAGGAAGAGCACGTCCCAGTCGCCCGACAGCAGCTTCGCGAGGGCGACGCGGCGGCGCTGGCCGCCGGACAGGTCTCCGAGCCGCGCGTCCCAGGGCAGGTCGCCGAGCAGCCCGGCGATCACGTCGCGCGTGCGCGCGTCGCCCGCCCACTCGTGCTCGGGCCGGTCACCGACCACCGCGTGGCCGATCGTGTCGTCGTCGTCGAGGGTGTCCTGCTGATCGAGCACGCCCACGGTCACCCCGCCGCGCACCGTCACGCGCCCGCCGTCGGGCTCGCGGATGCCGGCGAGCATGCCGAGCAGGCTCGATTTGCCGTCGCCGTTGCGGCCGACGATTCCGATGCGATCGCCCTCGTTCACGCCGAGCGAGACGGAGTCGAAGACGACCTTGGTCGGGTATTCCAGGTGCAGGGCTTCGCCCCCGAGCAGATGTGCCATATCCGTCCCAGGCTACGCGGTGCGCAGGTGTCGTCGAGCGCGCCGGGTCGAGGCATCCGGAAACGACGACGGGGCCGCCCGGCGAACCGGACGGCCCCGACGGGGAGGAAGGACTCAGAGGCCGTTGGCCGAGAGCCATTCCTTCGCGATGTCGGCGGACGACTTCTGGTCGACCGTCGACTCGACGTTCATCGCGATGAGACCCTCGGTCGTGAGCTTCGCGCTGACCTTGTTCAGCACGTCGGACACGTCGGAGGCGACGTTCGCGTTCACGACGGGGACGACGTTCGACGCGAGGAACAGGTCCTTGGGGTCGGCCAGGTTGACGAGGTTGTCGGTCTTGACGCGGGGGTCGGCCGTGTAGACGTTCGCGACCTGGATCGTGCCGGCGATGAGGTCGTCGACCGTGGTCTCACCCGTGGCCGAGAACTGCACACTCACGCCGTAGGTCGACTGCAGGCCCTTCGGGCCGTAGGGGCGATCGGCGAGCTCGGAGTTCCCGCCCAGGGTGAGACCCGAGGTCACCTTCGCGAGGTCGGCGATCGAGGTGAGGCCGTTGGCGTCGGCGAAGGCCTTGGTGACGGTGACCGAGTCCTGGTCGGTCGCGGGCGACTGGTCGAGGACCTCGAGACCCTCGGGAAGAGCCGCGGGCAGGGCCTTGTAGACGTCATCCGCGCTCCGGGCGGTGGTGTCCGCTTCGAAGAACTGCAGGAGGTTGCCGGTGTACTCGGGGAAGACCGAGACGGTGCCGTCCTCGAGCAGCGGGATGTAGGCGTCGCGCTGACCGATCTGGAACTGGCGCTTCACGGTCTTGCCGGCGCCCTCGAGTGCCTGCGCGTAGATCTCGGCGATGATCTCGTTCGAGTAGTACGCCTGCGAGCCGACGACGATCTCGTCGGACGAGGCCGAGGCGTCGCCGCCGCCGTTGCTGAGGGGGTCGCTCGATCCTCCGCCGCAACCGGCGAGGGCGAGCGAGGCGACCGCGAGGCCGGCGAAGAGGCCGAGGCCCTTCCGGGTTCGTGCTGTGAACATGGGTGCTCTCTTTTCTGGTGATTCGGGAATCGGGTGGGTCAGGAGGGCGCCGGGGGCGCGGAGGGCGCTCCCACGGCGAGGGCCTCGGCGCGACGCCGACGGGCGGAGCGCCGTTGCGGCTGGGCAGAACCGGCGACACGGATGCCACGGGGCACGACCAGGTGCTGGAGAAGGGCGAAGAGCCCGTCGGTGACGAGGGCGAGCACCGCCACCAGGATGGCGCCGCCGATGAGCATGTCGAAGCGGCGGAGCGGGATCGCGGCGATGATGTACTGCCCGAGCCCGCCGAGGCCGATGTAGGCCGCGATCGTGACCGTCGCCAGCACCTGCAGGGTCGCCGCGCGAATGCCGCCGACCAACAACGGCAGCCCGAGCGGGACCTCGATGCGCCAGAAGATCTGCATCTCGGTCATGCCCATCGAGCGTCCCGCGTCGATCACACGGCGATCGATCGCTTCGAGACCGGTGTAGGCGCCGGCGAGGAGCGAGGGGATCGCGAGGATGACGAACGAGATGACGGCGGCCTCGGGCTTGTGCAGGACACCGAGGAGCAGCGTCAGCAGGATCAGCAGACCGAAAGACGGGACGGCACGCGCCGCTCCGGAGATCGCGACCGCCGTCTCGCGCCCTTTTCCGGTGTGGCCGATGATCCAGCCCAGGGGGATGGCGATCGCTCCCGCGATCACGACCGCGATGACCGTGTACAGCAGCTGCACGCCCAGAGCCTGGCCGAGCGGGTCGAACGGGCTCTGATCCCCCGAGAAGATCCAGGCGAACGCGTCGCCGATGAGGTTCATGCCTTCACCAGCGTCCGGTTGGAGATGCGCGACACGGTCCTCGTGCCCCGCGTCCAGGGCATGAGCAGACGACCCGCGAGGACGAGCAGCAGGTCGATCACGAGGGCGAGCACGACGACGGCGATGACCCCGGCGAACACTTCCGGGATGATGCGCCGCTGCAGACCGTTCGTGAACAGGTAGCCGAGATTCTGGATGCCGACGAGGATGCCGACCGTCGCGAGAGCGATCGTGCTGGCCGAGGTGACGCGGAGCCCCGCGAGCACCACGGGACCGGCGAGCGGCAACTCCACCGCCCAGAAGCGCCGGAAAGAGCCGTAGCCGATCGCGGTGGAGGCCTGACGCACCCCGGCATCCACGGAATCGAGTCCGTCGGCGACCGCGCGGACGAGGATCGCCACCGCGTAGATGGCGAGCGCCACGATGAGGTTGTTCTCGCTGATGATGCTGTACCAGCCCGTGAGGACGGGGACGAGGATCAGGAGCGCGAGCGAGGGGATCGTGTAGAGCAGCCCGGTGATCGTGATGACGCTGCTGCGCACCAGGCGGTACCGCCACGCGACCCATCCGATCGGGATGCTCACGATGAAGCCGGCGATCAGCGCGATGAGACTCTGGCGCAGGTGCACCAGGGTCAGCTCCCCGATCAGCTCGAGATTGTTGCCTACCCAGTTCACGGGTGGGAGTCCTCCACGAGTGCGCCCTGCGTTCGCCCCTCGGCATCCACGACGACGGTGCCGTTCGGGGTCTGCTTGAGGTGGAGGGCCCGCTTGCCCTTCACCGCGCCGATGAAGCTCGCCACGAAGTCGGATGCCGGGTTCTCGACGATCTCGCTCGGAGAACCGACCTGCGCGATGTGCGCGCCCTTCTCGAGGATCACGACCTGGTCGCCGAGCAGGAACGCCTCGTCGATGTCGTGCGTGACGAACACGATGGTCTTGCCGATCTCGCTCTGCAGACGGAGGAGCTCCTGCTGCAGTTCGTCGCGCACGATCGGGTCGACGGCACCGAACGGCTCGTCCATGAGGAGGATGTTGGGGTCGGCCGCGAGTCCGCGCGCCACGCCGACGCGCTGCTGCTGTCCGCCCGAGAGCTGGCTCGGGTACCGATCGGCCATCGCGGTGTCCAGGCCCACCGTCTCCATGAGTTCGAGCGCCCGGGTGCGGGCGGACTTGCGGTTCTTCCCCTGGAGGACGGGGACCGTGGCGATGTTGTCCGCGACGGTGAAGTGCGGCAAGAGGCCGGAGTTCTGCATGACGTAGCCGATGCTCCGGCGCAGCTGGACGGCGGGCTTGCCGCCGATGTCGTCGCCGTCGATCGAGATCGTGCCCGCGGAGGGCTCGACCATCCGGTTGATCATTCGGAGCAGGGTGGTCTTTCCGCAGCCCGAAGATCCCACGAAGACGGTCGTCTTGCGCGAGGGGATCACGAGGCTGAAGTCGTCGACGGCGCGAGTGCCGTCGGGGAAGACCTTCGAAACGGTCGAGAACTCGATCATGCTGTGCCCGACCTCAGTCGGAGACCACGACCTTGCGATCGAAGGCCACATACCCCGCGAAGTCGGTGCCCACGCGCTCGACCGCGCCGGGGCGCAGGTCGGGGTACGACCAGGCGCCGTCGGCGAGCTCCGCGCCGTCGAGCGAGACGTTCCAGTACTGGACCGCGCCCTTCCACGGACACGTGTACGGGGTCGGGCTCTCGTTCAGGGCACCCTCGCGCACCGCGCGCGGCGGGAAGTACCAGTTGCCCTCGATCGACACCACGTCATCGCGGTCGGCTTCGGCGATCACGACGCCGTCGAGCACTGCCTTCATGGCGAACCCCCTTCGTGGCCCCGCGGGCACGGCACCCGGCGGTGGATCGACCACCTCCCGAGAGGCTAACCGGGTCGATGCCGGGCAAAACGAACATTGCCCCGTGTGACGGGCTGGTCTAGGGTGCGGGTCGCTCAGAGGACGCGGGCGCCGCCGACAGGCCCGTGGACGTGCAACGCGACGAGCCCGGCGGCGCTCAACGTGACCTGCAGATCGATCGCCGACTCCTCGTCGGCCGCGAGGAACGCGAGCGTCGGGCCCGACCCGGAGACCAGGCCGGCGAGGGCTCCGGAGCTCTCGCCGCGCTCGAGAACCCGCGCGAGGTCGGGTCGCAGATGAAGAGCGGGAGCCTGCAGGTCGTTGCGCAGCGATGCGGCCAGCATTCCGGCGTCGCCCTGGCGCAGTGCGTGGAGCACCTCGGGCGCCACGGCCGGGACGCGCGGAGCCGGACCGATGTCGACGGCGTGGCGCTCGCGGTGCGCGTCGAGCTCGCCGTAGACGACGGGCGTCGACATCCCGACCTCGTTCGGCACCAGCACCCAGTCGAAGCGTCCGCGTGCCAGCGCGGGGTTGAGCTCGTCGCCGCGCCCCGTTCCCACGGCCGTTCCCCCGAGGAGCGCGAACGGGACGTCCGCGCCGAGCTGCGCGGCGAGCCGCACCAGTTCCGAGGTCGGCATCCCGAGACCCCACAGCGCGTCGCAGGCCACGAGAGCTGCCGCCGCGTCCGCCGACCCGCCGCCCATCCCACCGGCGACGGGCACGGCCTTGACGATCGAGAGGTGGGCGCCGCGGTCGATCCCCGCGGTCTCCGCCAGCAGGCGCGCCGCCCGCACGGCGAGATTGCGGTCGTCGGTGGGCACGCCCGCGACGTCGACGGGCCCACGCGCGACGACCTCGATCGTGAAGTCGTCGGCGGCCGTCGCGGTCATCTCCTCGTAGAGCGAGACGGCCTGATAGGCGGTGGCCACGTCGTGGTACCCGTCGTCCTTGACGTCGCCGACCTCGAGGAAGACGTTGATCTTCCCCGGTGCCCGGACACGGACCGATTCGGTGGAGCTCATGATGTCGACGACGCCCGCCAGAGGTCGACGTCGGCGGCCTCGGACAGCGCGTCGATGCGCTCGAGCTCCTCGGCGTCGAATGCGGGACCGTCCAGCGCGGCGAGATTCTCGTCGAGCTGCTCGGTGCGCGAGGCGCCGATGAGGGCGGATGCCACGGTCTCGTCGCGAAGCACCCACTGCAGCGCCATCTGCGCCAGGGTCTGCCCCCGCTCGGTGGCGATGACGTTGAGGCTGCGCAGCGCGGAGAGGGCGGCATCCGTCAGCATCCGGTCGGGAAGCGACGACCGCTTCTGGGAGCGGTCGGCCTGGCCCCCGTCGAGGTACTTGTCGGTGAGGAGTCCCTGGGCGAGCGGCGTGAAGGCGATCGCACCCATCCCCTCCTGGCGGAGCGTCGCCGTCAGACCGTCCTCGACCCAGCGGTTCAGGATCGAGTAGGACGGCTGGTGGATCACGAGCGGCGTTCCCAGGGAGCGGGCGACGGCGGACGCCTCGGCCGTGCGCTCGGCGCTGTAGGACGAGATGCCCACGTAGAGCGCCTTGCCCTGGCGCACGAGCGTGTCGAGGGCTCCGATGGTCTCCTCGATCGGGGTGACCGGGTCGACGCGGTGCGAGTAGAAGATGTCGACGTAGTCGACGCTCATGCGTTTCAGGGACTGGTCGGCGCTGGCCAGGAGATACTTGCGCGACCCCCAGTTGCCGTAGGGCCCTGGCCACATGTCGTACCCGGCCTTGGACGAGATGATGAGCTCGTCGCGGTAGCGGCCGAAGTCCTCGCGCATCATGCGGCCGAAGTTCGTCTCGGCCGAACCGTACGGCGGGCCGTAGTTGTTCGCGAGGTCGAAGTGGGTGATGCCCCGATCGAACGCGTGGCGGAGGACCTCGCGCTGACGGTCGAACGGCACGTTGTCGCCGAAGTTCCACCACAGTCCGAGCGAGATGGGCGGCAGGTAGAGGCCGCTCCCACCCACCTGGCGGTATGCGACACTGGAATGTCGCGCATCCCGCGCGCTGTAGGGCCGGTGAAGGTCGGGTACGTCCGGGCCGAATCGAGCGGGATCAGTCACTCTTCGACAGTAGCGCGCCCACCCCCCTGCTTCGGCCCCGGCGCCGAAACGCTCCCGTAACGCCGAGTATCTACGGTGTACGGATTCACCATCGACCCCTGAGGAGGCCGCATATGCGCTCGATCGTTCCCCTTCCGATCGACACCGATCCCTGGCGGGCCCTTCTCTCGCGATCCGATATCCGGATGCTGGACGGCATCCTGCACGTCATCGACGACTCCTCCACGCCGTCGGATGCCGAGCGCACCGACCTGCTCACCGTCGCCGAGGCCATCGAGGGCGCCGGGGTCTCGGTGATGCTCGTGCGCGACGCCAACCGTCGGCCGAAGCTCGTCGTCGACACGGTCCACGCGGCGACGGCGTTGGCGGCCCTCCGCGACCCCGAGCTCGGCCCCGTGTACCTCAAGGCGCGCGGCGAGGACCCCGTTCCCGCGCACAGCGTCGCCCCCTCACCCGGGTCGGTCGAGGCGTACGCCGTCTTCCGCCCCCGCACGTCCACCGAGGGCTCGTACCGCTACGGGGCGGCGCTCGCCCCGCGGCTGGAGTTCTGGCGCTTCGGCGAGAAGACGGTCGAGGCTCCGCGCCCCAGCGCCCTCACCCGCCGCCGCTTCGCCCGCGCCGATCTCGACCTCGTCGAGGTCGAGCGCTACGGACGCCGGTGGCAGACCGTCGCGGGCATGTTCGACCCGCACCCGAAAGAGTTCGTCGACGACATCGACATGGTGTTCTCGTGGGTGGACGGCTCGTCGAGCGAGTTCCAACGTCAGCGCGCCGCGCGCATGCAGGGCTATGTCGTGGGCGACGGCGACGACAACGCCGCGCGGTATCGCCAGGTCGACGAGCTGCGGTACGCCCTGCGCAGCGTGCACATGTACGCCCCGTGGGTGCGCCGGATCTTCATCGCGACCGACTCCCCCACCCCCGAGTGGCTCGCCGATCACCCGAAGGTCACGATCGTGCGCAGCGAGGAGTTCTTCGCCGATCCATCTGTGCTGCCCACGCACAACTCGCACGCCGTCGAGGCGCAGCTGCATCGCATCCCCGGTCTCGCCGAGCACTTCCTCTATAGCAACGACGACATGTTCTTCGGCCGTCCGGTGACACCGGAACTGTTCTTCAGCGGCGGTGGCGTGAGCCGGTTCGTCGAGAGCGGCATCCGGATCGGCAGCGGGGCAGCCCACGTCGACCGTTCGGGACACGACAACGGCCTGCGCGTGAACCGCGCCCTGCTGAAGGAGCGCTTCGGCCGGGTCATCACCCTCGACCTCGAGCACTGCGCGACGCCGCTGCGCCGCTCGGTGGCGTTCGAGCTCGAGCAGGAGTTCGCCGAGGACTACGCCCGCACGGCCGCGAGCCGCTTCCGTTCCGCCACCGACATCTCGGTCACGAACAGCCTGTATCACTACTACGCGCTGGCCACGGGACGGGCGGTGGTCACGACGGAGCCGCGCACGCGCTACGTGCAGACGACGCAGCTGGATTCGCTGCGCACGATGGAACGCCTCGTTTCGCGTCGCGACACCGACATGTTCTGCCTGAACGACGGCAGCGTTCCCGAGATCCCCGAGGAGGTGCGGGTGCCCGCGCTTCGCGCATGCCTGGAGCGCTACTTCCCCGTCGCGGCCCCGTGGGAGAAGACGAGCGTCAGCGCAGAACCGGCAACGGCGTCGTCGGCGGCGACACCGGCCCACTGAGCCCGCGGTTCGCCGGGACCTCGATGCCCGCCGCGCGCAGACGTTCTCGCGACTCGGCGGCATCGACGTATTGCAGTTCCTCGGCCGCACCGAGCGGCACCACCGAGTGCACAATGGTCTCGTCGTAGACGTGCACGAGGTTGAAGCCCTGCGCGCCGTCCTGCGGACGGGTTCCGCCCACCGGCACCATGAGGTCCTGCGTGTAGCAGGTGGCCGAGGCCACCGACACCGGGATGCCCGCGAAGGTCGCGAACGTCGAATAATGCAGGTGACCGGCGAGGATCGCCCGCACGTCGGTCCCCCGGAGCACGGTCGCGAGGCTGCGCTGGTCCCGCAGCTCCACCGACGCGGCCAGGTCGAGCACGCTCGGCACGGGCGGGTGGTGCAGCGCGAGGATCGTGCCGAGCGGCGCGGGCGTCGCGAGCACATCGGCGAGCCAGGCGAGCTGCTCGGGTGTCACCTCGCCGTGGTGGAAGCCCGGGACCGAGGTGTCGAGCGTGACGATGCGGAGGCCGTCGAACTCGTCGACGCGGTCGACCGGCGCGGTCGGGTCGGCGACGTCGCCCGGAAGCAGGTGGGAGCGGAACGTCGCGCGGTCGTCGTGGTTTCCCATGACCCACACGACGCGCGTCTCGAGGCGCTCGGCGAGGGGCTCGACGAGCGCGCGGACACGGTCGTACGCGTCGCTCTCGCCGAAGTCGGCGAGGTCGCCCGTGAAGACCAGGGCGTCGGGACGGACCCCAGATGCCTCGATCGCGGTGACCGCGCGGGCCAGGTAGGCCTCGGAGTCGACGCGGTCGTAGAGCGGGGCCCCGCCGGCGCGCAGATGGGTGTCACTGAGGTGCAGCAGCACCCTCTCGGCTCGGGGGTACTCGGCGTAACGCATCTCGTTCCTCTCGGGTCGTCGGGTGCGACCTCGTGACCGGCGTGATGCTCCCGGTTGGGCTGAAATGTTACAGGCATGTTTCACGAACGCGAGATGAACGCCACACGAATTCACCCGATCGCACCACGCGCGCTCCGCGGGCACGCCGGAAGAACCAGCGTCTCGCCGGCCCGGGGTGAGGTGTCAGAGCGCCGCGATGCGGGCGTAGTCGTCGACCGTGAGCTGCTCACCGCGCAGCGTGGGATCGACCCCGGCGCGTTCGAGCTGGGCCGATGCCTCCGCCGCCGTGCCGCCGAGGACGCCCGACAACGCCTGCCGCAACATCTTGCGGCGCTGCTGGAACGCGGCATCCACGATCTGGAAGGTGCGACGCCGGTGCTCCTCGGTGCCGCGGGGTTCGGCATCCCGCTCGAAGGCGACCAACACGCTGTCGACGTTCGGAACGGGCCAGAAGACCTGCCGCGACACCGTGCCCGCCAGTCGCCATGAGCCGTACCAGGCCGCCTTCACGCTCGGCGCCCCGTACACCTTCGACCCGGGAGGGGCGGCGAGGCGCTCCCCCACCTCGGCCTGCACCATGACGACGCCACTGCGGAGGTAGGGGAACGTCTCGAGGAAGTGCAGCAGCACCGGCACCGACACGTTGTACGGGAGGTTGGCCACGAGAACGGTCGGCTCGCCCGGCAGGCTGTCGACCCGGAGGGCGTCGGCGCCGATGACCGTCAGCCTGTCGGCGGGCACGTCGTGGTCCGCGGCGGTCGTGGGGAGGCGCTCGGCGAGGCGGTGGTCGATCTCGACGGCCACGACCGCGGCTCCCGTCTCGAGGATCGCCAGGGTGAGGGACCCGAGCCCTGGGCCGATCTCGACGACACGATCGGATGCCGAGACCTCGGCGACCTGCACGATCTTGCGCACCGTGTTGGCGTCGACGACGAAGTTCTGCCCGAGTTTCTTGGTCGGGGTGACGTCGAGCTCGGTCGCGAGCCGGCGGATCTCGGCGGCACCGAGGAGGGAAACGGGCATTGTTCCACTGTAGTCAGGCTTCCGCCACCCGTCTGGTGAGAGGAGTACGTTGAGCGGGTGAGTCAGACGCAGTCCATCCCCGCGAACGCTTTCACCATGCGAAGCCCCTTCGGCCGACGAGCCATTGTGCTCTCGGTCGCGGCGGCGGTGGGTGGGTTCTTGTTCGGCTTCGACTCCTCGGTCATCAACGGTGCCGTGCAGTCGATCGAAACCGAGTACACGAAGGTCCCGACCCTCACCGGCTTCGTCGTCGCGATCGCCCTCATCGGCTGCGCGATCGGAGCGATCGCCGCCGGCGCGCTCTCGGACCGCTTCGGTCGGCTCAAGGTGATGATGGTCGGCGCCGTGCTCTTCCTGGCGTCGTCGATCGGTTCGGCGCTGACGTTCAGCGTGCTCGACCTCACGATCTGGCGCGTCATCGGCGGTCTCGGCATCGGCATCGCCTCCGTGGTCGCACCGGCGTACATCGCCGAGGTCGCTCCCCGGCAGATCCGTGGCAGTCTCGCGTCGCTCCAGCAGCTGGCGATCACCCTCGGCATCTTCGCGGCGCTGCTCAGCAACGCCCTCCTCGTGGGAGCCGCCGGCGGCACGGCCGACAACCAGCTGTGGTGGGGCCTCGAGGCCTGGCGCTGGATGTTCCTGGTCGGTGTCGTCCCCGCCGCAGTCTACGGACTGCTGGCGTTCACGATGCCGGAGTCTCCGCGCTTCCTTCTCGCGCGCGGCCGTTCCGACGAAGCCCGCGCGATCTTCGCCCGACTCGTCCCCCCGGCCGACCTCGACAAGACCATCAACGAGCTGACCAGCGCGATCGAGACCGACCGCAAGAACAAGGGCGCCTCGCTCGCCGGCAAGACCCTGGGCCTTCAGCCGATCGTGTGGATCGGCATCATCCTGTCGGTGTTCCAGCAGTTCGTCGGCATCAACGTGATCTTCTACTACTCCACGAGCCTCTGGCGGGCGGTGGGCTTCGACGAGAGCGACTCGCTGCTCATCGGCGTCATCACGTCGGTGACGAACGTGCTGGTGACCCTCATCGCGATCTGGCTCGTCGACCGGGTCGGGCGCAAGCCCCTGCTGCTCGTCGGTTCGGCGCTGATGGCCCTGTCGCTCGGTGCGATGGCGCTGGCGTTCTCGTTCGCCACCGGTTCGGGGCAGGACGTCTCGCTCCCCGGCATCTGGGCGCCGGTCGCCCTCGTGGCGGCGAACCTCTTCGTCGTCGGCTTCGGTGCCTCGTGGGGTCCGCTGGTGTGGGTGCTGCTCGGCGAGATCTTCCCCAGCCGGATTCGCGGCAAGGCGCTCGGCGTCGCCGCCGGTGCGCAGTGGCTGGCCAACTTCCTCGTCTCGTGGACGTTCCCGCAGCTGGCCGACTGGTCGCTCGCCATCACCTACGGCGGCTACGCGTTCTTCGCAGCCCTGTCGTTCGTCTTCGTCCTGTGGAAGATCCCCGAGACCAAGGGCATGGAGCTCGAGCAGACCGAGACGTTGTTCGTCCGCAAACCCAAGAAGACCGCCTGAGAGGACCCACGCATGACCAACAACTCGAAGTCCCACGAGGAGATCCGCGAAGAGCGGGAGTCCGCGCAGAAGGAGAAGGACCGCCTCGAGCGCGCCGAGGAAGCCCGCCTCGACGATGAGAAGCGCTGAGTCCGACCCCGACACGGAAGGCCGGCATCCCCGCGGGGATGCCGGCCTTCCGTGTCGGGG
>NZ_LDRT01000086.1 GCF_001476655.1 Microbacterium testaceum | reverse complement strand
CTGGCGATCGGCATCGTCGATGGCGTGCTCGACCTGTTCCTGCGAGGGGACGGGGCGCGCCGCGCGCTCGCGCGCGACGTCGAGTTCGGCGTTGGCCTGCCGCAGCGCCGAGAGCGAACTGAACGGGTCCGTCCGCGAGCCGGCCGGGGGAAGAGCGGCCAGCGCCCGCTCCAGGTTCGCCATCGCCTGCGCGACGATCGGCGTCATCGGTCCGCGCCGGGCCTCCGCGAGATCGTTGCGGGAGTCGTCGATGATGCCCGCGAGCGTCGATTCGGCTCGCAGAGCCTCGATCTCGAAGGTGTCGACGGCATCGAGCAGCGACTCGGCGCGGCGCACCGCTTCGGTGGCGGCCTCCAACGCGACGGATGCCTGCTCGCGCTGTCCGGCCTCGCGGCGGCGCTCGGAGACGCCCGCGGTGTGCACGGCGAAGTCCAGCAACTGATCGATCTCGTCGGGATTGCCGCCGATCTGCTGCAGGGCCGTGTCGTTGTAGCGCTGAGCGAGTCGTTCCACCACCTCGCGGGCGTGGGGCACGCGCTCGGCCAGACGCTCGCGGTCCGCCCGCACGCGCGCGAGGATCTCGGGGGCGCGGCGCACCGCGTCGATCTTGGGCTGCAGCACGAGCGTGCGCTCTTCGAGCAGATCCTCGGCCCACTTCGACAGCTGGATGATGCGCGCGTTTCGCGTGCGCAGCTCTTCCGCGGTGTCGGGGATCTCGTCGTGGTTCAGCTGGTGCAGCTGGAACGCCTCGGCGAGGTGTGTCCGGACGGACTCAAGTGCCGCGGCGAGGTCTTCGGTGGCCTTGTCGCCGAGCTCGGCACGGGCGAAGTCGAGTTCGTCCGAGGTGAGTCGCACACGCTCGTCTGCCGCGACGATCGCCAGCTCCGCCCGTCGCGCCAGATCGGCGTCCGCGGCATCCTGTTCTTCGCGCTTTCGTCTGCCCCAGAAACCGGCCATGGCATGATCCTAGGCCGCGTTATCGAGGCGGGAGCCGTGTGTTCGCTACGGGCGCGAGAGCTTCTTGGGGGCTCGCAGGTCACGAACGGGTAACACGGATAACATGGGCGATGTATGCCTGTTCGCAGGCCGGTGTCCGCACGGGCGCCGCACCCGACAGATGGAGATGCTTCGTGGCCAATCCGCTCGAGAAACTGCTGCGCGCCGGAGAGGGACGCATCCTGCGCCGCCTGCAGGGCGTCGTCAAGGCGACCGGTGCGCTCGAAGAGGACTACGAGCACCTCACCGACGAGGAGCTGCGCAACGAGACCGTCGAGCTGCGCGCGCGCTACGAGGCCGGTGAGACCCTCGACCAGCTGATGCCGGAGGCCTTCGCCGCCGTCCGCGAGGCGGCCAAGCGTACGCTCGGCCAGCGTCCCTACGACGTGCAGATCATGGGCGGCGCAGCGCTTCATCTCGGCAACATCGCCGAGATGAAGACCGGTGAGGGAAAGACGCTCACCGCCGCGCTGCCGGCGTATCTGAACGCCATCGCCGGCAAGGGCGTCCACGTCATCACGGTCAACGACTTCCTCGCGAGCTACCAGTCCGAGCTGATGGGACGCGTGTACCGCGCCCTCGGCATGACGACCGGCACGGTCGTCTCGGGGCAGACGCCCGAGGTGCGGCGCGAGCAGTACGAGGCCGACATCAGCTACGGCACGAACAACGAGTTCGGCTTCGACTACCTGCGCGACAACATGGCGTGGCGCAAGGAAGACCTCGTGCAGCGCGGGCACTTCTTCGCCATCGTCGACGAGGTCGACTCGATCCTCATCGACGAGGCCCGCACCCCGTTGATCATCTCGGGACCGGCTTCGGGCGAAGCCAACCGCTGGTTCGCCGAGTTCGCCAAGCTCGCCCGCACCCTCGAGGCCGGCGTCGACTACGAGGTCGACGAGAAGAAGCGCACGATCGGCGTGCTCGAGCCCGGTATCGAGAAGGTCGAGGACTACCTCGGCATCGACAACCTGTACGAGTCGGCGAACACGCCGCTGATCTCGTTCCTCAACAACTCGATCAAGGCGATCGCGCTGTTCAAGCGCGACACCGACTACGTCGTCATGAACGACGAGGTCATGATCGTCGACGAGCACACTGGCCGCATCCTGGTCGGGCGCCGCTACAACGAGGGCATCCACCAGGCCATCGAGGCCAAAGAGAACGTGCCGGTCAAGGCCGAGAACCAGACGCTCGCCACCGTCACCCTCCAGAACTACTTCCGTCTCTACGACAAGCTCGCGGGCATGACCGGTACGGCCGAGACCGAAGCGGCCGAGTTCATGTCGACCTACAAGCTCGGCGTGGTCCCGATCCCCACCAACAAGCCGATGATCCGCAAAGACCAGTCGGACCTCGTCTACAAGAACGAGACGGCGAAGTTCGCCCAGGTCGTCGAAGACATCGTGGAGCGTCACGAGAAGGGCCAACCGGTCCTCGTCGGGACGACGAGCGTCGAGAAGAGCGAGTACCTCTCGCGCCTGCTCGCGAAGAAGGGCGTCAAGCACGAGGTGCTCAACGCCAAGAACCACGCGCGCGAGGCCGAGATCGTCGCCCGCGCGGGACGCCTGGGCGCCGTCACCGTGGCCACGAACATGGCCGGTCGTGGAACCGACATCATGCTCGGTGGAAACGCCGAGTTCCTCGCCGTGCAGGAGATGAAGGCGAAGAACCTCGACCCTGTCGAGACCCCCGAGGCGTACGAGGCCGAGTGGGATGCCGTGTACCAGGGCACGCGCGACACGGTCGCCGAAGAGGCGGCGAAGGTCGTCGAGGCCGGCGGCCTGTACGTGCTGGGCACCGAGCGCCACGAGTCGCGCCGCATCGACAACCAGCTGCGCGGACGCTCGGGACGCCAGGGCGACCCCGGCGAGAGCCGCTTCTACCTGTCGCTCACCGACGACCTGATGCGTCTGTTCCAGTCGGGCGCGGCCGAGGCGATCCTCGCGCGCACGAACTTCCCCGACGACGTGGCGATCGAGTCGGGTCTCGTCTCGCGCGCCATCAAGAGCGCCCAGTCGCAGGTCGAGGCGCGTAACGCCGAGATGCGCAAGAACGTGCTCAAGTACGACGACGTGCTCAACCGCCAGCGCGAGGCGATCTACGCCGACCGTCGTCACATGCTCCAGGGCGACGACATCGCGGACCGCGTGCAGCACTTCATCGAGGACGCGATCACCGCGGTCATCGACGACCACACGGGTTCGGGTCACACCGAGTCGTGGGACTTCGACGCCCTGTGGACCGAGCTCAAGACCCTGTACCCCGTCAGCGTGACGATCGACGAGGTCGTCGCGGAGGCCGGAGGGAACAAGGGGCGCATCACGGCCGAGGGCCTCAAGCGCGAGATCATCTCGGACGCCCGCATCGCGTACCAGAACCGCGAAGAGTCCCTCGGTGCACCCGCGCTGCGCGAGCTCGAGCGTCGCGTCGTGCTCCAGGTGCTCGACCGTCGCTGGCGTGAGCACCTCTACGAGATGGACTACCTCAAGGACGGCATCGGCCTGCGCGCGATGGCTCAGCGCGACCCGCTGATCGAGTACCAGCGCGAGGGCTACCAGATGTTCCAGTCGATGATGGGGCAGATCAAGGAGGAGTCGGTCGGCTTCCTCTATAACCTCGAGGTCGAGGTCCGAAAGGTCGAGGGCGAAGAGAGCGCCCAGGTCGAGGCCAAGGGCCTCGCTCCCGCTCCCGTGGAGGGTCAGCGCCTGGAGTACTCCGCGGCCAACGACGCCGGAGAGGTCGAGGTCCGAAACGATCGCGGTCAGGTGCAGCAGGCGGCGACGAACCGTCTGCGCCAGGCCGCGGCGACGGCTCCCGCCGCAGAGGCTCCCGCCGCCGGTGCACGTGGTGCTTTCGGTCAGCGCACCGACGCCCCCGAGCAGCCCGTCGCGAACAACCGCGCCGATCGCCGCGCGGCAGGCAAGAAGAAGTAGCGCACGAACGGATGCCGCGCCCCTGGCACTCGCCGGGGGCGCGGCATCCGTGTGTCCACGGGCAGTCCACCCGGTGTCGATTGGCTCCGCGGGGGCGGGGATATCCTGATCCGATGAGCCCGTTGCGCCCCCTCGATCAGTCGTCGAAGTTGAAGGATGTCCTCTACGAGATCCGTGGAGAGGCCCTCGTCGAGGCGGACCGACTCGAGGCCGAGGGGCACTCGATCCTCAAGCTCAACACCGGCAACCCCGCGATCTTCGGATTCGAGGCGCCGCACCAGATCGTGCGCGACATGATCGCGGCGGTGCCGAACGCGCACGGGTACAGCGACAGCCGTGGTGTGCTGTCGGCGCGGCGTGCGGTGGTGTCGCGGTACGAGCAGGAGCCCGGCTTCCCGCACCTGGACCCGGACGATGTGTACCTCGGCAACGGGGTGTCCGAGCTGATCACGATGACGATGCAGGCGCTGCTGGACGAGGGTGACGAGGTCTTGATCCCGGCCCCCGACTACCCGCTGTGGACGGCGATGACGAGTCTCGGCGGAGGGACTCCGGTGCACTACCTCTGCGATGAGACGCGCGAGTGGCAGCCGGATCTGGAGGACATCCGGTCGAAGGTGACCCCGCGGACCAAGGCGATCGTGGTGATCAACCCGAACAACCCGACGGGTGCGGTCTACTCGCGCGAGGTTCTGGAGGGCATCGCCGACATCGCTCGTGAGCACTCCCTGCTCGTGCTCGCCGACGAGATCTACGACCGCATCCTCTTCGACGACGCCGTCCACATCCCGATGGCGACGGTCGCCCCCGACCTGCTGGTGCTCACCTTCAACGGGCTGTCCAAGACGTACCGGGTAGCGGGCTACCGCTCCGGCTGGCTCGCGATCACCGGCCCGAAGAGCCACGCCGAGGGGTTCCTGCACGGCATCAACCTGCTGGCCTCCACGCGTCTGTGCCCGAATGTGCCGGCCCAGTTCGCGGTGCAGGCAGCTCTCTCGGGCGTGCAGTCGATCGATGCGCTGATCGCTCCGTCCGGTCGTCTGCACGAGCAGAGGGATGCCGCCTGGCACGGCCTGGAAGCCATTCCCGGCGTTTCGTGCGTGATGCCGCGCGGTGCGCTCTACGCGTTCCCCCGGTTCGACCCGGACGTCTACGAGATCCCCGACGACGCGAAGTTCGTGCGCGACTTCCTTGTGGCGGAGCACGTCCTTCTCGTGCAGGGCTCGGGCTTCAACTGGCCGGCGACCGACCACGTGCGGATCGTGACGCTTCCCGAAGCCCGGGTGATCACCGACGCGATCGAGCGGTTGGGCAACTTCCTCGCGTCGTGGCGGCCCTGACCCTCAGAGCAGCGCGAGAGCGGTGACGCGCCAGCGACCGTCGATACCCTCGAGGCGCAGGGCGACAGCGCGGGTGCGCGCCCGTGCCGCGGCGGTCACGGTCGCCTCGTACACTCCGTCCGTCGGGGCGTAGAGGTGGACGCTGCGGATCTCGTGGACGTCGCGGGGAGCGGGCATTCCGCGGGCGCTGCGCGCGCGTTTGGCGAGGCTGACGCGCACGACGAGGGAGCGGTAGACCTCTTCCGACGTCCACCGCGCGAGTTGCTCGACCTCGCGCACCCCGGCGAGGACCTCGAAGACACCGCGAACGATGTTGCGCGTGAAGACATCGGCGCGGGGCAGCCGGGCCGCCGAGGTCTTCTGGGGAGCAAAGAAGTCTTCGGCGTGCGACAGGGACGTATCGGCGGGCGAGTCGATGATCGAGAGTGGAACGGTCACGCGTTCTTCCTTGGGTCACGGGCGGTCAGAGCGGGCTTCGTTGCTTGACAGTAGGACACCGCCGCCCCCGCGACAGGGGAGAGGAACTCAGGTTGTGGATAAGAAACCCAGGGTGAATACACGGGGAGGAGTGCTCAGTCCGGGTGCCGGATCTCTCCCTCGCCCCACAGTTCTGGGAAACTCGCCTCCTGCGATTGATTCCAGAGCGCGGACCGGCGAGCGATCTCGATGCGGTCATCGATGTAAGAGGTGACGCTTTCCGCGTCGATCCGCCAGCGCGCGGGGGTGCCGACCTCGATCGCCCGGATCTCGCCGCGTTCGATCAGCGCGAGCACCTCGGTCGGCGTGATGCCGAGCCGTCGGGCGACGGCATCCGGATCCACGTATCGGCTCGGAGGTGAACTCATATCGGTCACGCCCTCATTATGTCCGCCATTTGGCCGGGGGAGCGGCTTCACCCACTAGGCTACCGCCCACTCCGAAGGAGTCGGAACGCGGGCAGCGGCGGAAGCGGATGGCGCTGCGAGCCGTCGGAGACGTGACAGCCCTTTAGTGTGGAGTGGTGTCGACACTCAGCGAACTCGTCTACGCCCAGGGCCGAGCCAGTGAGGCGGATGTCGAGTGGCTGCACCGACTCGCGGGCGACGGACAACTCCTCGCCGATCTCGCTTTCGCCGACATCGTGATCTGGGTGCCCACTCCCGACGACTCGTTCGTCGCCGTCGCGCACACACGGCCCGGGGGAGCGGCCACGCTGTTCTATCGCGACATCGTCGGTGACCGGGTCCGGCCGCAGTGGCGCACGCAGGTGCGCGACGCCTTCCAGAGCGGACGCATCGTCGACTCGGCATCCCCCGACTGGTTCGAGGAGACGCCGACCCGTGTCCGCGCGGTGCCGATCGTGCGTGAACTCTCGCGGGAGGGCAACGCCGTGACCACCATCGGTGTGCTCACGCGCCACACCAACCTCGGCGAGACGCGTACGCCGTCGCGTCAGCAGATCACGTTCAACGACTGCGCCGACGATCTCTTCGGCATGATCGCGTCGGCGGAGTTCCCCGACCTCGCCGCGCCCACCGCTCCGCGTCGTGGTGCTCCGCGCGCCTCGGACGGTCTGATCCGCCTCGATGTCGACGGCATCACCACCTTCGCGAGTCCCAACGCGCTGTCGGCGTTCAACCGCATGGGCTTCGACGACGAACTCGAGGGGGAGTCCCTCGCCGAGGTCACCGCGCGGATCCTCCCCGCGAAGCGTCAGGACGTCGACGAGTCGCTCCCCGTGGTCGTGAGCGGACGCGCGCCGTGGCGTGCCGACATGGAGGCACGGGGCGTCCAGGTGTCGCTGCGCACCATCCCGCTGCGCGATCGGGGCACTCGCATCGGCGCGATCGTCCTGAGCCGCGATGTCACCGAGATCCGCCACCAGGAGCAGGAGCTCATCACCAAGGACGCGACGATCCGCGAGATCCACCACCGCGTCAAGAACAACCTCCAGACGGTCGCCTCGCTCCTTCGCATCCAGGCCCGCCGGACGCACTCCGACGAAGCGCGTGATGCTCTGACCCAGGCCATGCGTCGCGTGTCGGCGATCGCCGTCGTCCACGACACGCTCTCGGAGGGCCTCGCGCAGAACGTCGACTTCGACGACGTGTTCGCCCGTGTGCTCAAGCTCGTCGCCGAGGTGGCGGCCGCCCCCAACACCCGTGCCCGCACGCGCACGACCGGTCAGTTCGGGACGCTCCCCAGCCAGTTCGCGACGCCGCTCGCCCTCGCGCTCACCGAGCTCGTCACCAACGCCGTCGAGCACGGCCTCGCGGGGCAGGAGGGCGACGTCGAGATCGCGGCGGAGCGCAGCGACGAGGTGCTCGCGGTCAGCGTGCGCGACACCGGGGTGGGGCTGCCCGAGGGGCAGGTCGGTCGCGGTCTCGGCACGCAGATCGTCCGGACGCTCATCCAGGGCGAGCTCGGCGGCACGATCGACTGGCACACCCTCATGGGCAGTGGGACCGAGGTCACGATCGAGATCCCCCTGCGCTACATCGGCGGCTCGTCCGCCTGAGGCGTCGCGTTTCTCGCAGGTACGCGCGAAGCTCGCAGTCTTCCGGACGGATCCTGCGCGCTTCGCCCGTTTCTGCGAGCTCCGGCGCGGGGCGGGGACGACGAGCGGCTCCCGCGCGGACACGACGAAGCCCGCCCCCGAAGGGACGGGCTTCGTCGAACGGCGGATGCCGTGAGGTCAGGACGCGCGGCGAGCGCGGGCGGCGCGGCGCTTGAGGGCGCGGCGCTCGTCTTCGCTCAGACCGCCCCACACGCCCGAGTCCTGGCCGGACTCGAGGGCGTACTGCAGGCAGACCTCGGTGACGGTGCAGCGTGCGCAGACCGACTTGGCCTTCTCGATCTGATCGACCGCCGGGCCGGTGTTGCCGACCGGGAAGAACAGTTCGGGGTCGACGGTCAGGCAGGCTGCTTTGTCGCGCCAATCCATAGGGGGTGCTCCTTGTAACAGAAAATTGGTCGATTCGGCACCGGCATTCGGGTCCGGTACCCTGGTGGGAACGCGAGCGATTGCTCGCCCCACTTCGCTGTGGGAGCACACGGCTTGTTCCATGCTCCCATAGCGATTCCGCACGATCAAGAGGTAACCGGTAGGTTTCCAGAACGTAACGGCGTGATGAGATCCGCCGGGAGGGCTGTCTCGATGCCTGTTCGCCTCTCGGCTGCACTGATTCTGGGCCTCGAAGCCGTCGGCATCCTGGCCCTCGCGGGCTGGCAGGTCGTCGCCCTGATCGGGGGCGATACCGACTCCGCCGTCAGCTCGATCGCCCTGATCGTGCTCACCGTCATCGGTGCGGTCGCCGTCGGAGCGTTCGGCGTCGCGACCGCTCGCGGCGTGTCCGCGGGGCGCTCCGGGGGCATCGTGACGCAGCTGCTGATCCTCTCGGTCGCGCTCGGAGCGGTCACGGGGGAGTGGGCGGCGCCCGCGGTCGCCCTGCTCATCGCGGTCCCCGCCGTGGTCGGCCTCGTGCTGCTCGTGCTCGCCGTCCGGGCTGCCGCCCCGCGCCGACGTCCCGAAGACTGAACGCCGAAACCGCACGCGATCACCGAATCTGCAGGGATTCGACAACAGCCGCGTGCGGTTTCGAGGAATGCGTGCGGTCTCGGCACCGGGGACCTGATGTCAGGCGGTGGCGAGGCCGAGTGCCTTGCGCAGACGCGCGACGTGGCCGGTGGCCTTGACGTTGTACTGCGCCTCGACGATCGATCCGTCCTCGTCGATGACGAAGGTCGAGCGCAGCACGCCCGTGACGGTCTTGCCGTAGTTCTGCTTCTCGCCCCACGCCCCGTACGCTTCGTGCACCGTGTGGTCGGGGTCGCTCAGCAGCGGGAAGGTGAGGCCGTCGCTGTCGCGGAAGGCGCGCAGCTTCTCGGGGGTGTCGCGAGAGACGCCGAGCACCGTGTAGCCGGCGCCCTGGAGCGACGCGAGGCTGTCGCGGAAGTCGCAGGCCTGCGTGGTGCACCCGGGGGTCTGGGCGGCGGGGTAGAAGTACACGATCACGCGGCGACCCCGGAAGTCGCTCAGCGAGACGGGGTGCTCGTCCTGGTCCAGCAGGGTGAAGTCGGGGGCGGTGTCGCCCTTCGAGAGATTCGTCACCCCTCCAGCCTAGAACGCTCGATGGCCTGGAACGTCGTCAGCAGCCGGTGGAGGGAGTCGAGTCGCGCCTCGGCCCCCGGGCCCAGGCGACCGGATGCCACGGCCTCCGCGATCGCGCAGTCCGGGGCGTCGGGCAGGTGCGTGCACCCGCGCGGGCAGTCTTCCGCTGCCTCGGCGAGGTCGGTGAAGGCCCCGAGGACGTGGGCGGGATCGACGTGGCCGAGGCCGAAGGAGCGCACTCCGGGGGTGTCGATGACCCAGCCGGAGCCCGCGGTGCCGCGGTACCGCAGCGACACCGCGGATGAGGAGGTGTGGCGCCCGCGGCCCGTGACGGTGTTGACGTGCCCGATCGCCCGCTCCGACCCGGTGAGGGCGTTCACGAGCGTCGACTTGCCGACACCGGAGTGCCCGACGAAGACCGTGGAGTGTCCGGCGATGGCCTCCCCGATCTCCGCGAGCGGCATCGCGCCCTGCGCGCTGGTGAACACCCGCAGATCGATCCCGTCGAAATGCGAGAGGAACTCGCTCGGATCGGCGAGATCCGTCTTGGTGACCACGAGGAGAGGACGGATGCCGGCATCCAGCGCCGCCACCAGATACCGGTCGACCAGCCGCTCCCGCGGTTCCGGATCGGCCGCGGCGACCACGATCAGCATCTGGTCGGCGTTGGCGACGATCACCCGCTCGACCTGATCGGTGTCGTCGGCGCTGCGCCGCAGTAGGGACGTGCGCTCCTCGATCCCCACGATCCGGGCGAGGGTTCCTTCTTCCCCGGAGAGGTCGCCGACGACACGGGCACGGTCACCGTTGACGATCGGCTGTTTGCGCAACTCGCGGGCGCGGGTGGCGAGGACGCGACGCTCGGTCGGCTCGTCCTCGTCGAGGAGAACGGTGTACCGGCCGCGGTCCACGCCCAGCACGCGGGCGATCTGCGCGTCCGCGTGTGCGGGACGCCGTTTCGTGCGGGGTCGGTTCGCCTTGGGGTTCGGGCGGACCCGGATCGACGACTCGTCGTAATCGAGGTCGTCGTCGTCCGTGTCGTCGAGCCAGCTCACACGACGCTCCGAGCGTCAGCGCGCGGCATCCGCGTCCTCGTCGAGGCCCAGCATGGCGTGCCAGAGGGCGGCGAACTGGGGGAGGGTCTTGGCCGTCGTGCCGATGTCGTCGATCTCGACGCCGGGCACGCGCAGACCGATCAGAGCGCCCGTCGTCGCGAGGCGGTGGTCGTGGTGGGCCTTCCACTCCCCGCCGCGCAGCGGCTGCGGGACGATGCGGATACCGTCGTCGAGCTCGTGCGCCTCTCCGCCCAGGGAGCGGAGGTTGCCCACCAGGGCCGCGATGCGGTCGGTCTCGTGGCCGCGGATATGACCGATGCCGTGCAGCGTGGTCGGGCCGTCGGCGAACGCCGCGAGGCCGAAGAGCGTGGGGGCGAGTTCTCCCGCGGCGGAGAGATCGAGCTCGAGGCCCACGATGCGCTCTCCTGCCGAGACCGTCAGCGTCCCGCCGCGGCGGGTCACGCGCGCACCCATCTCGCTGAGGATGTCGGCCAGCAGGGCGCCCGGCTGCGTGCTGTGGAGGGGCCACCCGGTGACGGAGACCGTCCCGCCGGTGACCATCGCCGCGGCGAGGAAGGGGGCGGCGTTGGAGAGGTCGGGCTCGATCGCGACGTCTTTCGCGCGAACGGGCCCGGCCGGGACGATCCATTCGCCGGCCGCGGGGCGTTCGACGTGGATGCCGCGGTGCGCGAGGGCCTCGACCGTCATGTCGATGTGCGGGATGCTCGGCAGACGCGATCCGACGTGGCGCAGGTGCAGACCGACGTCGAAGCGGGGAGCGGCCAGCAGCAGCCCCGAGACGAACTGGCTCGACTGGCTCGCGTCGATCTCGACCTCGCCACCGCGCACGTGGCCGTGCCCGCGGACGGTGAACGGCAGGGCCCAGTGGCCGCCGTCGTCGATGTCGACGCCGACGTCGCGAAGGGCGGAGATCATCGCCCCCATCGGCCGGTGCAGCGCGCTCTCGTGGGCGGTGATCGCGACATCGCCCCGGGCGAGCCCCGCCACGGGGGCGACGAACCGCATGACGGTTCCGGCCTGTCCGCAGTCGACCGTGGAGTCGCCGGCGAACGCGGCGGGCGGGGTGACGAGCAGATCGGGCCCGAAGGGGGAGTCGGTCGCGACCTCTTCGATGCCCACGCCGAGGGCGCGCAGCGACTCGACCATGCGGACGGAATCCTCGGAATGCAGGGGAGCGTGCAGCATGCCGGGGCCGTCGGCGATCGCGGCGAGCACGAGTTCGCGGTTGGTGAGCGACTTGGAGCCGGGCACCGTGACAGTGGCATCCACCGCTCCGTCGGCGACGGGCGCGTTCCACGCCCCACGAGGAGTGGCGGCGGAAAGGGAATACCCGAGACGTGTCATCGGTTCTTAGCCTACTGAAAGGGGACGACACGTGACCGCACTTCTCGAACGCCTCGGCGTGCAGCCGACCACCCCGGTGGTCGTCGACACGCCCGACGTAGACTGGCGCGTAATGGACGACACGGCAGACACCCTCCCGCCGGTGGCGGAGCCCCGCGCGCAGTTCGAAGAGCAGGCGCTGCCCTTCATGGACCAGCTGTACGCCGCGGCGATGCGCATGACGCGCAACCCCGCCGACGCGGCCGACCTCGTGCAAGAGACGTTCGTCAAGGCCTACGGGTCGTGGGCGACGTTCACGCAGGGGACGAACCTCAAGGCGTGGCTGTACCGGATCCTCACGAACACGTACATCAACACGTACCGCAAGAAGCAGCGTGAGCCGTACCAGAGCGCGATCGACGACCTCGAGGACTGGCAGCTCGGCGGGGCGGAGTCGACGACCGCGACCAGCGCCCGTTCGGCGGAGGCCGAGGCCATCGACCACATGCCCGCGTCGGTCGTGAAGGACGCGCTGCAGTCGATCCCCGAGGACTTCCGACTGGCGGTGTACCTCGCCGACGTCGAGGGCTTCGCCTACCAGGAGATCGCCGACATCATGAAGACTCCGATCGGCACGGTCATGAGCCGTCTGCACCGCGGACGCCGCCTTCTGCGCGACCTGCTGTCGGATTACGCCAAGGAACGCGGCTTCCAGGCCGCGACGGGAGAGAAGAAATGAGCGACTGCGGCTGCGACCAGGCACGGCGCGACCTGGAGGAATACCTTCGCAACGAGGTCTGCAAGACCCAGCACCGCGACATCCGTGAGCACCTCGAGAACTGCCCCGGATGCCAGGACGAGGCCCTCGTCGCACGGACGCTGACCGAGGTCGTCGCCCGCGCGTGCAAGGAGACCGCGCCCGAAGAGCTGCGCGACCAGGTGCTCGCCCGACTTCGCTCGGTCCAAGCCGCTCACTGACGAGGCGGTGCCGTCGGTCCGTAGGCTGGAGTCATGCCCACCACCGACACGCGCAGTCTCGCTCCGGATGCCACCTCCTCCGCCGACCTGGAGGCCGTCGGCCTCGAGTACACCCCGGTGTCGGCGGACGACGCGGCCTTCGAACCCTTCCTCCGAGCGGTGTCGCGGGGGTTCCTCGGCGAGGAGCCCTCGGCGGATGAGGTCGAGAGCGCACGCCGCGCGCTGACGTCCCGTCGTCTGACGGGCGTCTTCGACCGCGCCGGTGTCGATCCCGCTTCTCCGGTGGCAACGGTCGATTCGTGGCCGACGGAGCTGACCGTCTCACCCGGCCGCACGATCCCGCTCTGGTCGATCAGCGCTGTCACCGTGGCGCCCACCCATCGACGCCGCGGGATCGCGCGCGCGATGCTCACGGGAGAGCTGCGAACCGCGGCGGCGGCGGGGTTCCCGCTCGCCGGGCTCACCGTGACCGAGGCCACGATCTACGGGCGGTGGGGCTTCTCGCCCGCCGCGTGGGCATCCGACGTCGCGGTCGACACGAGGCGTGCGCGCTGGACCGGCCCGGTCGCCCCGGGCCGCCTCGACTTCGTGTCACCCGAGAGCCTCCCCGAGCGACTGGCCCGCGTGCACGAACGGATCCGCGTCGAGCGCCCCGGCGCGGTGCCGGGGTGGGAAGGCCGCTGGCGCGGCGTGGCGGGGCTCACCCCCGACGCGAAGGATGCGAAGAAGGTGCGCGCGGTGTCGTATCGCGACACCGCGGGTGAGGAGCGGGGCGTCCTCGTCTACACGCTCGAGTCGGGCCCGGACGGCGACTTCTCCCCGTACGTGTTGACGGTGCGTGCGCTCTTCGCCGATGGCGACGAGGCCACCGCGGCGCTCTGGCGCTTCGCGATCGAGCACGACCTCGTCGGTGAGGTGAAGGCGTCGCTGCAACCGATCGCCCCGCCCGTGCAGTGGATGATCGCCGACCGTCGCGCGGTGACCGTGACGCCGACCGACCACCACTGGCTGCGCGTCCTGGACGTCCCCGCGGCGCTGAGCGCGCGGCGGTACGCCGCGGCCCTCGACGTCGTCCTGCGGGTGGAGGACCCGCTCGGCTTCGCGGACGGCGCGTGGAGCGTCCGTATCGACGCCGACGGGTCGGCCGTCGTGGGCCGAGCGGCCCAGGATCGTGCCACCGACCTCGAGCTGACCGTCGGAGCACTGGGCTCGCTCCTGTTGGGCGGCGTGCGTGTGCGCGATCTCGCCGCGGCGGGCCTCGTGCGCGGCCCGCGGGAGCACCAGGCCGCCCTCGACGCGGCCTTCACCCCCGAGGTCACGCCGCTCCTGGACATCTGGTACTGAGCGAGCCTCATAGGGTCGCCCCGTAACCTCTCCTCGCGATGTCCGATGCTCCTCCCTCTTCCGTGCAGCGGCGCCCTCGGCTGCGCGTCGATCCGCGCGCCGTCGGGGCCGCCCTGACGCGGTTCCTCCGCGCCAATCCCGTCGCGGTCTGCGTCGCGATCCTCATCACGGCCTCGTCGGCGGCGACCGGCACCCTGTGGGGAGAGGACGCCCTCGTCTGGGGCGCCGGTCCGCTCGCCACCTTCGCCTCCGGACGATGGTGGACGGTCGTGACCGCGCTCTTCATCCCGGATTCGCCGGTGGACGCGATCACCTCGGTGGTCCTCGCCCTCACGGTGCTCGCCGCGGCCGAGAGGCTGCTCGGCTCGCGGCGGACCGGCATCCTGTATCTGGTGATCGGGGTCGTCGGCCTGCTCGCCGGCGTCGGCATGCACGCGGCCGTCTGGTCGGTGACGGATCTGCGACCGGTGGTGGCCGCCGAGGTGCCCGTCCTCGATCCCACGACGCCGATCGCCGGCGTCGTGATGGTGTCCAGCGCCTTCGCGCTCACCCTGTGGCGCCGGCGGCTGCGTCTGGTGGGCTTCGCTCTGCTGGCGCTCTTCGCCCTCTACGCCGGGGACGCCGACTCGTGGTACCGCATCATCACGGCATCCGTCGGACTCGTCGTCGGCGCTGTGCTCGCCCGTGGGATCGAGCTCCGGTCCTGGCACCGCAGCTCCACGCGCGAGACGCGGACCCTTCTCGCCCTCCTGGTCGCCGTGGTGGGCAGCGGCCCCCTCGTCGCGCTCATCAGCGGCGGCGGTCGCGGACCCCTCTCGCTCGTCGTCGACGCGTACACGCAGTACGACGACGATCTGCTCGCGCGCTGCGACAGGGTCTCGGAGACCGTCTGCAACGAGCAGATCGCCCTGCTGATGACCCGCGGACTGGGACCGGCGCTGCTGGCGATCGTTCCCCTCGTGCTCATGCTGGTCGCGGCGTGGGGGCTCCGGCAGGGCCGCCGCTCCGCCCTCATCATCGCGGTGCTCACCCTCGTGGCATCCGGGGTCGTGCCCCTGCTCTCCCTCGCCGACGGGCGACTGCGCATCGATCCGTGGGTCGACGGCAGTGGGGCGGAGTACGTGCTGTGGGCCCTGGCATCCGTCGTCATCCCCCTGGTGCTCGCCCTCGCCCTCGTGCTGACCCGGCATCGCTTCCCCCTGCGGGCCACGCGACGCGCGGCGCGCACGGTCGCCCTCGTCACCGGTGTCGCCTTCGTCGCGTGCGGCTCGGTGTTCTTCGTGATCGAGGAGCTCGGTCGCCGCGCCTTCGACCGCGAGATCTCGGTGCTCGACATGCTCGGGCTCACGCTGCGCCGGTTCTTCCCGCCCTCGTACACGCACCCCGGATCGTCGGGCTTCCCGCACCACGGCCCGGCGCTCTTCGCCTACCAGTGGGTGGGCGTGCTCTTCTGGGCGATCGTGATCGCGGCGATCCTCTGGCTGTATCGCCGCGTGCAGAGACCGGATGGCGACGACGACTCGCTCTACCGTCAGCTGCTGCGTCGGGGCAGCGACACCCTCGGCTTCCTCGGCACATGGGCGGGCAACCGTCACTGGTCGTCGGCCGACCGGCAGAGTGCGGTCGCCTACCGTCTCGTCGGAGACGTGGCGCTCGCGGTCGGCGACCCGCTGACCCCACCGGGCGGACGCCCGGACGCCCTGCGGGGTTTCACCGACTTCTGTCTCGAGCACGGGTGGACACCTGCGTTCTACAGCATCCACGCCGAGACGGCGGCCGACCTGCGCGACCTCGGCTGGCGGCAGGTCCCCGTCGGCGTCGAGACCGTGATGGACCTGCCCGGGCTCACCTTCGCCGGCAAGGCCTGGCAGAAGGTGCGCCAGCCGCTCACGCGGGCCGAACGCGAGGGGTACACCGCCGTCTGGACCCGCTGGCACGAGCTGACCGTGTCGCAGGCGTCCCAGGTGATCGCGATCGACGAGGAATGGGTGGCCGATCGCGCTCTCCCGGAGATGGGCTTCACCCTGGGCTCGCTGGACGAACTGCGCGATCGCGACGTGCGCCTGCTCCTGGCGGTCGGACCCGACGACCGTATCGAGGCGGTCACGAGCTGGATGCCGAGCTGGACCGACGGCGAACTCACGGGCTGGACGCTCGACTTCATGCGCCGACGGGCCGAAGGGCCCAACGGGATGATGGAGTTCCTCATCGCCAAAGCGGCGCTGCACCTGCAGGAGGAGGGTGCCACGGTGCTCAGCCTGTCGGGGGCGCCTCTCGCCGACGACCCCGACGAGCCGGCCGACGGCGACCCCGCCCCGCTGCGTGCGCTCCTGCGTTGGCTCGCCGAAGTGCTCGAGCCCGCGTACGGGTTCGCGTCGCTGTTCCGCTTCAAAGGCAAGTTCCGTCCCCGGTATCGACCGCTCTCGCTCGCGTACCGCGACCCCTTGCAGCTTCCGTCCATCGGCGCCGCCGTCGGCCGCGCCTACCTCCCGGACGCGTCGCGCCGTGAGATCGTCGCCCTGGCGCGAACAGCATGGGAGGGTCGCCGGTGAACCGCTTTTTCCTGTCTTTCGAGCTCATCGACAGCCCTCTTCTCGTGATCTGCGCCGTCCTCGCGGGACTCGGTGCTCTCGCCGTCGTCGTGTGGGCGCCTCGCTGGATCGTGGGCACCCTCCTCATCGGCGTCGCCGCGGGCATCGTCATGTACGTCGTCGCCCACATCCTCGAGGGGCAGGGGATGTTTCAAGGTCCGCTGCCCGTGCATGCGGCGACCTGGGCCACCGGGGGCATCTTCGCCGTCGCCGTGGGCATCGTCGGCATCTGCCGGCGACCCTGGGGGCGTCGCCTGGTCGGCGTCGTGACCGTGCTGGCCGGCCTGCTCACGGCAGCTCTCGGCGTCAACGCCGCGTACGGGGTCACGCACAATCTGGCCGCCATCCTGGGCGTTCAGGCCCTCGACCCGGCATCGCTGCCCGCCCCGACGGCCACCTCGGGTGATCCGGCGACCCTGTACCAGAACTGGCAGCCTCCGGCGGGTATGCCGTCGCAGGGGTCCGTGAGCGCCCTGACGGGGGATGCCAAGATCCCGACCGGACAGTACGCCGCGCGCGACGCCTCGCTCTACCTTCCGCCGGCGGCGCAGGTGGCGAACCCGCCCGCCCTGCCGTTCCTGGTGTTCATGATGGGGCAGCCGGGCTCCCCGGATCCCACGAACCTCGCGAAGGCGCTCGACGCCTTCGCCGCGAAGCACAACGGCCTCGCGCCCATCGCGGTGGTCGTCGACCAGCTGGGCGCTCCCGAGCGGGACCCCGGTTGCGTCGACTCCGCGAAATTCGGGGCGGTCGCCACCTATATCAACGAGCTCGTGCCGAAGTGGGCCGAGGCCAAGCTCAACATCGTCAAAGACCACCGGTACTGGACCATCGGTGGATTCTCGAACGGCGGCTCGTGCGCCGCGGTGTACGGGGCGAAGTATCCGCAGGTCTGGGGACAGATGCTCGACATCATGGGCAACGAGTTCCCCGGGTCCGAGCATGTCGACCAGACGGTGAAGGACGTGTTCGGCGGAGACGCCAACGCGTTCCAGGCGGCCAAGCCGTCGGTCATCATGGGGGCCGCTCCGGCCGGGACCTATGCCGGTCATCTGGCGATCTTCACGTGGGGGAGTCTCGACACGACCTACGGGCCCGGGCAGAAGGCGAACTCCGAGGCGGCGCAGGCCGCCGGCTTCACGGTCGTCACGTACGTCGTCGACGGAGCCGGCCACACCGGCGAGGCCCTCGACGCCAGTCTCGCGTATTCCCTTCCGGTGCTGGCCCCGGTCCTCGGTCTGGCGCCGCCGGCGTCCTGACGACCGACGCCGACGCAACGAGAAAGGCCCGGCCGACATCGTCGGACCGGGCCTTTCTCGGGCGAAGGATCAGCGCGCGAGCGCGGCCTTCATGATCTCGGCGTGCTCGTTCGCGTGGACCTTCGGCGAGCCGGTCGCCGTCGATGCGGCGGCAGCGCGTGAGATGACGCGGATCGGGCGACCGAGCTTGTCGTCGACCTCGAGGGCGATGAACGGCCACGCCCCCTGGTTCTCGGGCTCGTCCTGGACCCAGACCAGCTCGGCGTTCGGGTAGCTGGCGAGAACGCGGGTGAGCTCCTCGATCGGCGCCGGGTAGTACTGCTCCAGGCGCACCAGGGCGATCTCGGGGTTCGGGTTCTTGTCGAGCTCGGCCCGCAGGTCCCAGTGGATCTTGCCCGCGTGCAGGAGAACGCGGGTGACGCCGCCGGCGTCGATACCGCGGTCATCGCCCAGCACCGGCTCGAACCGCCCCTCGAGGAAGTCCTCGACGGGGCTCGTCGCACCGCGCAGACGCAGCATGGCCTTCGGCGTGAAGACGATGAGCGGCCGGCGCGGGCGCTGGTAGGCCTGACGGCGCAGCAGGTGGAAGTAGGACGCGGGCGTCGAGGGACGCGCGACGATCATGTTGTCCTGCGCGCACATCTGCAGGTAGCGCTCGATGCGCGCCGACGAGTGGTCGGGACCCTGGCCTTCGTAGCCGTGGGGGAGAAGCAGCACGACGCTCGACTGCTGCGCCCACTTCTGGTCGGCGGAGGAGATGAACTCGTCGATGACCGACTGGGCACCGTTGGCGAAGTCGCCGAACTGCGCTTCCCAGAGCACGAGGGCGTCGGAGCGCTCGACCGAGTAGCCGTACTCGAACGCCATCGCGGCGTACTCGCTCAGCAGCGAGTCGTAGACCCAGAAGCGGCCCTGGTTCTCGCTGAGGTTGGCCAGCGGCAGCCACTCCTGGCCGTTCTTGCGGTCGTGCAGCACCGAGTGACGCTGGACGAACGTGCCGCGGCGCGAGTCCTGACCGGCGAGACGCACGGGCGTGCCCTCCATGAGCACCGACCCGAAGGCGAGGAGCTCGCCGAACGCCCAGTCGATGCCGCCGTTGCGGCTCATGTCGAAGCGCTTCTCGAGCAGCTGCTGGAGCTTGTTGTGCACGGTGAAGCCGTCGGGCTTGTTCACGAAGGCGTCGCCGATGTGATGCACGACCTCGCGCGACACCCCGGTCGTCTCGGGGGCGCCGGTGGGAACCTCGTCGGCCGCCTCGGTCGAGACGACGGGGTTCGTGCCGGTCTCGGCCTCGTGCGTGTCGGCGAAGGCGACCTCGAGCCGGTTCTGGAAGTCCTGCTTCGCCTGCTCGTACTCGTCTTCGGTGATGTCGCCGCGGCCGACGAGGGCCTCGGTGTACAGGCGTCGGACGGAGCGCTTCGCCTCGATGAGGTTCGTCATGAGCGGCTGCGTCATCGAGGGGTCGTCGCCCTCGTTGTGACCGCGGCGGCGGTAGCAGACGAGGTCGATCACGACGTCGCGGTGGAACTCCTCGCGGTACATGAACGCGAGCTCCGCGGCGCGGACGACGGCCTCGGGGTCGTCGCCGTTCACGTGCAGGACGGGCGCCTGGATCGTCTTGGCGACGTCGGTGGCGTACACCGAGGTGCGGGCATCGGTGGGGGTGGTGGTGAAGCCGACTTGGTTGTTCACCACGACGTGGATCGTGCCGCCCGTGCGGTAGCCGCGCAGCTGCGACATCTGCAGCGTCTCGACGACGACGCCCTGACCCGCGAACGCGGCGTCGCCGTGCACGAGGATGGGCAGCCACGAGAAGCTGCCGATGGGCTTGCGGTCCTGCTTGGCGCGCACGATGCCCTCGAGCACACCGTCGACGGTCTCGAGGTGCGAGGGGTTGGCGGCGAGGTAGACGGGCAGCTCTTCGCCGTTGTCGCCGACGAACGTTCCCTCGGTGCCGAGGTGGTATTTCACATCGCCCGAGCCGCGCTTGCTGCCGATCGCGACAGCGCCCTCGAACTCGCGGAACACCTGGCCGTAGGTCTTGCCGCCGATGTTGGTCAGCACGTTCAGACGGCCGCGGTGGGCCATGCCGATCGCGGCGCCGTCGAGGCCCTTGGATGCGGCTCCCTGCAGGATCTGGTCGAGCAGGGGGATGAGCGACTCGCCGCCCTCGAGGCTGAAGCGCTTCTGGCCGACGTACTTCGTCTGCAGGAACGTCTCGAACGCCTCGGCCTGGTTCAGCTTCGACAGGATCCGCAGCTGCTCGTCATGGCCGGGCTTGATGTACTTGACCTCGACGTTGCTCTGGAACCAGGTGCGCTGGACCGGGTCCTGGATGTGCATGTACTCGACGCCGATGGTGCGGCAGTAGGAGTCGCGCAGCACGCCGAGGATGTCGCGCAGCTTGGCCACGCGCCGGTCGCCGAGACCGCCGGTGACGAACTCGCGGTCGAGGTCCCAGAACGTCAGCCCGTGCGACTCGATCTCGAGGTCGGGGTGCGTGCGCTGCACGTACTCGAGGGGATCGATGTCGGCCATGAGGTGGCCGCGGACGCGGTAAGAGTTGATGAGCTCCTGGACGCGGGCGCTCTTGTCGATGCGCTCCGAGATGTCGACGTTGATGTCGGCGGCCCAGTGGATCGGCGCGTACGGGATGCGCAGCGCCGCGAAGATGTCGTCGTAGAAGCCGCGCTGCCCGATGAGCAGCTCGTGCACCTTCTTGAGGAATTCACCCGAGCCGGCACCCTGGATGACGCGGTGGTCGTACGTGCTGGTCAGGGTGATCGTCTTGCCGATCGCCAGCTCGTTGAGCGTCTTCGCGCTGGCACCCTGGAACTCGGCGGGGTAGTCGAGAGCGCCCGCACCGATGATCGCGCCCTGACCGCGCATGAGGCGGGGGACGGAGTGGACCGTGCCGATGCCGCCGGGGTTGGTCAGCGAGATCGTCGTGCCCTGGAAATCGGCCGGCGTCAGCTTGTTGTTGCGGGCGCGGCGCACGAGGTCTTCGTACGAGGCGAGGAACTCGCCGAACGTCAGCGTGTCGGCGCGCTTGATGCTCGGCACCAGCAGTGCGCGCGAGCCGTCGGGCTTGGGCATGTCGATCGCGATGCCCAGGTTGATGTGCGCGGGCGCCACGACCGAGGGCTTGCCGTCGACCTCGGCGTAGTAGACGTTCTGGCTCGGGAACTCTTTGAGCGCCTGGATCAGCGCCCACCCGATGAGGTGCGTGAAGCTCACCTTGCCGCCGCGCGTGCGCGACATGTGGTTGTTGATGACGATGCGGTTGTCGATCATCAGCTTCGCGGGGATGGTGCGCACGCTCGTCGCGGTGGGGACCGTGAGCGAGTCGTCCATGTTGGATGCCAGAGCCTTCGGCATCCCCTTCAGGACCGTCACGCGGTCTTCCTCGGTGCTCTCCGAGCCGGCCGAGGGCGCTGCGGCGGGCGCCTGCGCGGGGATCGGCTGGGGAGCTGCGGGCTTGGTCGTGGTGCGGGCCACGGGGGCCTGACCGACGACGGGAATCGGAGCCGTCACGGGCTTCGGCTCGGCCGCCGGAGCGGACGGGGGACTGCCGGCCGCGGCGGATTCGTCGACGACCGGGTGGTACGCCTCCAGAATCGGCCACCAGGCCTTGTCCACGGAGTGCTTGTCGACTTTGAACTGTTCGTAGAGTTCGTCTACGAGCCACTCGTTCGCGCCGAACTCGCCCTCGTTCGAAGTACCGACGCCCGTCACCTGGCTCGACACAGTCGATCGCCTGCTTTCCTCGATGAAGATTCCTGTGGAATGCACGCGACTGTCGCCGTCACGCACTCGTTCAAGCCTAGCCGAGGTTTCTGGACGGCTTCCGGGTCTTTACATTCCCCGGATGTGGTGAGGTGGATGCCATGGAGTTCTCCGGCGCTCAGCCCGATGTCGATCTGACCTACTCGGACGTCTTCCTCGTCCCGCGTCACTCCGAGGTGCGCAGTCGTCTCGACGTCGATCTCGCCCCGAGTGACGGCAGCGGTGCGACGCTGCCGCTGGTCTCGGCCAACATGAACTCGGTCACCGGCACCCGCCTGGCAGCGACCCTGGCGCGCCGCGGCGGTCTCGGCGTCCTGCCCCAGGACCTGGCGCTCCCCGATCTGGTCGACGCGGTGGGATGGGTCAAGTCCCAGCCCGTGGCGTGGGACGCCCCTCTCGTCCTCCCGCCCTCGGCGACGGTCGCCGACGCCCGTCTCGTCCTGCCGCCGGTGCCCGGTCGTGGGATCGTCGTCGCCGACGCGCGCGAAGACGGCATCATTGGCCTCACCGACTCCCGCGGGATCGTACCGGCCCCGCGCCTGGCGACCGCGCTCCCGGATGCCACCCTCGGCGACATCGCCCGGACCGACGCTCCGCTGGTCGAGGTGACGCAGGTCGGCGACCCCCGCGAGGTGTTCGCGCTCGTGGGCGAGGCCGACATCGTCGCGGTGGTGGACGGCGACCGGATCGTCGGCACCCTCTCGGCGCGGAGCGCCCTGCGCGACTCCGTGTACCGTCCGGCCGTCGACGCCGAGGGGCGCCTGATCGTGGCCGCCGCCGTCGGCGTCAACGGCGATGTCGCGGCGAAGGCTCGCGCCCTCGCCGCCGCGGGCGTGGACGTGTTGGTCGTCGACACCGCGCACGGGCACCAGGCGCAGATGCTCCGCGCGCTGCGCGAGGTCGCGGCGCTGGATCTCGGCATCCCGATCGCCGCGGGCAACGTCGTCACCGCCGAGGGCGTGCGCGACCTCACCGACGCCGGTGCCTCGATCCTGAAGGTCGGGGTCGGACCCGGCGCGATGTGCACGACCCGCATGATGACCGCGGTCGGACGTCCGCAGTTCTCGGCCGTCCTTGAGACGGCCGAGGCCGCGCGCAGCGTCGGCGCGCACGTCTGGGCCGACGGCGGGGTGCGCTACCCCCGCGACGTCGCCCTCGCGCTCGCGGCGGGCGCGGCATCCGTCATGATCGGCTCGTGGTTCGCGGGCACGATCGAATCTCCCGGGCGGTTGCGCACCGACGAGGACGGACGGGTCTACAAGGAGTCGTGGGGCATGGCCTCCACGAAGGCCGTGCAGGGCCGCTTCGGACGCCTCGATCCCTTCGAACGGGCGCGGAAGGAACTGTTCGCCGAGGGCATCTCGTCGTCGCGCATCTACCTCGACCCGCAGCGGCCCGGTCTCGAGGACCTGCTCGACATGATCACCTCGGGCGTGCGCTCCTCGTTCACGTACGCCGGAGCGGCGACGGTGGCCGAGTTCCACGAGCGCGCGCGGGTGGGACTGCAGTCGGCCGCGGGCTACGAAGAGGGCAAGGCGCTCCCCGTCAGCTGGTGATCGCGCTCGCCGCGACGTCGGCCTCGAGCGTGATCCACGCGCCGAGCTGCACCGACAGGTCGAGGTCGTCGCCCTCCGGGTGCGCGAAGCGCCGCGGGTCGGCGGGGAACAGGCCGCCGCGACGCCTCTCCCACAGGGCGTCGGCGTTCACGCGCACGAGCCGGTGCGCGCGGCGGGACACCGCGAGGTGCTCCTCGTTCGTCCGGTCGTCGGCGAATCGGATCGTCGCCTCCGCGAGATAGCGGGCCAGGATGCCGGCGAAGAGCCCGCCGTCGCCACCCCCGGCCGAGGGGAGGAGGCCGCCGTCGGCGGCGCACCAGTGCTCCACGGCGACGACGAGTCCGGCTGCCCGGTCGAGGTGCGCGTCGCGCGAGTCGGCGTCGGGCGCCGTCTCGGCGAGCGCGAGGGCCGAGCCGATCGCGACGCCCTGGTTGTACGTCCACAGCTCGGAGCGGACGACGTCGTGCTCGATGCCGTCGCGGACGAGCCCCGTGCGCGGATCGTCGAGCGTCGCCGCGACCCAGGCGTCGAGATCGACGGCTGCCCCGCGCCTCGCTGTCCACGCCAGGGCGATCGCGGCGGGGGAGTTGGCGGGCGCGTTGTAGAGGCTGCTGCCCACCGCCCACGGGAGTGCACCGACGGCGGGGTCGATCGCCTCGTCGAGCCGTCGGACGAGACGCTCCAGGTGCCGGTCGCCGACGTCGTAGCGCTGGAGCGCCAGCGTCATCCAGGCGACGTCGTCGTAGAACGGGGTGGTCCAGCGACCGAGCGTGCGCAGGGTGACGCCGCGGTGCAGCTCGCGCAGGAGTCGAGCGCGCCGCGCATCGGGGCGGTGCTCCTGCGCGTCGACGAACGCGTGCACCAGGTGCGCGTGCCACCAGTAGTGCCAGGTCCGGGCCCCCACCACCCCCGGTGCGGCGGCGTGCGCCCATGCGACAGGGCCGTGGCGGTGGACGAAGCGGCGGACGACGGCCGCCTCGGCGGACATGGCACGCGCCTGCACCGGGGCTGTGGCATCCATCCCCTCATCTTGCACGGGGGACGGATCGTGACGAACCGGGCACGAGGGGCGCGGTGCTGCCCTAGAATCGTCGGCACGATGGACGACCCTCCCAGTTGTAGACCCAGGCCCCGACGACCCTCCTCCGAGACCGATCCCCGATCGAGCGGAGGTGATGACTGATGGATTACGTCATGCTGGGCGTGGGGCTGCTTCTCACGGTGGGAACCGGACTCTTCGTCGCGAGTGAGTTCGCGCTGGTCAACCTCGACCGCGCCGATCTCGAGGCCCGACGAGACGCCGGCGAGTCCCGCCTGTCGCTCACGATCGATGCGCTGCGCATCACCTCGACGCACCTCTCGAGCGCGCAGTTGGGGATCACCCTGACCACGCTCCTCACCGGTTACACGATGGAACCGGCGATCTCGAACCTCCTGCGGCCGGTCTTCGACTCGTGGGGACTTCCCGAGGCGGTGACCGTCTCCGTGGCGGCGGTGATCGGCGTGGGATTCGCGACCGTGCTGTCGATGATCCTCGGCGAGCTGGTACCGAAGAACTTCGCGCTCGCCATCCCGCGGCAGACGGCGAAGCTGGTCATCCCGTTTCAGGTCGCCTTCACCGCGGTGTTCAAGCCCGCGATCGTGGTGCTCAACGGCAGCGCCAACGGGGTGCTCCGCGCGATGGGCGTCGAGCCGAAGGAGGAGCTGTCCGGAGCCCGGTCGGCCGAGGAGCTGTCGAGCCTCGTCAAGCGGTCGGCGAGCGCCGGCATGCTCGAGAAGGACACCGCGTCGCTGCTGGATCGCAGCCTCACGTTCGCCCGCCTCAGCGCGGCCGACGTCATGACGCCGCGCCCGAGCGTGCACGCGCTCGCCGCCGGCGACCCCACCGACGACGTCGTGCAACTGGCCCGTCGGACCGGACACAGCCGCTTCCCCGTGTACGGCGAGTCGATGGACGACATCGTCGGCGTCGTGCACCTCAAAGCCGCGATCGGGGTGCCCCGCGAGAAGCGCGCAGAGGTTCCGGTGGCCGCCCTGGCCACCGAGCCGCTGCGCGTTCCCGAGACCGTGCACCTCGACGCCCTCGTGTCGGAGCTGCGCTCGCGCGGCTACCAGATGGCCATCGTCGTCGACGAGTACGGCGGGACCGCCGGCATCGTGACACTCGAGGACCTCGTGGAAGAGATCGTGGGCGAGGTGCTCGACGAGCACGACCGTTCGCGCGCCGGCGTGGTGCGCACGGCCGTCTCGCTGACCTTCCCCGGCGATCTGCGTCCCGATGAGGCGCTGGACCGCGCGGGGGTGCGGGTACCGGAGGGGGACGCGTACGACACCGTGGGCGGCTTCATCATGGCGACGCTGGAGAGGATCCCCGCGGTGGGCGACACCGTCGAGATCGAGGAGGGCGTGCTGACCGTGAACCGCATGGACGGCCGCCGCGTCGATCGCGTCCAGTACACCGCGAACCCGGTCGAGGAGAACATCGGCGACCTCGTGCGCGCGGCGAAGGGGGGTGACCAGCGATGAGCGATTGGGCCGGAATCGCCTGGTTGGTCGTGCTCCTGGTCGCCAACGCCTTCTTCGTCGGCGCGGAGTTCGCCGTCATCTCGGCGCGGCGCTCGCAGGTCGAGCCGCTCGCGGACCGGGGCTCGCGCGCGGCCAAGACCGCGCTGTACGCGATGGAGCACGCGACGCTCATGCTGGCCACGTGCCAGCTCGGCATCACGATCTGCTCGCTGCTGATCCTGAACGTCTCGGAGCCGGCGATCCACCATCTGCTCGAAGGCCCGCTGGGTCTCACGGGCCTGCCCGAGGCGGCGGTCGGCGTGATCGGCTTCGTCGTCGCCCTGCTGCTGGTGTCCTACCTGCACGTGGTGTTCGGCGAGATGGTTCCGAAGAACCTGGCGTTCTCGCTGCCCGACCGGGCGGTGCTCATGCTCGCCCCGCCGCTGGTCGCGGTGTCGAAGGCGTTCCACCCGATCATCGTCGCCCTGAACTGGACCGCGAACCACGTGCTGCGACTGTTCCGTGTCGAGCCCAAGGACGAGGCGGCATCCACCTTCACCCTCGATGAGGTCGCCACGATCGTGAACCAGTCGCGTCGCGAGGGCGTCCTCGACGATTCCTCCGGCACGGTCACGGCCGTGGTGGAGTTCACCGAGAAGAAGGCCGCCGACATCGCCGTGCCGATGGCCGCACTCGTCACCCTTCCGGAGCGGACCACGCCGGGCGAGATCGAACGAGCGGTGGCCCAGCACGGTTACTCGCGGTACGTGATCGTCGACGAGGCCGGGCACCCCACGGGCTACGTCCACCTCAAGGACGTGCTCCGCGCGGCGGACGGGTCGGATGCTGACATGGCGCGCCCCATCCCGGCCAAGCGCATCCACCACATGGTGTCGGTGCTCGAGACGACCGACCTCGAGGACGCCCTCGCGCTCATGCGCCGGTCCGGTCGCCACCTCGCGCAGGTGCGCGACGAGGCGGGCGACGTCCGCGCGGTGCTCTTCCTCGAGGACGTCATCGAAGAGCTGGTCGGCGAGGTGCAGGACGCCACCGCGCGGCGGCGCTTCGTCTGAGCCCAGAACACCGGATGCCACGGGGCCTGAGCCGCGTGGCATCCGGTGTTCTCCCATCGGGCGGCAGCCCCGCCCGCGCGTCTCAGTAGGCGCGGACGTACTGAGCGGGAGCGGGCACCGGGTCGCCGAGGGTGGCCGCGGCGCGCAGCGCGTAGTGCGGGTCGCGGAGCCATTCGCGGGCGGAGAGGATCGCGTCGGCGCGGCCGTCCGAGAGGATCTGCTCGCCGAACGTCGGGTCGTCGATCATGCCGACGGCGGCGACGAGCAGTCCGGTCTCGCGGCGGACGGTCGCCGCATAGTCGACCTGGTACCCGGGGCCGGGCACGATGTGCTGCTCGGGCACGAGACCCCCGCTGGAGACGTCGATGAGATCGGCCCCCGCCTCGGCGACGAGTCGGGAAGCGGCGACGGTGTCGTCCACGTCCCACCCGCCCTCGGCGGCGTCGGTCGCCGAGAAGCGCACGAAGACGGCGGCCCGGGGTGCGGCGGCGCGGACGGCCTCGGTCACCCGCACGACGAGGCGGACGCGGTTCTCGAACGACCCGCCGTAGGCGTCGTCGCGGTGGTTCGTCAGCGGCGAGAGGAACTGGTGCAGCAGGTACCCGTGCGCGGCATGGACCTCGATGACCTCGAACCCGGCCGCGACGGCGCGGCGGGCGGCATCCGCGAAATCGGCGACGACCTTCTCGATGCCCGCCGCGTCCAGCGCGACCGGCGCGGCGAACGAGTCGTACGCCAGCGCCGAGGGGGCGACGGTCGTCCACCCGCCGTCGGCGGGCGAGACGCTGCCGCGGCCGCCCGTGAGGGGCGACGTGGTCGAGGCCTTGCGCCCCGCGTGGCCGAGCTGCACGCCCGCCACGGAGCCGCGCGCGCGGATCGCCGCGACGAGGGGAGCCCAGGCCTCGGCTTGCGCGTCGTTCCAGAGCCCGACGTCGTCGGGGGAGATGCGTCCCTCGGGCGAGACCGCGGTCGCCTCGGCGATGACGAGTCCGGCACCGCCGGCCGCGAACTGGGCGAGGTGGACGTGGTGCCAGTCGTTCGGCATCCCCTCGGTCGCGCTGTACTGACACATGGGCGACACCCACAGGCGGTTGCGCGTCTCGATACCGCGGATGGACAGAGGTGTGAAGAGGGTGCTCACGTCGGACCTTTGCGTTCTCAGGTGGCCGTCTAGTCTGGCGATCATGACGGCGAAGGACTGGACGGGGCAGGATGCCGCCCGCGCCCTGCGGAGACCAACGGCGCGAGACGACAAGTATTCCCGCGGGGTGGTGGGGCTGCGCACCGGATCCGCGCGCTACCCCGGTGCGGCGATGCTCGGCGTCGAGGCCGCGTGGCGCACCGGCACGGGCATGGTGCGCTACCTCGGCCCCGAGCGCGCCCAGAACCTCGTGCTGCAGCGTCGCCCCGAGACCGTGACCGCCGACGGGCGCGTGCAGGCCTGGGTGATCGGATCGGGGACGGATGCCGCCGAGCGCGACGCGGCGGAGACGGCGGCGCTGCGCGGCATCCTGAACGGCGACCTGCCCGTCGTGGTGGACGCGGGCGCTCTCGACCTCGTCGTCGGGGCCGCGGCCCCCGTCATCGCGACCCCGCACGCGCGCGAGCTCGACCGACTGCGCGGCGACCTCGGGCTGGCGCGGACGGATGCCGCCGACGACGACGCGCGGGAGGCCGCGGCGCTCGAGACGGCCGCCGCCTTCGGGGGCGTGGTGCTGCTGAAGGGGGCGGTGACGATCGTCGCCACCGCGGACGGGTGGGTCCGCCGGGTCAGCGCCGGGACGCCGTGGCTGGCGACCGCGGGGACCGGGGACGTCCTCGCGGGGGTGCTCGGCGCCGTGACGGCGGGAGCGGTCGCCGCGGATCGCCGCGGCCTCGACGACTTCGCGGCGTGCGCGGCCACGGCCGCGTGGCTGCACGGGACGGCCGGGCGGGCGGCATCCGGGATCCACGGGGGAGAAGGGGGGCCGATCACCGCGCTCGACGTCGCGGAGGCGCTGCCCCGGGTCGTGGCGGGGCTGCTGTCGGACTCGATCGCGTAACGGTTGACCGCCCGGGACCCCGCCAGGACGGGCCTCCGTCCGGGGCGGAGAGGGCCACCCGCTTAGGATGAGGCGGTGTTGAGGCGTGTCGTTCCCCTGTTGATCGCGTTCGTCGCCGTGCACGTCACCGTGGCGATCCTGGGCTACCAGCAGCCCAACGAGCCCATGGGCGACGTGTACCTCGTGTACGAACCCTGGTCGCGCTGCGCCCTGTTCGGGGGGATCGACGTCACCTCCTGCACGCGCTCCGCGACGTGGGAATGGCCGGGCATCACCGAGAAGTGGATCTACCCCCAGCTCGCCTTCTTGCCGATGACCTTCGCCTGGGTGTTCGCGTGGGCGATCACCTACACCCCCGCGTGGGCGCTCACCGTCGCCCTGGCGAACTTCGTCGCCTTCGTCATCCTCGTCGGGAAGGGCCGCTCGCGCGGTCGCGTGCTCGCGGCGTGGTTCTGGCTCGTGGCCATCCTGCTGATCGGACCGGTCGGGCTCTACCGCATCGACGGGATCACGGTGCCGTTCGCGATCCTCGGCAGTATCTGGCTCGTGCGCCGACCGTTCCTGGCATCCGTCCTCCTGTCGATCGCGGTGTGGATGAAGGTCTGGCCGGCCGCGATCCTCGCCGCGGGCCTGATCGTCGTGCGGCGCCGACTCGCCCTGGTGTGGGGCGCCGTCGCCGTGTCGCTGGCCACGGTCATTCCCGTGGTGGCGCTGGGCGGCGCGCCCTTCGTGCTCGGGTTCGTCGGCGATCAGACCTCGCGCGGCATCCAGATGGAGGCACCCGTCGGGGGCCTCTACATGATCCTCGCCTCGTTCTACGTGCCCGGTTCCGAGGTCTACTACGACGGCAGCGTGCTCACCTTCCAGGTGACCGGCCCGGGTGTCGATCCCGTCATCGCGATCATGACCCCGCTCATGCTGCTCGTCATGGCGGGTGTCGCGGTGGTGGGGGCGCGCAAGCTCTGGGCCGGAGCGACGTTCGTCACGCTCTTCCCGCCGCTTTCGCTGGCGCTGGTGACCGCGTTCATCGCGCTGAACAAGGTCGGCTCGCCGCAGTACTACGTGTGGGTGTTCGCCCCCGTCATCCTCGGCCTGATGATCGATCGCCGCCGCTGGTACGGGCTGGCCGCCCTCACCCTCGTGATCGCCGGTCTCACCCAGTGGATGTACCCGATGGTCTACGACGGGCTGATGGCCACCCACCCCGCGCCGTTCCCGGTCTTCCTGCTCGAGGCGCGGAACGTCCTCGCGCTCGTGCTCATGGTCTGGGCGATCGTGCGTGTCGTGCGCGTCCCCGTGGGTCGCGTGGCGCGTCCGACGGACCTGCGCGAGTTCGTGACCGGCCGCAAGGCGCCCGTGCTGGCGGCGACGGCCGACTAACCTCGACACCATGCTCGTCGCCTTCTCCGTCGCCCCGTCCGGAACGGGCAGCCTGTCTGCCGAGAACCCCGACGGGTCGGTGCATGCCGCTGTCGCCGCGGCCGTGGCGGTGGTTCGCGCCTCGGGGCTCCCGCACCGCACGACCTCGATGTTCACCGAAGTCGAGGGCGAGTGGGACGAGGTCTTCGACGTCGTCAGACGCGCCACCGACGCGGTCCTTCCCTACGGATCCCGCGTGTCTCTGGTGCTCAAGGCCGACATCCGCCCCGGGCGCACCGGCGAGATCGACGGCAAGATCGAACGCCTCGAGCGCGCGATCGACGACGCCGCGTCGGACTGAGCCGGCGCTGACCCGGCCGCCGTCCTGCCGCGCCGGGGCGCGTCGCGCAAGCGGCGTGATCCGTGCGCGCGGCCGGATAGGTTGAGACAGGGAGAGCGGGGGATCGGGTGGAACCGGAGATCGGGGAAGCGCTCGGCGCGTCGTACCGTTTCGTCGATCGGATCGGATCCGGTGCCGCGGGCGAGGTCTGGCGTGTGCGCGATGTGCGCGACGAGTCGATGCGCGCCGCCAAGGTGCTCCGGCGCGAGCACGCGCAGGATGCCGAGCTCGTCGAACGCTTCATCCGCGAGCGCACGGTGCTCACGCGCCTGCGGCACCCCCACGTCGTCGCGGTCCGCGACCTCGTGGTCGAGGGCGAGCGCTTGGCGATCGTCATGGACCTCGTCGAGGGAGGAAGCCTCCGCGACGCCCTCGACGAGCGAGGCACCCTGCCGCCCGCGGAGGCCGTCGCCCTGACCGCCGCCGTGCTCGACGCCCTCGCGGCCGCTCACGCGGTCGGCACGGTCCACCGCGACATCAAGCCCGACAACGTCCTGCTCGCGCGCGATGAGGAGGCGGGTGCGCAGGATCCGGGCGCCGCGGTCCGCGTGGTCGACTTCGGCATCGCGCGCGTGCTCGATGAGCGTCGACGTTCCACGACCGCGATCATCGGCACGCCTGAGTACATGTCGCCCGAGCTCGTCACCCTGGGTGAGGCGGGCCCGGCGAGCGACGTCTACGCCACCGGCATCCTGCTCTACGAGCTCCTCTCGGGACGCACCCCGTTCGCCGGCCCGGGAACCGACTTCACGGTCGCGTATCGGCACGTCAGCGCCGAGGCACCGCGACTGGACGTGCCCGACGACGTGTGGCGGGTTCTTCACCGTCTCCTCGGGAAGGCCCCGACCGAGCGCCCCTCGGCCGCCGAGGCCGCAGAGAGCCTCCGCCGCCTGACGGCCTCGGTCGCGACGCTGCCTGCTCTCGCCCCCGTCGCCGCTCCCGAGGGCTTCGCCGAGGCGGAGCGGCCCGCGACGGTGCTTCGGGGCGTCGCCCCGAGCGCCCCGGAACCGGTCGACCTTCCCGCCGACGAACCGGCCCCGGATCTGGGAGCCGCCGGTCAGGCGACGGTCCTTCGGCCGATGCCCCGCCGCGAGGCGCCCGCTCCCGTCGCCGAAGAGCCGGCGGAGAAGACCTCTCCCTGGACGCGGATGCCGCGCGGTCGCGCACTCTGGATCGCCGGTGCCGCGGTGGTCGCGGTCGCCGCCGTCGGCGCGTTCCTCGTCCTGCGTCCCTCGGCCGGCGAGGCTACGCCGGCCACGGCCGGACCCGTCGTGACCGCGAGCCAGCAGGATCGCGCCCTGCCGACAGGCCTGAGCGTGAGCCGCTCGGTCAGCTACGACCCCGAGAAGAAGCTCGCCACGGTCACGATCGAGTACGGCGCGCAGAACGCCCCGCTCACCGGCCCGTTCCTCGAAGTGCTCCCGGGGGCGGCGACCTCCGACGCGTGTCCCGCCGTGACCTGGTCGGACGCCACCGTCACCCGCAACCAGGCCAGCGTCACCGGGATCTCGGTGAACTGCGGATGGAGCGTCGAAGGCGTGACCGTCCCGACACAGGATGCCGTCACGGTCACCGCGCAGGTCTCACTCGCGCTCGACGGCCAGGAAGCCGTCGACGCATGGCTCAAGACCGCCGCGGCGGCCACGACCGAGGCGGTGTCGGATGCCGAGGTGTCGGGGGCCTCTTACCCCGTGCAGCGCCTCCGCGACATCCAGGTCACGACCCCCGCCCGCACGGTCGGCGGAACGGCGCTGCCCGTCACCCTCCTTCCGGTCTGGCCGAGCGGACCCGACCCGGTGAACCCCCTGTACACCAGCCCCTCGGTGGGGGCGCCGAGTGCCATGCTCGATGCCATCGCGGGAGGGACGGCGGGGGTGCGCTTCAGCGACGGGTGCGCCGGGGCACTGACCGTCTCGTCGGACGGGCTCGTCGTGACGGCGCTGTCGGTCGCCCCGGACTGCACGGTGCGCGCGCGAGTGGGGAATTTCACCGACCTGGTGAGTTCGCCGTTCGGCATCACCACGCGGTGAGGGCGCGCAGGGCTGAGGCGGCGCGGGGCTGAGG
>NZ_LDRT01000085.1 GCF_001476655.1 Microbacterium testaceum | reverse complement strand
TTTGTTTGTTTTTTTAATGAGACGGCATCCGCCGAGATCTACACGCGTAAGATCGTCGGCAGCGTCAGATTTGTAGAAGAGAGGGGAGGGTGGGGTGTCCAGGTCGATCAGCATCGGGTGTCTCCAACTCAGTGACCGTCGCCCCTTCCCTCAGGCGGAGGGAGAGCGAGTCGGTCATTCATGCGACGGACGCGCACTGACGATCATTGAGCCGCCGCGCGGGGAACACCGGCCCGCAGGGGGCTCTTTCATCCCTGGCGTCATCCCCTCGTCACCCTTTCGGCATCACACTCTCTTCCCTTGTCGGACCCGAAAAGGAAGCCTTCGCCCGCCCGAACGGCGATGGACGTGTCACGGGGCACGGAGACGGTGTGCCTATGCTGCGTCCGGCTCGGCGGCTCGTCGCCGGCCGCGCGAAAGGCGGACACGAGTGGACATACAACGGGTGGTTCGCGTACTGCGGGCCTACTGGAAGGCGATCATCGCCCTGACCGTGGTCGGGGGTCTAGCCGGACTGGGGTGGAGTGCACTTCAGCCGCGGGTGTACACCGCGGACGCGAGCGGGTACGTCGCGGCGGTGTCGTCGGACAACTCGACGGGGGCGGCCCTCGCCGGCGACCAGTTGGCGCTGTCGAAGGTCAAGTCCTTCATCGATATGGGGTACTGGCGCAGCGTCGCGGAAGCGGCCAAGCAGGAACTGGGCCTGGAGGACAGCCCGGAATCGCTCGTTCAGCGCATCCAGGTGTCCAACCCGGTGGACACCGTCAACGTACGGGTGGATGCCTCCGGGCCGACGCCGGAGTCCGCCCGAGATCTCGCCGAAGCCTGGATTCGAGGGATGACCAAGCAGGTGGACGGCCTGGACAATGCGGGGTCGGGTCAGGGCGCGGTGCGCCTGGTCGCCGGGGACTCCGCTCGACTGCCCACGTCCCCGTCGTCTCCGAACGTGCGTTTGAACGTGGCGCTCGGCACGATGGCCGGTGCGGTCCTGGGTGTCGTCTTCGCGCTTGTGAGGCGCGCGTTCGACCGCCGTCTGCGTTCGGTACGCGACATCACCGAGGCGGTGGACACCTCCGTCGTCGGTGTGCTGCCGGTCGACAAGGACCTCGCCTCCGGGCGCGCGGTGTTCTCGTTCGACGACATCAAGGACGGCCGAGGATCGTTCGCCCACAAGGAAGCGATGCGCGAACTGCGCACGAATCTGCAGTACGTCGACGTCGACCACCCGGCGAAGGTCATCGTGATCACCAGTCCGCTGCCCGGCGACGGCAAGTCGACCACGGCCGCGAACCTCGCGGTCAGCATCGCGGCCACCGGTCAGGCGGTCATCCTCGTCGACGCGGACATGCGCCGCCCGGTGCTGGGCGGAATGTTCGGTTTCTCGGACGACGTGGGCTTGTCGGACGTTCTCGCGGGGCGTGCCCAGATCGAACAGGTCGCCCATCAGGTCGATGAGAACGGCCGACTCTTCGTCGTCGCTGCGGGACGCACCCCGCCCAACCCGACGGAGATGGTGGGCTCGCAGCGCATGCAGCAGCTGGCCCGGAAACTGGCCGACGACATGATCGTCATCGTGGACTCGCCGCCCACTCTCGCGGTCGCCGATGCGGCCGTGATCGCGAGCTGGGCCGATGGCGCGGTCCTCGTGGTCACGGCGGGACGGACCACGGACGACATGCTCGTGCGTGCATCGGACAACCTCGGCAAGACGCGCGGTCGACTGCTCGGGGTGGTCTTGAACCGCGTCCCCCTCCGCGGTGTCGACTCCAGCTACTACGGATCGCAGTACGCCGGCTACTACGGCTACGGGGCAGCGAGGAGCACCCCGCGATCCTGGTGGCGGCGCGGGTGGTTCGGCAGCGCGAAAGGTCAGTCCGCCGACGACACCGACACCGCGGCGCTCCCGGGTCCGCGACGCCATTCGACCCTTCCGCCCGACAACGTGAGCGGATTGCGGACCCTTTCGCAGAGGATGAGCGTGGCGGCCCGATCGGGTGAGGCAGGAGGCGAAGCGCGCACGGGGTCCTCGATGGCGACGAAGCTCGCGGCCCCCGCGCAGGATGCTCCGGCCGGAGCGCGGCGGCGACGTCGCTCCTGATCGCGAAAGGAAGAGAGAAAGGGCGCCGATCCTCGGATCGGCGCCCTTTCTCTCTCTTCGGGATCAGTGCGCGGTCGCCCCGGGGGCGATCACCGCCTTGAAGGTGCGCGCCAGGATGACGATGTCACCGACCAGGGACCAGTTCTCGACGTAGAACAGGTCGAGCCGGATGGCGTCGTCCCATGCGAGTGCCGAGCGCCCGCTGACCTGCCAGAGACCGCTCATGCCGGGCCGGACGATGAGGCGTCGGCGGGCGTCGTCGTCGTAGAACGCGACCTCTGCGTCGCGCTGGGGCCTCGGTCCGACCAGGCTCATGTGTCCGCTCAGCACGTTGAACAACTGTGGCAGCTCGTCGAGCGAGTACTTGCGCAGCCATCGCCCGACACCGGTCACACGGGGATCGTTCTCGACCTTGAAGAGAGGCGTGCCTTCTCGGCCCTGCTCGGCGAGCAGCTCGTGCAGGCGTGCGTCCGCGCCGTCGATCATCGAACGGAACTTGAGCATCCCGAAATGGGAGCCCCCTTGGCCGACGCGCTCCTGGCGGTAGAGAACGGGGCCCGGGCTCGACATCCGCACCAGCGCGGCCAACGTCAGCAGGACAGGGGAGAGGAGCAGGATGAGCGTCGCCGCCCCGACGATGTCGAAGGCGCGCTTGAGCACCTTCTGCGTCGTGGAGTACTGGGGCGTCTCGATGTGGACGAGGGGGAGCCCCGCGACCGGGCGTGTGTGGATACGCGGTCCCGCGACATCGGCGAGGTTGACGGCGACGATGAGGTGCTGGCGTCCGGGTTCGAGGATCCAGCCGATGCGTCTGATGTCCTGCGGCTGCAGGTGCGAGCCTCCTGTGACGAGGACGCTGTCGGCCTGCAGGTCGTCGAGGCGCTCCCGCAGGCGGTGGGAGTGGCGATCCGTCCACCCTCCGGCGACCGCCTCCGCCGTCAGTGCGTGCACTCCGACGACCGTGAAGCCCACGCCGGGTTGACGAGCCAGCTCGGAGGCGACCCGCTCGTTCTCCTGCTCCCCACCCAACAACACCACGCGTGTCGCCATGGACCCTTTGCGTCTTTGCGCGACCAGCCAGGCGCGGCACGCGATCCGTGCTCCGAGGAGGACGGCGGTGCCGGCGGGCAGGCTCAGCAGGAAGTAGCCCCGGGACAGATCGACGCCGCCGAGGTAGGCGCCGATCGCCACGAGGCCGAAGAGTTGCAGTGACGCCCCGAGGATCCGCCGGTGCTCGGTGATGCCCTGCCCGAGGACACGGGGATGCCGGCTCCCGCTGAGCGTGAGCGCGAGAAGCCATGCGCCGGACAGGAGAACCGACACGGTCGTGTAGCTCACCGGTGCCGAGCTGACCTCCGTCGGATGCGGCCCCAGCCACAGCACCTGCGCTCCGAACACCGACGCCAGCACGACGATGGTGTCGACGACGGAGAGGATCCGCGCGTAGCGCCGCTCCCACGGCGTACTCGACGCGCGCGCGACCGGACGCGGCGCCGAGGGGGATGGTGAACTCAAGGTTGAGACGGCGAGGTTCATGAATGCTCCGCTATCGGTGCCCGAGAGCCGTGAAGGGGGCCGCCGCCGGGGCACGACACGTGCGGCGGGCGTCGGAACTGTGCCATCTGGCTCGTGGGCCGACGGCACGGTCAGCCGCTTCACCCGCGCGGGTGAAGCGGTCTCGCGAGGTTCCCGGCTCGGCCCGTCTGCCCGTGCGGCTCGGAGGCTGCGAGTCCCGCGGCGCAGGCACGTCTGTCTTGATCCCCCGTGCTCTCACCCACCACCCGTGATCCCTCACCTTTTGGCGAGCGGAGCGTTCCCGAACGGTCAGGAGAGATGATGCATGTAAACATGTTCATGTGCGCGTTGCTCTCAGATCAAGCTGGGACGATGACGGACGCGCCCGATCCCTGGAACGACTTCGCGCAAGAGCTGGGAAAGCGGCTTCTCCGCGCGCGTGCGCAGCGAGGCCTCTCGCAGGAGCACGTCGCGCACGCTGCCGGTCTGGCGACGTTCACGTATCGCAAGCTCGAGAAGGGCGAATCGAACCCGGGCACTCCGGCCAACCCCCGTCTCAAGACCCTGGTGGCGCTCGCCGAGGTCCTTGAGATGTCCCTTGAGGAGTTGATCCCCGCGCGTCCGGGGGGCGTGGCCCCCGGACGCTGAGCTCGATGTCGGAGGGTCGTGGTTCACTCAGTGCGTGCCCACCGATGATGGGGCCGCCGGGAGGGCGGTCCTGCGAGAGAGGTGTCAGGCATGAATCGGATTCCGGCGAAACATCGCCCGCAGGTCGCACGATGCGCGTTCGCGTGGTGCACGACTGAGCACGGCGAGACGGTGCATCCCGACGACGAGATCCACCGGAGCGCCGGTACGGGTTTCGTGGCACGAGTTCGTGACGGTCGCCGCGCCGGTGCCGGGGTCTCGACCCATCTCGAGGTGGGGCTCATCCGCCGCGCCGACGACGACGAGTCGTGGATCGCCCTCGAGTTCGGCGGCGGGTACGCGGTCGAACTCGATGCGGCCGCGGCGCGGACCCTCGGCCGACTGCTCCGCGAAGCTCCGGAAACCGCGGCGGCACTCGACCGCCCTGAGGAGGGTGACGGCTGAGGGGCGCCCCGTCTCGGGCGTCGAGAACGGCCTGATGGCGGTCACGCTCCCGCGTGTTCACCCCGGAAGGTCCGCCGTCGCGGGGAGTGGTCGAGGACGAGGGGGCGTGGCCATCTGCGTTTTACTGTGCGGGCGTGGTTCTGCCGCGCGGGAGGAGTCATGTGATGTCGTCAGACCGTTTGCCGACCACGCCTCACATCATCGTGGTGTGCACGGCGAACGCCATTCGATCCCCGTTCGTCGAGAACCTCCTGCGCACGCGCCTGGCGGGGCGGGGTGTCCAGGGGATCGAGCTCGAGAGCGCCGGTACGGCGGCTCGTCCCGGTCACCCCGCGGAAGAGGGCGCGAGGACCCTCGCACACGCCTACGGTTTCTCTCTCGACACGCACCGCACGCGCCTTCTGAGCGAGCGGATGCTCAGCATGCGCACGACGATCCTGTGCGCAGAACGAGCGCACCGACGAACCGTCCTGGGGATGCGCCCCGACCTGGTGGGAGGCGTCTTCACGATCCGCGAGTTCGCGCGGCTCCTCGACGCCTCCCACCCAACCGTCGCCCTCGACACGTGGCCGACGATTCTCTCGAAGGTCGCGAGCGCACGCCGCAGTGATCGGCACGTCTCGCAGAGTGAGGACGACATCATCGACCCGATCGGTCAGGATGCCTCCGTCTGGGCGGAGTTCGAGCAGCATGCCGCGAGCGCCGTCGAGGTGATCGTCGGGGCGGTGTCGGGGCTCGCGTCTCCCGCGCCCGGCAGGGGTGTTCACGCCGCGCCGATGACCCGCCGAGAGTATCGAGCGGCGGCGACCCGCGTCGGCGCTCCGCGGGCGCATCCCTGACGCGTCCTCCACCCGCGAGTTCCGGAGGCTTCGCTCTGGCTCGTCTGTCTTCGCGCGGAATCCGCGCGTGCCTCGGATACGACGGCGAGTCGGAGTCGAGGCACGCGCGCGAGGGGAACGGGTTCCGACGCGGCGCCCGTCGACGAGCTACAGGCTGCGCGAGACGAGGGACGGCACACGACCGTCTTCCGTCTCGGAGCGCGCGATCATCCGGCCGAGACCGATACCGGCCGCGAGCGAGATGACGATCCAGGCGAGCAAGGCAACCAGGAAAGCGACGACCATGGGACTTCTCCTTTGGAGTCCGGGTGGTGCAACAACAGGTGACTGCTGCTCACAGTAGCGGCGCCCGCACCCGCCGTGGTGCATCGGCGCGAGGAAGATCGGCGATTCTTCAGCCTCGACGGCTGAACGTCCGTCGCACGATGCGCAGGAGCCCGAGGAACCCGAACAGCCCGATCACCGCGCCGAGGACCGCGAAGAGGGTGACGGATCCGCCGAGGACGGGTCCTCCCCCGGAGATGATGAGCACCACCGCGATCACCACCGCGGCGATCGACACCAGCGTCGATGCGGCCTCCGCCGTGACGCGATTCAGGATGCCACCGGCATCCGACCCGTCCTTCGAGCGGAGCGTGACCCCGATCGACCCCTTCTCGATTCCGGTCAGGAGGGCCTCGAGACGGCGCGGGGCCCTCTGGATGCGCGCCATCGAGATGACCGCTCCGGCCTGCAGATCGGTGGCCAATCGTTTGACCGACAGCGTCCGCCGAAGGAGTGCGGGCATCAAGGGCAGCGCGCGCCCGACCATGTCGAAATCGTCGACGATCACGCGCAGGCACCCCTCGAGGGTCGCGAAGCTCCGAAACGCGGAGGCGAGTTCGCCGGGCAGGGCGATCCGGTGCTGACGGATGACGTCGACCATCCGCGTGAAGATCGATCCCTGGCCGTCGGTGCGCAAGTGCTCCGTCGTGAGCACGATGCCGACGTCGTGCCGGAACGCTTCGAGGTCCACATCCTCGGGGGCATCGACGATGATGAGCAGCGCGTCGGTGGCGGCCACGTCGTTCTCGCCCAGCGCTGCCAGGAGGAGGGCTGTCAGGTGCTCGCGTCGACTGCGTTCGATGATGCCCACCGCGCCGAAGTCGATGAGTCCGAGGGTGCCGTCCTCTTTCAGGAGGACATTGCCGGGGTGCAGGTCGGCGTGGAAGACGCCGTACACCAGGATCTGCTCGATGACCGTCGACATCAGGACCTGGGCCAGGCGATCGCGCTGTTCGGCGCCCAGGGCGGCCAGACGCTCTCCCGAGTCGCTCAGCGCCGCCCCGTCGACGAGCTCCATCGTGAGCACTCGCGGGCCGGAGGCACTTGGGAAGACGTGCGGGACGGAGACGAGACCGCGACGCTCGGGCTCCGCCTTGTCGATCCGTTGAAGCGTGGAGCGGATCATCTCCGTATTGCGCGCTTCGATACGGTAATCGAGCTCCTCGAGGAGAGTCGCGGTGAACCCGCGCGCCACCGATTCGATGCGGAGGTCCCGGCCCACTCGCGTGCGCGCTTCTGCGCGATGAGCGAGACGCCCGATGATGTCGGCATCCGCCTCCACCTGGGCCCGGGCCGCGGGGCGCTGCACTTTCACGACGACGTCGGTCCCGTCGAGCAGTCGCGCCCGGTGGACCTGAGCCACGGACGCCGCCGCGAGGGGGGCGCGATCCACCTCGGCGTACACCTCGTCGATCGAGGTGCCCAGATCGCTCTCGATGACCTCGCGCACGGTCTCCCACGGCAGCGTCGTCGCCTTCGTCTGCAGGCTCGACAGGGCGCTGAGATACGGTTCCGGGATCAGGTCGCGTCGGGTGGAGAGGACCTGCCCCAGCTTGACGAAGCTGACGCCGGCGTCGTTGATCGTCGCGACGATAGCGTGAGCGCGTTCTTCGGCCGTGCTCAACTCCTGCTCGACGCGCGCCCGCCCGCCGTGGAACAGCCAGCCCACGCCGTGCCGTGAAGCGATCGCGAGGATCTCCAGATAGCGACGCGTACGCTTTCGCTGCCGAAGCGCGGCCCGCACGAGGTCGATCGGATTGGGCAGGGGGCGAGTGGGAAAGATCGCCTCGCTCGCCACCAGAGCCGCCACCCCGAGCGCGAAGACCCACGCGATGGCGAGGGCGACGAGGGCCAACCAGAGGCCGGCTGCGCTCTCGGGTTCCGGCGACGTTCCCGTCTGGCGGAGCACCCAATCGGCGAAGGGGACGCCGAGGAAGAAGACCAGCAGGCCGATGATGATGCTGCGTGGCCATCCGACCGCCGTCCCCAGGATGCGGCGGGCGACGAAGCCCACCAGCACCGCCGAGACGATGGCGGCGATGGAGATGAGGAGGCTGACGAGCACGGGGTCAGCGTAGCCGTCGCATCACGAGATGCGGAGATTCGCGCAGCTCGGGCACCTCCAGTGCGCGGAGCGACCGGCGCCCTGTTCGGCCATCGGCCGGAGGCAGGACTCGCAGCGAGGAGAGAAGCCGAGGTCGCTGTCGTCGGCCGGGAGGCCGGAAAGAAGGGGAGAGGGGAGGGGGGAGAGCATGGGATGTCCTTCGGGGTCGGAGGGCATTCTTACATGCGCACGCGGAGGGTGGGTGCGGCTGTCCACAGGGTGACCCCGCGAGAACCTCAGACGCCCCGGCGGAGCCGGGGCGTCTGAGGAGAGTTTTGATCAGGGGCGACCCATGCCGTGGTAGGTCCACCCGGCGGCACGCCACGCCGCGGCGTCGAGGCAGTTACGGCCGTCGATGACGATGTGACCCCGCGTCAGCGTCGCCGCGTGCGCGGGATCGAGCTGGTGACGATACTCGTCCCATTCGGTCACGACGATCACGGCATCCGCGTCCTGCAGGGCTTCGTCGCGGTCGTGCACGTACGTGAGCTGCGGGTGGACGCGCTGGGCGTTCTCGATCGCGGCGGGATCGGTCAAGGTGACGTCGGCGCCGAGGCCGTGCAGCCGGACCGCCACATCGAGAGCGGGCGAGTCGCGGATGTCGTCGCTGTGGGGCTTGAACGCCGCACCCAGAACCGTGACCTTCTTCTGGAAGACCGATCCTCCCAGGGCCTCGCTCGTCATCTCGACGGCGCGGTCGCGCCGGCGAAGGTTGATGGCGTCGATCTCGCGGAGGAACGCGACGGATTCGCCACGGCCGAGCTCTTCGGCACGAGCCGAGAACGCGCGGATGTCCTTCGGAAGGCAGCCGCCGCCGAAGCCGATGCCCGCGCCGAGGAAGCGACGCCCGATGCGCGCGTCGTGCCCGATCGCGTCGGCCAGGGTCGTCACGTCGGCGCCGGTGACCTCGGCGATCTCGGCGATCGCGTTGATGAAGCTGATCTTCGTCGCGAGGAAGGCGTTCGCGGAGACCTTCACGAGTTCCGCCGTGGCGTAGTCGGTGACGATGAACGGCGTGCCCTTGGTGATCGAGGGGTGGTAGACCTCACGCAGGATCTGCGCCGCCCGCTCGCCCTCGGCAGTCGCAGCACCCTCGGAGAAGGGGACACCGGCCACGAGGCGATCGGGGTCGATGGTGTCCTGAACGGCCCAGCCCTCGCGGAGGAATTCCGGGTTCCACACCAGCGTCGCGCCCGTCTCGGACACCCGCGGGGCGAGCGTCGCCGCGGTGCCCACCGGCACGGTGGACTTGCCCGCGACCAGGTCGCCCTCGGACAGGTACGGGAGCAGGCCGTCGACAGCGGCATTGACGTAGGTGAGGTCGGCGGCGTAACCGCCCGCCTGCTGCGGTGTTCCCACGCCGATGAAATGGACCTTCGCGCCCTGCGCCGCAGACATGTCGGTCGTGAAGGAGAGGCGGCCCGACGCGATGCCCTCGGTCAGGATCTCCTGCAGGCCGGGCTCGAAGAACGGCGCTTCCCCCTTGCTCAGCGCGGTGATCTTGCGCTCATCGACATCGATGCCCACGACCTCATGGCCGATGGAGGCCATCGCCGCCGCATGCACCGCACCCAGGTAACCGCACCCCACTACAGACAAACGCACGATGGAAGCCTTTCAGATTTTTGTCGACGCGACACGGAGACACCCGGTCGCGGACCCGCAGACCGCGGGGATTTCACGCGGCGGTATCGCCCGGCACCAGGGCGGCGCGAGCGGTCTTGCCGAGAATGACGAAGTCGCCCAGGAGCGTCCAGTTCTCCACGTAAGACAGGTCCAGGCGCACCGACTCCTCCCAGGACAGCGACGACCGGCCACTGACCTGCCACAATCCGGTGATGCCGGGCTTGGCGAGGAAGCGCCGGTGCACGTGATCCGCGTACTGGGCCACCTCGGACGGCAGGGGCGGACGGGGGCCGACGAGCGACATGGACCCGCCGATGACATTGAACAGCTGGGGGAGTTCATCCAGGCTGAACTTGCGCATCACCCGGCCGATGGGGGTCACGCGGGGGTCGTTCTTCATCTTGAACAGGACCTCGTTGCCCGAGTCGCGCTGCTGTTCGGCGAGATCGTGGAGCAGCTCCTCGGCGTTGACGACCATCGAACGGAACTTGATCATCGTGAACTCGGTGCCGTGGAACCCGATGCGCGTCTGTCGGAAGAAGATGGGGCCGCTGCTGGACAGGCGGACGGTGACGGCGAGGAACGCGAGCAGCGGGCTCAGCAGGATCACGCCGGCGATGCTCGCGAGAAGGTCGACCGTGCGCTTGAGGAACACCTGCCCCCGCGAGAACCGGGGGGTCTCCACGTGGATGAGGGGGAGGCCCGCGACCGGTCGGGTGTGCAGGCGCGGCCCGGCGATGTCGATGATGCTGGGGGCGAGGACGAGGTGCTGGCGTCCCGCCTCGAGACTCCACGAGATCTCCTTCACCTTGTCGGCGGGGAGCTCGTCGGCGCTCGTGACGGCCACGGTGTCCGCTCCGGTGGCGGACAGCGCGCGGGAGACGTCACCGACGTGTCCCATCACGGGGATGGTCGTCCCGGGGATGACATCGGCGATCTTGCCGTTGGGGACGCAGGCGCCGACGACCCGGTATCCGGCGCTCGGGGTACGGGCGAATTCCCGCGCCAACTGGGTGACCGAGGTCAGCGAGCCGACGAGAAGGACGTTGGCCGAGTACTTCCCGTGTGAGCGCTGGACGATCAGCCACTGACGCCAGAGCCAACGCGTGAAGATGAGGACGACGATGCCGGCGGGAAGAGAGATGAGGAGGTATCCGCGCGCGACGTCGATCTGCGTCAGGAAGGCGAGGATCGCCACGGCGCCGAAGACGCGGAAGCTTGAGTCCACGATCCGCACGTACTCCTGCGAGCCGGTACCGATCACGCGATCGCTGCGGGAATCGACGAAGGAGAGCGCCCACATCCAGGCGATGATGAGCAGCGCCGAGAAGATCCAGTACGACAGGTCGGTGATGCGACCGTCCTTGCTGGCGGCGACGGCGACATTGCCGGTTCCGAACCACACCAGCTGCGTGCCGTAGACGACCCACACGAGGGCGGCCAGGTCGGTGAGGAAGAGATTGCGGCGGTAGCGCAGGCGCCACCTGTCGCGAGGGTGGCGGGCGACCGAGGTCGGCGTCCTCGGCGCGGGGCTGTCCACGACGGGGGTGTACTCCCCGGCGTCGTCGGCCTGCGACGTCGATGTCGCGTCGACTCTCAGGTCAGACGTCACAATTCGTAGGCCTCTCCCCAAGGTGCCTGGAAATGGTTTTCTCCCCGCTGACGATAACAGGCGGATCTAACCCAGTGAATCACCCGCGGGTGAACGCGATGTTTCTGGAACCCGCCCGTGCCGCTTCGCGAGCGGCGCAGGCCGGTGCTCCTCCACGCTCGGCGCGACGTGTCGCTACACTCGGGCACCGGATGACCGGATGTCCTGCTCGCGGGGCACAACGGCCGGAAGGACCACCCGATGTCGCGTTCTCAGACGCGTTCTTCTCGCGCCCGGCACCGGCGCCGGATCGCCCTTCTCGTCGCCGTCGCTGCGGTCGTCGTGGTCGCGGGGGCGGCCGTCGCGATCCCTCTCGCCTTCAGCCGTGCCGACGGACCCGAGCCGGCGGTCGCGCTGTCGTCGTCACCTCGCACCGAGCCGTCGCATCCGACTCCCACCTCTACACCGAGCGCGACCCCCACACCGAAGCCGAGTTCGCCGGTGGCGCAGGCCTGCCCGGGCGGGGACACGGTTCTGACGGTCTGGGCTCATCCGGACGACGACATCATCTTCGCGAATCCGACGATCTCGGAGGCGATCGCTGCGGGCGAATGCGTCCGCACCGTCTTCCTCACCGCCGGCGATGCGGGGCGAGGCCTGGACTACACGCATGCGCGAGAACTCGGCATCCTGCGCGCGTACGACGTGATGCGCGCGAAGGACGGGCTGTGGGATGAGAGCGTCATCACGCTCGACAGCGGGATGCGCGTCGACCGCCTGACGCCCCAGGGCGACGGGCGGGTCTCGGTTCTCTTCGTCCGGCTTCCGGACGGGAACATCACCGACGGCGGCTTCGCGGCCACGGGGTACGCCACGATGAGCAAGCTGCTCGACGGGGATCGCTTCCCTCGCGCCGATCGACGGCGGCCCCGCCGTGAGCGCCGCGCAGCTCTCGGCGAGTCTGACGGAGTTCGCCGAGGCGTTCCGTCCTGCCCGAACGCTCACCCACATCCCCCGCGGGAGCGCCTTCGCCCCGGGAGACCACCCGGACCATTCGGTGGTCGGGACCCTCGTGCGCGACGCGGTCGGTCCCATCGCCGGTGTCGGGCCTGGCCTGCGCTACTTCGTCGGGTACCCCTCGGAGGATCTGCCGCGAAACGTCGAGGGAGCGACCCTCGATGCCAAGGTCGAGACGTATCGCGTCTACACGCAGCAGGACGACGTCATCCGCTGCGCCGACCGGGACGCCTGCCTGAACACGCGCAAGTTCGGCGAATGGCTCCGTCGGTCCTATCCGAAGAGCGAGGCGGAGCTTCAGATGCCGTGACCGTGCGGCACCGGGTCAGTCGCGTGAGCGCAAGAGCCGAACGGCGACGTCGTGGCATCCTTCCGGCGAGGGGAGACCGTAGTCGACCTCGATGACGGTTCGCAGATCGGCTGCGAGCTCCTCGGGGGCAGGCTCGGATGCCAGCGCCTCGAGGATCGGCACGATCAGATCGTCGTACTCGTCGGCGGGCCATCCGTCCCCGATGTCGCGGACCCCGATCGGGTCCCACTCCCAGAGGACCGCGCGGATGCGCAGAGCGGCAGGGGACAGAGACCGCGGCGGTGAGGACGTCTGCATTCCGCGAGTGTGGCCACGTTGTCTCGGTGTCGGCTGAGCGTTGCCCATGCGGCAGGTGAGCAGGTGTTCGCGACGTCCCCGCTGAACGGGGAAGATGCGCCGCGGCTCAGCGGATGCCTCACCGAGCCGCGATAGCGTCGAGGCCGGAAGACGAAGAACCGCACCGGTTCCCCGAACACGTGACCGGTGCGGAGAGGAAGAAGAGGACGGACCGGCCGTGGGCAGAGACGACGAATCCGCGCCCGGCGCGGCGGCGAGCGCGGGGGCCGACGAATCCGCCCGTGAACGAGCGCGTCGGGTGCGCGTGACACGGCGCGGGCTCCTGATCGGCGGTCTGGCGGTCGTCGGTCTCGGCGCGGGCGCTCTCGTGTACCGCAACATCCGTCGGAGCGCCGGTCCTGTCGGGACCTGGGTCTCGCTGTCCCCGATCCCGGCGGCATCCGTTCCTTCGCCGCTGCCGCCTTCGCCGGCCGCGGAGGCTCCCGGGGCCGAAACGGGGATGGCCGTGTGGGCCCATGCGGATGACGACATCATCTTCGCCAACCCCGCCCTGTCGGAAGCGATCGGGGCCGGTCACACCGTCCGCGCCGTCTTCATCACCGCGGGGGACGCGGGAAAGGGCGCTGACTACGCGCGTCAGCGCGAAGCGGGAATCCGTGCCGCGTACGACGAGATGCGGGCCAGCACCGCGCCCTGGCAGGAGCAGCAGATCACTCTGCTCAGCGGGGCGTCCGTCACGCGGTTCGTCGCATCCGACGAGCCGCGCCTGTCATTGACGTTCCTGCGTCTGCCGGACGGAGGGCTGGATGCCGAGGGCTTCGCCGCCACGGGCAACGCGGGGCTCACACAGCTCATCAACGGCTCGGCGGCGACCCTGACCTCGGTGGACGGTTCCACCGTCTACGACCTCGACCGGCTCTCGGCGACGATCGTCGAGCTCATCGGGGCCGCTCAGCCGACGCACGTGACGACCAACGTTCCCCACGAGAGCGCCTTCGCCCACGGAGACCATCCCGACCACTCGTGCGTCGGGTCGCTCGTGCGGGCCCTCGCCCCGCAAGCGGGCATCGGCCCCGAGGCGGTGACGTACTACGTGGGCTATCCCTCGCAGGATGAGCCCGCCAACGTCGAGGGCGCGGTCCTCGACACCAAGGTGCACATCTACGAGACCTACGCCGCCGATGATCCGGTGGTGACCTGCGCCGATGCGGCCGCCTGTCTCTCGCAGCGCGGGTTCGGGGAGTGGCTGCGTCGCTCCTACCCCAAGGGCGAGTCGGAGCTCCGGCTGAGCTGAGCACGCTCGCGGGCCATGACGGCGGATTTGCGCGGTCGCGCCGCAGCATCGTGACGCCGCCCGCGGGAGCGTGACGCCGGGTCGGGAGTCCTCGCTCCACCGTGTCGACACTCGAGCGGGAAGCGGGTGGGGACGTCGGTGACGGGCGTCCCCACCCGGAGGGGCGTCAGTCGTCCGAGACGGTGACCGTGACGTCGATGTTGCCGCGCGTGGCGTTGGAGTACGGGCACACCTGGTGCGCCGCGTCGGCGAGCTGCTGAGCGAGCTCGTGCTCGATGCCCGGGAGCACGACCTCGAGGAGCACGGCGAGCTGGTAGCCGCCCTGTCCGTTCGGGCCGATCTGCACACGGCCACCCACCGAGGAGTCCTCGATCTTGACCTTCTGTGCGCGCGCGACGGAGTGCAGGGCGCTGTGGAAGCACGCCGCGTAGCCGGCGGCGAAGAGCTGCTCGGGGTTGGTGCCCTGGCCCGAGCCGCCGAGCTCCTTCGGGGGAGCGACTTCGAGGTCGATGTACTCGCCGGCCGAGACGTGGCCGAGTCGGCCCTGGCCGGTGGACAGTGCCTCAGCGGTGTAGAGAACGTCCATGGTGTGTTCCTTTCTGGGGACGTGCGGGAGGGGGGAGGTTCACGGGGCGTCGAGCGCCGCAGGAGCGCGGGTGGCGCGCTCGGCGGCGAGGACGTCCCCGGGGTGATCGCGGAGATCGCGCATTGCGGCGGTCAACTGGTGCAGGGCGTCGATCAAAGCGCGCGCGCTGTCGGCGTCCTCGATCCCGGACCCCTGCGCGATGCATCGCGGCACATGGGCCAGCTCGGTGCGCAGCTCGTGGCCGCGCGGGGTGAGGGAGACCGTGACCACGCGCTCATCGCGTTCGTCGCGCGCCCGCGTGACATAGCCCGCGGCCTGCAGTCGCGTGAGCATCGGCGACAGGGTTCCCGAGTCGAGCTGGAGTGCCTCGCCCAGGCTGCCCACCGTCTGCTCTCCGTCATTCCACAGCGTGACGAGCGCGATGTACTGCGGATACGTGAGATTCCAGGGCTCGAGCAAGACGCGATAGGCCTGGGTCGTCGTGCGGTTCGCGGCGTAGAGGGCGAAGCAGACGAGGGCGTCGACGGCGGGCATGGGAAAAGGATTGCACACAATTGAATTGTGCACAATTCAATCGGGGGAGTCACTTCGACGGTGCCACGACGCTTCCGTCGGCCAGCGAGATGGAGATGTCGGACCCCGCGTCGAAGGACACCTGCCACACAGCCCTGCCGCTCGCGTGCTCGATCTCCACCTCTTCGACGCCGCTGTCGCCGTGCGCCGCGACGGCGGTCCGCACCGCATCGGCCATCGTCGTCGCCGCGCTCTCGAGGGCGGTGCGGTCGCCGGCGTCGAGGCTCTCGGCATCGCCTCGCGAGAGGACCTGCCCACCATCCGGGCTGATCCGCAGATCCACGGCGCGCCCGTTCGCGACGACGCGGATCTCCCACGTGCCGTCGCCCTCGCGCTCGAGCTCGAAGGCGCGTCCGCCGGCGTCGGACTCGGCGCGCACGACGGCCGAGACGACCGTCTCCGAGGTTCCCGAGCTCGTCGCGGGGGAGGCACAGCTCGTGAGCCCGAGAGCGACAGGTGCGGCCGTGAGGATCGCGAACGGAAGACGAAGAGATGCCATGCCGCGAGGTTAGTGACCGGCTCGCTGCGCACGTCCGGCGTTGCGCTCGCGCCGAAGTTCGTGTTCGTGTGCAGGGCTACCAACTCGTCGGCATGACGTCAACCGTCCCCTTCCGTCCAGATTCGGGTCGAACCATGTCGTCATGAGCGAGATCACTGCACACCACGGACTCTTGACCGACATCGACCTGCACGTCGACGACACCGGCGGCGCGGGTCGTCCCGTGGTCCTCATCCACGGCTGGCCCCTATCGGGGGAGTCCTGGGCCCACCAGGTTCCGGCGCTCGAGGAGGCCGGCTACCGCGTCGTGTCCTACGACCGCCGCGGCTTCGGTCGGAGCGACAAGCCCCGCACGGGATACGACTACGACACGTTCGCGGACGACCTCGAGGCGGTTCTGACCGCGCTGGATCTGCGCGACGCGACTCTCGTCGGATTCTCGATGGGAGGCGGCGAGGTCGCCCGCTATCTCACGCGGCACGGTGCCGACCGCGTGCACAGCGTCGTCTTCGCCGCGGCGGTGCCGCCGTATCTCGCGAAGACCGACGACAACCCCGAGGGCCCGCTCGACGACGAGACCGCTGACGGCATGAAGCAGGGGCTGAAGGACGACGAGAAGGCGTTCTACCACCAGTTCACGACGGACTTCTTCTCGGTCGACGGCACGCTCGTCGTGTCCGAGGCGGACCGTGCCGAGGCGGAGCGGCTCGCCAACCAGGCCGACCACCATGCGGCACTGAAGGCGATGGAGGCGTTCGCCACCACGGACTTCCGCGACGATCTGCCGAACGTCACCGTCCCCACGCTCGTCATCCACGGCGACAGCGACACGACGGTTCCCCTCGAGGGATCGGGTGCGCGCACGCACGCCGCGATCGCGGGCAGCGAGTTGCACGTCGTCGCCGGCGCTCCGCACGGTGTCAACGTCAGCCACGTCGACGAGTTCAACCGCGTACTCATCGACTTCCTGCGACGCTGAGTCGTCTTCGCGCCCGGGTGTCGGAGCCGGGCGCGAAGCGCGGTCGCTCCCCGCGGAGGCGACCGCATGCCGTTCGCGAAGTCGCGGGGTGAGCTGAGCGCACCGTCCGGGCGAGGCGATGGGTGGGCGCAGATCGGCCCCGGCCCGTGGGGCGCTCGCGGCGCGACTCTGCTGCCCCGAGCGACCCCTACGGTGGCGCGTATGCGCGTGCCCGATGTCGTCGCCGTCGACGCCCCTCCGTCGCGACGCCGGCGCCAGAGCCGGAATCGGCCCTGGCGGGAAGGGGGCGCGAGCACGGCACGATGGGGCGCGGACCTCCTCGGCGGGGCGATGGTCGCCACGGGCTCCGGTGCCCTGGGGGCGCGAGCCGCCTCCGTCTTGCTTCCCCCCGGCGACGCCCCCGCGGCGGCGCAGGCCGTGATCTGGGTGTCCTTCGCGGCGCCGATCGTGGTGGCGTGGAGCCGGTCGCGCCCGCGGGGTCTCCTGCGGTTCCGTGCGCTCGATCTCCTGTACGGCGTCGTCTTCGGGGTCATCCTGCGCCTGTGTCAGGGAGCGCTCGCGGAACGCGAGATGGGGCCCGCCCCCTGGCCCTCGACGCCCTCCTTTCCCGGTTCCCTGCCGGATGGGTTCCTCGGCGACGTCATCGCCGGCGTCGTCGTCGCCCCCGTGCTCGAGGAGCTGTTCTTCCGAGGGGTCGTGCTCGTCTGCGTGTACACCGTCGTGCGCCGCTGGTCGGGACGTGTGTCGGGTGCCGTTGCGGCGACGGCGATCTCGAGCGCTCTCTTCGTCGGCGCGCACCTCCTCGCGGCACCGGTTCCGGCCCCCGATGTGTGGACGCTCACGCTGGTCGGCATCGTGACGGCCGCGCTCGTGCTCGGCACCGGCAGGATAGGAGCGGCCCTCACGACACACGTCGTCTTCAACGCCACCGGGTTCGCCCTCGTCGCCGTCGGGACCCTCTGGGGCTGACGGAACGGGCTGCGTTTGGTCTCGGCATCCGAATGACGTAGTCTTGATCTTTGGTGCCTGCCTCTCTGCGAGCAGGTTGCCCGAACGTGAGCCCTCCACCGGCCCTGTTCCCCCGGTCTTCGACACGGGAACGGACCACCGGAGCGGGATTCACGAACTCCTCCGTTCGATCAAGAAAGCAGCACTACTGTGACGCGCACTTTCACCCCCAAGGCCGCTGAGGTCACGCGCGAGTGGGTCGTTATCGACGCCACCGACGTCGTCCTCGGCCGTCTCGCCTCGCACGCGGCGGTCCTCCTCCGCGGCAAGCACAAGGCCACCTTCGCCAACCACATCGACTCCGGCGACTTCGTCATCGTGATCAACGCCGAAAAGGTGGCGCTCACGGGTCAGAAGCTCTCGCAGAAGAAGGCGTACCGCCACTCGGGCTTCCCGGGCGGCCTCAAGTCCGTCACCTACGACGAACTCCTCGAGAAGAACCCCGTCCGCGCGGTCGAGAAGGCCATCCGCGGCATGCTGCCCAAGAACAGCCTCGGCGCGGCGCAGCTCAAGAAGCTCAAGGTCTACCGCGGCGCCGAGCACCCCCACGGTGCCCAGCAGCCCACGGCATACACCTTCGACCAGGTCGCCCAGTAAGCGCCGCCGGATAAGGACGAAACAGTGTCGAACATCGACTCCAGCAACTACAGCACCGAGACGCCGGCCGAGCAGTCCGTCGTCGCGACCGAGCGCCCCGTGCTCTCGGTTCCCGGCGCAGCCGTCGGCCGCCGCAAGCAGGCCATCGCCCGCGTGCGCCTGGTTCCCGGCTCGGGCACGATCACGGTCAACGGCCGCACGATCGAGGACTACTTCCCGAACAAGCTGCACCAGCAGCTGATCAACGACCCGTTCACGGTGCTCGAGCTCGCGGGCTCGTACGACGTGATCGCGCGCATCTCCGGTGGCGGCCCCTCGGGTCAGGCCGGCGCGCTCCGTCTGGGCATCGCCCGTGCGCTCAACGAGATCGACGCCGAGAACAACCGCCCGACCCTCAAGAAGGCCGGCTTCCTCTCGCGCGACGCTCGCGTCAAGGAGCGCAAGAAGGCCGGTCTCAAGAAGGCCCGCAAGGCGCCTCAGTACTCCAAGCGCTGAGTTCGACGCTCCGGATGCCTCTCTTCGGCACGGACGGGGTGCGGGGGCTGGCCAACGGCCTCCTCACCGCCGAACTCGCGCTGCACCTGGCCCAGGCGACTGCTGTCGTCCTGGGCCAGGGCCGTTCCGCGGAGGCGCGGAAGGCCGAAGGCCGCCGCCTCACCGCTGTCGTCGCGCGCGACCCGCGGGTCTCGGGGGAGTTCCTCTCGGCCGCGGTCGCCGCGGGCCTGGCCTCGTCGGGGGTCGACGTCCTCGATGCGGGCGTCATCCCCACCCCCGCGACCGCTTTCCTCATCGCCGACCGTGACGCCGACTTCGGCGTGATGGTGTCGGCGTCGCACAACCCCGCCCCCGACAACGGGATCAAGATCTTCGCCCGTGGTGGCACCAAGCTCCCCGACATCGTCGAGCAGCGCATCGAGCGCGCGCTCGAGGGGGAGCGTCTGCAGCCCACCGGGGCCGGTGTCGGGCGCATCCGCCGCTTCGCCGACGCCGAAGACCGCTACGTGCTGCACCTGCTCGGCTCGCTGCCGCACCGGCTCGACGGCATCCACGTCGTGCTCGACTGCGCGCACGGCGCGGCCGCCGGGGTTTCCCCCGAGACGTTCAAGGACGCGGGCGCGACGGTCACCGTGATCGGCGCCGACCCCGACGGCCTGAACATCAACGACGGCGTGGGCTCGACCCATCTGGACGTGCTCGCCGAAACCGTCGTGCGCCTCGGAGCCGACGTCGGTATCGCCCACGACGGGGATGCCGACCGGTGCCTCGCCGTGGACGCACAGGGCAACGTCGTCGACGGCGACCAGATCATGGCGATCCTCGCGGTCGCGATGAAGGAACGGGGAACGCTCGTCGACGACACGCTCGTGGCCACCGTCATGAGCAACCTGGGTCTTCATCGTGCGATGCAGGCCCACGGCATCCGGGTCCTCCAGACCGGGGTGGGCGACCGTTACGTGCTCGAGGCCATGAACGAGGGTGGATACTCCCTCGGCGGCGAGCAGTCGGGGCACGTCATCATGAGCGACTTCGCCACGACCGGAGACGGGCTGTTGACCGGGCTCCACGTCGTCGCCGAGATGGCACGGCAGGGGAAGACACTCGCCGAGCTCGCATCTCTGATGACCGTCTACCCACAGGTGCTCGTCAACGTGCGCGGCGTCGACCGGGACGGCGTCGCCGACGAGGTCGTCCAGCGCGAGGTCGCGGCATCCACCGCGGAACTCGGCGACTCCGGGCGCGTCCTGCTGCGTGCGTCGGGCACCGAGCCGCTCGTGCGCGTGATGGTGGAGGCGGCGTCGGAGGACGTCGCCCGCGCTCACGCGGACCGGCTCGCCGAGGTCGTCCGGGAGCGTCTGGCGCTGTAGCGCCCGGCCCCCTCGACGGGGCTCAGGAACCTCGGCGTCGGGTGGCGGGGCACTGCGGTGCCCGGTCCCTTCGACGGGCT
>NZ_LDRT01000084.1 GCF_001476655.1 Microbacterium testaceum | reverse complement strand
ATCCGGATGCCGCGAACGCGGCCAGGACCGCCTCGATCGCCGCCGGGATGAGCCCGGTGGGGATCAGTGCGATCGCCGCTCCGCCGAAGCCGCCGCCGGTCATTCGGGCACCGAGCGCTCCCGCGGCCAGAGTCGTCTCGACGGCGAGATCGAGCTCGGGGACCGAGATCTCGAAGTCGTCGCGCATCGACGCGTGCGAGGCGGTGAGCAGGTCGCCGATGGCCGTCGGCCCCTCGGCGTCGAGGGTGGCGACCGTGTCGAGCACGCGCTGGTTCTCGGTGATGATGTGCCGGACGCGGCGGAAGGTGACGTCATCGAGGATCTCCTCGGCGCGCGGCAGGTCGTCGACGGTGAGGTCGCGCAGGGCCGCGACGCCGAAGGCGGCCGCCCCGCGCTCGCACGCCTCACGGCGCTCGCGGTACCCGCCGGTGGAGTGGGCGTGCTCGACGAGCGTGTCGACGACGAGGATCGACAGGCCCGCGTCGGCGAAGCCGAGGGGCACGGCCCGCGTCTCGAGGGTGCGGCAGTCGAGGAAGGTCGCCGCATCGGCGACGCCGAGCATCGAGGCCATCTGGTCCATGATCCCGGTGGGCGCCCCGACCGCGTCGTTCTCGGCGATGCGTCCGACGCGGGCCAGGGCGACCTTGTCGAGGCCGGCGTTCCAGACGTCGTTGAGGGCGGATGCCACGGCCCCCTCGATCGCCGCCGACGACGACAGGCCGGCGCCGACCGGGACCTCCGACGCCAGGGCGATGTCGACGCCGCGGGAAGTGGCATCCGGAGCCTCCCGCAGCAGGGCCCACGCCACGCCGAGGGGGTATCCGGCCCAGTCGAGGCCACCGGCGGCGATGCGCGCGTCGAGCTCGGCGAGCGGGACCTCGACCGCGTCGGGCGCGAAGGTCGAGCGCACGCGGATCACGTCGTCGTCGCGCAGCGCGACGGCCGCGGCGGTGCGCTGAGCGATCGCGAAGGGGAAGACGAAACCCTCGTTGTAGTCGGTGTGCTCTCCGATGAGGTTGGCGCGGCCGGGGGCCGACCACACCCCCTCGGGCGAGGCGGCGAGAAGGGTGCGGGCGTCGTCGACGGCGGTCATGCCGTCACCTCCGGGACGGTGTCGAGGGCGGCGCGCAGGCGCTCGGCCTGCGACTCGGGGGTCACGTCGCCGATCCAGGCGCCCATGGCGGCCTCGGATCCAGCGAGGTACTTCAGCTTGTCGGCCGCGCGACGCGGCGAGGTGATCTGCAGGTTCAGGCGCACGGCATCCCGGCCACGTCCGACCGGCGCCTGGTGCCAGGCGGCGATGTAGGGGGTGGGGGTGTCGTACAGCGCGTCGATGCCGCGCAGCAGGCGCAGGTAGAAGGGGGCGAGCTCGTCGCGCTCGGCATCGGTCGTCTCGGCGAGGTCGGCGACGTGGCGGTGGGGCAGCACGTGCACCTCGATCGGCCAGCGCGCGGCGAACGGCACGAACGCGGTCCAGTGCTCGCCGCGCAGCACGACGCGTTCGCCGCCCTGCTCGAAGTCCAGGATGCGAGCGAACAGGTCGTCGGAGGTGCGCGAGATCGTGTCGAGCAGGCGGTGCGTGCGCGGGGTCACGTAGGGGTACGCGTAGATCTGGCCGTGCGGGTGGGGGAGGGTGACGCCGATCTGCTCCCCGCGGTTCTCGAACGGGAACACCTGACGGATGCCGGGCAGAGCCGACAGCGCCGCGGTCCGGTCGGCCCACGCCTCGATGACGGTGCGGGCGCGCGTGCGTGAGAGCGAGCCGAACGAGCCCTCGTGCTCCGGGCTGAAGCACACGACCTCGCACCGGCCGACCGAGGTGCGCGTGCGACCGAGGCCGAGGTGCTCGAGGTCGTCATCGCCGCGCGGCGGGTCGACGGCGGCAGGGGCGTCGCCGACGGCCGCATCGAGCGCGGGGCCGAACGAGGGCGACTTGTTCTCGAACACCGCGACGTCGTACAGCGAGGGGATCTCCGACGGGTTCGTCGGCGTCTGCGGAGACAGCGGGTCGAGGTGGGCGGGCGGGAGGAACGCCCGGTTCTGGCGATTGGAGGCCACGGTGATCCAGTCGCCGGTCAGCACGTCTTGCCGCATGGTCGCCGTGGCCGGGCGCGGGTCGAGGGTGCGGGCGTCGACCGCGCGCTCGGCGCCGAGCGTCGTGTCGGGGTCGTCGAAGTAGATGAGCTCGCGTCCGTCGGCCAGGTGGGTAGGCCGCTTGACGACGCCGGCGCCCAGGGGCACCGCGCTGAGGCTGTCCGTGTTCACGATAACACGGTACAGCTGGTGCGTGATATCGTCAACATGGAGGGGGCACGATGCGCGTATCGATGGCCGATGTGGCCGAAAGGGCCGGAGTCTCGGCGCAGACCGTGTCGCGGGTGGCCAATGGCAGCCCCCGCGTCGACCCCGCCACCCGGCAACGCGTCGAGAAGGCCATGGCCGACCTCGGCTATCGCATGCATCGCGCCGCGCGCGCCCTCCGTACGGGACAGACCTCGACGATCGGCCTGGTGGTCTCGACCCTCGCCTCGGTCGGCAACTCCCGCATGCTGCAGGCGATCTCCGAGGCGGCCGCCGCCCGCGACTACGCCCTCGCCGTCGTCACGGTGGGGGAGCGAGGCATTCGGGAGGCGTTCGCCCGCTTGCGCTCGCAGGGCGTCGACGGGGCCGTCGTGCTGAACGAGGCGACCGAGCTCGCGCGCGACGCGCAGCCGCCCGCCGACCTGCACCTCGTCGTGGTCGACTCCCCGGCCGATCCGCGCTTCTCGATCGTGCAGACCGACCACGCCGCCGGCGGACGGGCCGCGACCACGCACCTCCTCGCCCTGGGGCGCGGCATGGTGCACCACCTCGCCGGCCCTGCCGGGTCTTTCGCCGCGGCGGAGCGCGAGCGCGGCTGGCGCGCGGCGCTGGCCGACGCCGGGCTTGCCGCTCCCGAACCGGTCCGCGGCGACTGGACCTCGGCATCCGGATATCGTGCCGCCGGGGCGCTGGTCGGGGCCTCGGCCGTGTTCGTCGCGAACGACCAGATGGCCCTCGGTGCCCTCCGCGCCTTCGCCGACGCGGGTCGGCAGGTCCCCGACGACATCGCCGTCGTGGGCTTCGACGACATCGTGGATGCCGCCGAGTACCGGCCCCCGCTCACCACGATCCGGCAGGACTTCGACGTCCTCGGTCGCCGAGCCGTCGCCGCGCTGATCGCCGCGATCGAGGGTGGCGCCGCCGTCGCCGAGACGGTGCCGGCGTCGCTGGTGGTGCGCGAGAGCAGCACCCCGCGCTGAGCGTCGCGGCGCCCGCGACCTACCCGGCGGGCAGATCCAGCGTGACGGTCGTCCGCTCATCGGGGACGCTGTCGATGCGGACCGACCCGCCGTGCGCGACGGCGATGGCACGGACATTCGTGAGTCCGAGACCGAACCCCTGGATCTCTCTCGAGCGCGCGAGCGACCCGCGATAGAACCGTTCGAACGCCCGACGCTGTTCGGTGCGTCCGAGACCCGCGCCGGAGTTGGTCACGTCCACGACGGCGCGGCCGTCGCGGACGCCGTACGCCACGGTGACCGGAGCGGAGGGGATGCCGAACTTCACGGCGTTCGTGAGCAGCTCCGCGACCGCGACGACGGCCTGGGCGCGGTCCAGTCGCGCGAAGGTCGGACCGGTGGCGGTGGTGTCGACGGTGTGTCCATGCGCCTCGGTGAACGCGCCGGTCTGGGCGACCGCATCGGCGACGACGTCACCGAGGTCCACGTCCTGTCGGCGCAGCGTCTTCTCGCTCTCGCTCGCGGCGAAGAGGTCGCGCACCCGCCGGGAGAGGTCCGCGGTACGCCGGACGACGACGTCGACGTGTCGACGGAGCCGGGCGTTCTCCGGATCGAGGGCTTCGTCGATGAGGTCCAGGAACCCGGTGATGCTCGTCAGGGGCGTCCGGAGCTCGTGCGACACCGTGCGCAGGAACTGCTCGCGCAGTTCGATCGCCTCGGCCACCACCGTCGTGTCCGAGATCACGATCACGGTTCCCCGCAGGCCCCCGTCGGGACGCTGCACGCGACCCGAGGAAGCCAGGACGGCGACCGGGGCCTCCTCGGGACCCCACCACTCGAACTGATCGCTGACCGCTTCGCCCGCCAGGGCGCGGGGGATGACCTGCTCGTTCGCGGGCACGACCGTCGCGCGGTCGGCGGTGAAGACGGCGGGGCCGGCCATCGGCGGCTCATCGAGGCGGAAGCCGCCGAGCTCGGCGAGGCGACGTGCGTAGGCGTTCGCCACCTCCAGTCGCCCCTCGGCGTCGTAGAAGATGACCCCCGCGCTCACGGTGTCGACGATGCCGAACGCCACCGTCTCGGTATCGCGGGCCTCCTCCAGCGCATCCGCCTGGGCACGGGAGGCCCGCATGAGCTGCCGCGTGTTGCGCCGGAGGTGGCGGGCGGCGACGAACACGATGACCGCGACCCCCACGATGAACGTCGGCATGATCACGACGTTCGCCCACTCGACCGGCGATGAGGGCCACGAGCCGACGTACGCGAAACGGAACGAGGTGATGAACCCGGATCCGAACACGGCGGCGACGATCCCGTACCAGGGGAAGCCGTACGCGAGCCACAGGACCGGGAACATCGCGAGCATCGACACGGAGGGGAAGATCGGCAGCATCTCGGCACGCACGAAGGCCACGGCCAGGAGGTCGAGCGCGGCGATCAGCATCATCCCCGCGCGCGGCAACCGCTCCCACGGCACGACCAGCGACAGGACGCTCGCGACGATCGTCAGGACGAGACCGGCGACCACGACACCCGCCGTCAGTGTCACCGGCGCCGCGACGGCCGCGATCCCGGCCAGGAAGACGACGGCGAGAAGGAACGGGAACTGCGCACGGAGGAAGACGCGCACCCGCCCACGAGGACTTGCCTCGAGCTCGAACAACGGCACCTCAGCTGCCTCCCCCCACGCCTACGCGTTTCTCGAAGGTACTTCACCCGCACGATGTCGGGGCGGGCTTGCGCCACCAGAACGGGGGATGCGTCGACGACAGGGTGTTTCGCGAAGAATCCCCCTGTCGCCGTCGCATCCCCTGTTCTCGTCGCGGAAGCCGCTACTCCTCGCGCTGCCCCAACGACGGCTCCGCGACGAAGCGTGCGACGGCCTCGGCCACCTGCTCGAGCTCGAGCACCACGATCTCGTTCGACCCCGCGCGCGTCGCAGGGCCGGGCACGTACAGCGTGTTCTGCGGGGCGGTGCGCCAGTAGCGGCCCAGGAAGAAGCCGTTCACGAACGCGTAGCCCTTGCCCCACGCGGACGCGTCGAGGAACAGGTCGGCCGGGGCATCGAGGTCGAACGACCCGCGCAAGGCCGCGCGCCCGATCCCTCCGGCCCCCGCACCGGCGACGGCGGTGACGTCGACGGGCGTCGACACCCACCCCGTCAAGGGGGAGCCGTCGAGCGTCACGGGACCGATGAGTCCCTTCGCCTCGCCGAGGCGGGCTGCGTAGTTCACCCGCCCCTGGTCTTCGACGAGCACGGTGAGTCGCGCCCCGGCGGGAATCGCCAGCGTCCGCTCGCTCAGCGCACGTGACAGGCGCCCGACCGGCACGTCATCGACCTCGATCCAGGCGAGGTCGCGCACCTCCTCGGCGGCGAGCACCGCGCGGGGGCCCGTGACGGCGGGCAGCGCGACGTCGTAGCGGACGAGGGCACCGAGGTGCCCGAGCTGCTCGAACGTCAGCGGGGCGTCGGTGGGATCGGCGTCCTGTGCCGACGGCATCCAGTCCCCCTCGCCCGAGAGGGCGACCTCGAAAGCCGGTGCCGGCGGACGCGGCCCAGGCACCGTGTCGGGAACGGGCGCGTACTTCGCGATGACCTCGCGGAACGCGTGGAACTTCGCCGTCGGGTGACCCGACTCGTCGATGGGGGCGTCGTAGTCGTAGGAGGTGACGATCGGGTCGAAGCGTCCCTTGTCGTTCGCGCCGTTCGTCGTGCCGAAGTTGGTCCCGCCGTGCACCATGTAGATGTTCACCGAGGCCCCGGCCGCGAGCAGCACGTCGAGATCGTGGGCGGATGCCGCGGGGTCGGTCGTGTGGTGGATGCTGCCCCACCAGTCGAACCACCCGTCCCAGAACTCGCTGCACATCAGCGGTCCCGTGGGCTGGTGCTCGCGGAGGGTCTCGAGGCGCTCGGCGGAGCGCGAGCCGAACGAGCCGGTGAGGTGCAGCTCGGGCAGGCTCCCCGCCTCGAGCATCCACGGCATCGGCTGGTCGACGGTGGTCAGCGGCACCGTGATGCCGGCCTCCTTCGTCACCCGCACGAGCTCTCGCAGGTACTCCTTGTCGGAGCCGTACGCGCCGTACTCGTTCTCGATCTGCACGAGCACGACGTTGCCGCCGCGGTCGATCTGGCGGGGGGCGACGATCTCGTACACCCGGCGGAGGTACGCGGTCACGGCCTCCACGAACTGCGGCTCGGAGCGGCGGATGCCGATCCCCGGCGTCGAGGTCAGCCACACCGGCAGCCCGCCGTTGTGCCACTCCGCGCAGATGTAGGGTCCGGGGCGCACGATCGCGTGCAGTCCCTCCTCGGCGATCAGGTCGAGGAAGCGTCCGAGGTCGTTCCAGCCCGTGGCATCCCACTCGCCCTTCACCGGCTCGTGCGCGTTCCACGCGACGTAGGTCTCGATGGAGTTCAGGCCCATCGCCTTGGCGGTGCGGATGCGGTCGGCCCAGTGCTCGGGGTGGATGCGGAAGTAGTGCAGCGTGCCCGAGATGACCTGGTGCGGTCGCCCGTCGAGCAGGAAGTCGGTCTCGCCGATGGTGAAGGTCGTCACGGTGTCTTTCGGTATCAGTCGGTCAGGCGCGCGGTCAGGCGCACCCAGGCGAGGGCGGGGAGGGTGAAGCGCAGGATGCCGTCGGCTCCGACCTCGACGGACAGGGGAGCGGGCGCGACCGGTTCGGCGTCGGCGGAGTTGGTGGTGTGACGGTCGCCGCCGTCGGGGATCGTGATCACGACGGCGTCCAGATCGGCGATCGGACCCAGATCGAGCTCGACGTCTGTGGGAGCGTCGAGGTCGCGGTGCGCGAGGAACACCGCGACGGTGTCGCCGTCCACTGTGGCGACGGCGTCGACCGCGTCCACCGCGCCGTGGCGGGCGGTGTCGATGGTGGCGCCCTCGACGCGGGGGAGGACCACACGACCGGATGCCGCCTTCGCGGTGAGCGCGAACGGGTGGAACGTGCTCTGGCGCCAGGCCGCGCCGCCGCCGGGCTCGGTGCGGATGGGGGCGATGACGTTGACCAGCTGCGCGAGGTTGGCCATCGAGACGCGGTCGGAGCGGCGGATGAGCGTGATGAGCAGGGAGCCGACGACGACGGCGTCGGTGACGGTGTAGTCGTCTTCGATCAAGCGCGGCGCGATCGGCCAGTCGCCGGTGAAGACGCGGGGCTTGTCGACCTCGTTCCAGCGGGTCTGGTTCCACACGTTCCACTCGTCGACGCTGATGCCGATGGTCCCGCCGTCGGGGGTCGTGGCGCCGACCTCGTCGATGATGTCGACGACGTCGGAGATGTAGCGGTCGAGGGCGGTGCCGCTGGCGAGGAAGCTCGCCGGGTCGGTCGGGTCCTCCTCGTAGTAGGCGTGCACCGAGATGTGGTCGATGAGCCCGGTGGTGTGGCGGAGGACCGCGCGCTCCCAGTCGCCGAACGTGGGCATCTCGTGGTTCGAGCTGCCGGCGGCGACGAGCTCGACGGTGGGGTCGATGAAGCGCATCATGCGGGCGGTCTCGGCGGCGAGGCGGCCGTACTCGTCGGCGGTCTTGTGGCCGATCTGCCAGGGACCGTCCATCTCGTTGCCGAGGCACCACAGTCGGATGCCGAAGGGGTCTTCGCGACCGTTGTCGCGGCGTCGGTCGCTGAGCGCGGTCCCGGCGGGGTGGTTCGCGTACTCGAGCAGATCGGCTGCCTCGGCCACGCCGCGGGTGCCGAGGTTCACCGCCTCCATGACCTCCAGGCGCGCGGCATCCGCCCATTCGGCGAACTCGTGGAGCCCCACCTGATTGGTCTCGGTGCTGTGCCACGCGGCATCCAGGCGCACGGGACGCTCGTCGCGGGGGCCGACACCGTCTTCCCAGCGGTAGCCCGAGACGAAGTTGCCGCCCGGGTAGCGCACGACCGTGGCACCCAGTTCGCGCACGAGCTCGAGCACGTCGGCCCGGAATCCGGACGTGTCGGCGGTGGAGTGACCGGGGGAGTGGATGCCGTCGTACACGCAGCGTCCCATGTGCTCCACGAAGGAGCCGAACAGGCGGCGGGGGACGTCGGCTCCGACCGCGGCGCGGTCGACGACGATGCGGGTGGGGGAGGTCATTCGGGTTTCTCCTGGTGGGAAGAGGAAGGGGCGGGTCGCACGACAGATGCGACCCGCCCCCGCGACAGTGTTACTTGTTGACCGAGAAGCCCTGCTCGTTGCCGTACTGCACGAGCTGGTCCTGCCACGAGCTGAGGCCCTTGTTCAGGTCGCCCTTCGTCGAGTAGGCCTGGCCCACGGTGTCGTTGAAGATGCTGTTCGCGTACACCTGGTAGGGCAGGTAGCTCCAGCCCTCGCGCACCTCGCTGGAGGCCTGCGTGAGGACCTCGTTGATCTTCTGACCACCGAAGTAGTCCGACGCCTTGTCGACGAAGGCGGGGTCGCTCAGCTGAGCGGTCGTGGACGGGAAGCCGCCGGACTCGGCGAAGATCTTCAGGCTCTCGTCGTCGTTGTTGAGCCACTTGAGGAAGCCCGCGGCCAGGGCCGGGTTCTTGCTCTGCTTGGTGACCGCCTGGCCGCCACCGCCGTTCTCGGCCGTCACGGCCTTGCCGTCGTAGGTGGGGATGGGGGCAACGGCCCACTTGCCGGCGCCGTCGGGAACCGAGGACTCCAGCACGCCCGGCATCCAGGCGCCGATCACGAGCGAGGCGATCGAGCCGTCACCGAGGCCCTTGAACCACTCGTCACTCCAGCTCGGGGTGTCGGAGATGAGGCCGCCCTCGATGAGGCGGTTCCAGTTGTCGGCGAACTTCTTCGACCCGTCGTCCTGGAGGTCGATCTTCACGTCGGTTCCGGCATCGCCCGAGGTCGTGAACGGGGTGCCGCCGGCCTGCCAGATCATGCTGGTGGTGAAGCCGGCGTCGCCGGTGTCGGCGGTGATGTACTTCGTCGGGTCGGCCGCGTGCAGCTTCTGCGCGGCGGCGTAGTAGTCGTCCCACGTGGTGGGGACCGCGATGCCGTACTGGTCGAAGACGGCCTTGTTGTAGAACAGGGCCATGGGGCCCGAGTCCTGCGGCAGGCCGAAGATCTTGCCGTCGAAGTCGACCGAGCCCCACGTGCCGGAGCTGTAGTCGCCCTTCAGGTCGCCGAAACCGTACGACGACAGGTCGACGAGCGAGTCGGACAGGGCGAACTGCGGGAACGCGTAGTACTCGATCTGCACGACGTCGGGGGCGCCCGAGCCGGCTTTGATCGCGTTCTGCAGCTTGGCGTACTCGTCCTTGTTGGTGCCGGCGTTGACGTAGTTGACCTTGACGTTGGGGTACTTCGCCTCGAACGCCTTGACCTGGGCCTCGGCGGACGGGGTCCACGACCAGTACGTGATCTCGCCGCCGGCCTCGAGGGCCTTCTCGATGTCGTCGGCCGAGCCCGCGGCGGCGCCGCCGCCGGTGCTGCCGCCCGAGCAGGCGGTGAGCGCGCCCGCGGTGAGCGCGGTCGCGGCCAGGGCGAAGACGGTCCGCCGAACGGCGGTGCCCTTGCGGATGAATGTCATGGGGTTTCCTTCACGTCGTCGTTGTGGAGTGTTGTGGTGGATTCCGGTGCAGGACGCTCCGGGTGGGGGAGGGGGACGTTCACTGCTTCACGCTGCCGGCGCTGAGACCGGACTGCCAGAAGCGCTGCAGCACGAGGAACGCGGCGACGATCGGGATGATCGAGAGCAGCGAGCCCGTGATGACGAGGTTGTAGATGGGCTGCGCGGCCACCCCGGTGGCCTGGGCGTTCCACTGGTTCAGGCCGACGGTGAGCGGGTACCACTGGGGGTCGCTCAGCATGATCAGCGGCAGGAAGTAGTTGTTCCAGGTCGCGACGACCGCGAACAGCAGCACGGTCACGATGCCGGGCGTCAGCAGGCGGATCGAGATGGTGAAGAAGGTGCGGAACTCGCCCGCTCCGTCCATGCGCGCGGCTTCGAGGAGCTCGGTGGGAATGGCATCCGTCGCGTACACCCAGATCAGGTACAACCCGAAGGGGCTGATGAGTGAGGGGATGATGATCGCCCACGGGGTGTTGGTGAGTCCGAGCTGGCTGAACAGCAGGAACGTCGGGACGGCGAGGGCGGTACCGGGCACCGCGATCGCGCCGAGGACGACCGCGAACACGGCCTTGCGCCCGCGGAAGTTGTACTTGGCCAGGCCGTAGCCCGCGAGGGTCGCCAGCAGCGTCGCCCCACCCGCGCCCACCACGACGTACAGCAGGGTGTTGCCGAGCCATCGGACGAAGATCCCGTCGCGATAGGTGAGCGTCTCGACGATGTTGTCGAAGAGGGCGAAGCTGTTGCCGGGGCCGAGGCCGAAGGTCGTGAACAGGTCGGCCTGGGTCTTGGTGGCGTTGATGAGGAGCCAGAACAGCGGCACGAGCGTGTACAGCAGGTATACGCCCATGACGATGCTCAGGACGAGAGACCTCTTGCTGCTCGTGGGGGAGCGGCGGGCGAGACGCGGACCGCGCGAGGGGGTCACGGCGACGGCGTCGGTACGGGGTGCGGTCGCGGTGGTCATCGCGCCTCCTGACGAGAGCCGCGCAGCTGCACGACGTAGGCGATGACGGCGGTGATGACGCCCATGATGATGGCGATCGTGGCCGCGTAGTTGTACTGCTGGCCGGCGAACGAGAGGTTGTACGCGTACATGTTCGGCGTGAAGAACGTCGAGATCACGTTCGGGGCCAGGGGCTTGAGGATGTTCGGCTCGTTGAAGAGCTGGAAGCTGCCGATGATCGAGAAGATCGTGGCGATCACCACGGCTCCGCGGACGGCGGGGATCTTGATCGAGAAGATCGTGCGCCATGCGCCCGCTCCGTCGATGGATGCCGCTTCGTACAGCTCGTTCGGGATCGTCTTCAGCGACGAGTAGAAGATGAGCATGTTGTAGCCCACGAACTGCCAGGTGACGATGTTGCCGATCGACAGCAGCATCCATTCGGGGAGGAACGGCTGCACGACCTGACCGCCCAGGAGGTCGTTGAGGTTGCGGGTCAGACCGAACTGATCGCCGTAGATGTAGCCCCACATGAGCACGGCCACGACCGCCGGCACCGCGTAGGGCAGGAAGATCACGATCCGGTAGAAGCCGGCGGCGTGAAGACGCGCGCTGTCGATCGCGAGCGCGGCCGCGAGGGCGAGGATCAGCATGATCGGCACCTGGACGACGAGGAAGATCCCCACGCGGCCGAAGCCGTCCCAGAACTTCTCGTCGCCGAACGCGGTGATGTAGTTGGCGAAGCCGACGAAGGCGTTGCCTCCGACGAGCTGGTCGCGGAACAGGCTGAGGTACACCGAGTACGCCAGCGGTGCCAGGAACACCAGCGCGAAGACGAGGGCGAACGGGGCGACGAACAGCCAGCCGCGGTCGTCGATCCGGGAACGGCGTTTGCGCCGCGGGGGGCGCAGAGCAGGCGGGGGTGCCGCGGTGGTCGTCATCGTCCAGTTGCCTCTTCGTTGGTGCGCATCTCGTCCGGGTCGTCGAGATGTTGACGTAAACATAACTCCGTCCCGATAGTGTGTCAACGTCAACATCCCGGAGGGGGCAGGCATGAGCGAGACGACGACGTCCATCGCGGGCCCGGTGCGCGGACGCCGGCGCGAGGTGTCGATGGCCGATGTCGCCGCGGCGGCGGGGGTGTCGGGCCAGACGGTCTCGCGTGTGGCCAACGGCCGGACCAACGTCGACCCCGACACGCGTCAACGGGTCCTCGATGCGATGGCCTCGCTCGGGTACCGCCCGAACAGCGCCGCGCGCGCCCTGCGCTCGGGCCGCTTCCGCAGCATCGGCGTGATCATGTTCTCGCTGAGTTCGTACGGCAACACCCGCACGCTCGACGCCCTGGCGTCGATGGCCGCGGCATCCGGATACTCCATCACCCTCATCACCGTGCAGTCCGCGTCGCAGTCCGACGTGTCGGGGGCCTTCCTGCGGCTGCGCGAGCACGCGGTCGACGGCATCGTGATCCTCATCGAGACGCACCGCCTCGGCGAGAACGAGCTCTCGATCCCCTCGGGGCTCCCCGTCGTGGTGGTCGACTCGAGCGCCGACTACCCCTACGCCGTCGTCGACAACGACCAGGCCCAGGGCGCGCGCTTGGCGACCGAGCACCTGCTCGACCTCGGCCACGAGACCGTGTGGCACGTGTCGGGTCCCCGTGAGTCGTTCGCCGCCGAGCGCCGGAGCGCGGCGTGGCGGGCGGCCTTGGAGGCTCGCGGATGCCACATCCCCGAGGTGCAGATCGGTGACTGGACGGCCGAGTCGGGGCACGCCATCGGGGAGGAGCTCGCGCGGGACACCCGGGTCACGGCGGTCTTCGCGGCGAACGATCAGATGGCGCTCGGCGTGATCCGTGCGCTGCACGAGGCCGGACGCGCCGTGCCGGGCGATGTGAGCGTCGTCGGCTTCGACGACATGCCGGAGTCGTCGAACTTCTGGCCGCCCCTCACCACCGTCCGCCAGCGCTTCGAGCGCGTCGGTGAAGAGGCGATGAGCGCCCTCATCGCCGACATCGAGGGCACCGGTGGCGAGCACGCGCGCACGCTCGTGCCGACCTCGCTCGTCGTGCGCGCGAGCTCGGGTCCGCGGGGCTGAGGGCGTCTCGGGCTCGGCGCGGGTGCGCGGCGCGGGTGCGCGGCAGCGGGTGCGGCGTTCGCACTCGCCCCCGCGCCTCAGGCGATCGGCGGACCGATCACGGCGTCGGTGTCGGCCTTCGTGGGGGCGAGGATCACGGCGTCGCCGGTGAACAGGTACGTCTGGTTGTAGCGGCCGCCGATCTTGTACGTCAGATAGGTCCCGCGCGGGCCCTCCTCGGTGAACCAGGCGCTGTCGTCGGCGGTGA
>NZ_LDRT01000083.1 GCF_001476655.1 Microbacterium testaceum | reverse complement strand
TCGCGCCCCTCGTCGAGCAGCCGCGAGAAGTGCTCGACGAGGGTCTGGGCGAGAGCTGCGACCGCGGCGAGCTCGGGCAGGGTGGACATCCCGTCGCACGCGCGGATCTCGACGGTTCCCCAGCGCGGCGCCGGACGGATGTCCCAGCGCACCTCACTGGCATCCGCCATCACACCGGTGCGGACCATGTCGTCGAGGTAGGACTCGAACTGATCCCAGGTCTCCAACTGCCACGGGAGCCCCGCCGTCGGCAGCTGCTGGAAGACGAGCGAGCGGTTGGAGACGTATCCGGTGCGCTCTCCGGCCCAGAAAGGGCTGGATGCCGACAGCGCCTGCAGGTGGGGGAGGAACACGGTCAGCGCGTTGACGATCGGCAGCACCTTGTCGACGGAGTCGACGCCGACGTGGACGTGCACACCCCAGATCATCATGTTGCGCCCCCACCACTGGGTGCGCTCGATCAGCGTGTGGTAGCGCGTCTTGTCGGTGACCTGCTGGTCGTACCACTGCGCGAAGGGGTGGCTCCCCGCGCAGAGCAGCTCGATACCGCGCTTCTCGGTCTCGTCGCGGAGCGCGCCGATGGCGTCCGCGATGTCGTCCACGGCGGCGGCGACGGTGTCGCCGACCCCGCTGGTGACCTCGACGGTGTTCGTCAGCAGCTCGCCGGTGACGGTGAAACGCTCGAGAGCGGTGCGCTCCTCGACGAGCTCGAGGATCTCGGGCGCCCGGGGGACGAGGTCTCCCGTCTCGCGGTCGGCGAGCATGAGTTCCCACTCCAGCCCCACAGAGGATCGCGTCGAGGAGGCGAACGGCAGCGTCATCCGGTCAGTCTGACACGGGACACGCGGCGCTCTCTGTTTCGCGCCTTGCCGTGTCATCTGGCAGAATAGAGGGTCGGACCAGGCACTCGACCCTCTATCCAGTGCCGGCCCGCCATTTTTGAGCTTCCGCCGGGTGTGCACCCCACGCTCCAGGCGACCGGTTCGTTCGCTTTTCACCATCCAGGAGAAAATTCGTGGCTGTCAAGATCCGTCTCAAGCGTCTCGGTAAGATCCGTGCGCCCTACTACCGCATCGTCGTCGCCGACTCGCGTACCAAGCGCGATGGTCGTGTGATCGAGGAGATCGGCAAGTACCACCCGACCGAGGAGCCCTCGTTCATCGAGGTCGACTCCGAGCGCGCGCAGTACTGGCTCTCGGTCGGCGCGCAGCCCACCGAGCAGGTCGCTGCGATCCTCAAGCTCACGGGCGACTGGGGCAAGTTCAAGGGCGACAAGGACGCCGTCTCCACCGTCAAGGTGCGCGAGCCGAAGGCCGCCTTCGAGGCCGACGCCGCGAAGAAGTCGGTCGTCAAGCCCAAGGCCGAGAAGAAGGCGGAGGCCCCCGCGGCCGACGCTTCGGCCGACGACGCCGCCGAGACCTCGGCCGAGTAAGTCCCGTGCTGTCTGCCGCGCTCGAACACGTCGTCAAGGGGATCGTCGATCACCCCGAGGACGTGACCATCCGTTCCAGCACGTCGCCGCGCGGCGACGTGCTGGAGGTTCGCGTGCACCCCGATGATCGGGGTCGCGTGATCGGGCGCGGCGGACGCACCGCCAAAGCTCTGCGTACGGTCGTTTCCGCCCTCGCCGACGGGCGCCGCGTGCGCGTCGACGTGGCCGACGACTGATGGCAGCCGGCGACATCGCGGGCGGACAGCCCGCCAAGACACAGCTCCGCGTGGGGCGCCTCGTCAAGGCCCATGGCCTCAAGGGCGCGTTCAAGCTCGAGCTCTACACCGACGACCCCGAGGGACGCTTCGTCCCGGGCAACACTTTCACTCTGCAGGTGCCGGAGTCGTCGCCCTGGCACGGTCGTCCGCTGACCGTCCGCGAGTTCCGCTGGATGAACTCCCACCCCGTCGCCTTCTTCGAGGGCGTCGACGACCGCAACGCGGCCGAAGAGCTCGTCAAGGCGATCCTCTGGATCGACCAGGACACCGCCGACGCCCCGGCCGAAGACGACGCGTGGTACGACCACCAGCTCGTCGGCCTCGACGTCGTGCGCGACGGCGAGATCGCGGGACGTGTGGTCCGCGTCGACCACTTCCCCGCGCAAGACCTTCTCATCGTGCGACCGTCGGGAGAGGATCGTGAGGTGCTCGTGCCGTTCGTGAGCGCCATCGTCCCCGAGGTCGACATCGCCGGCGGCCGCGTGGTCGTCACGCCCCCGGCCGGACTGTTCGAAGACCTGCCGAGCGACGACGGAGATGAGCCGGGCGACTCCGCGCTCGACGATTCCGACGACGACGACACCGCAGCCCGCGAGGACTGACGTGCGCATCGACGTCGTCTCGATCTTCCCGACGATCTTCGACGCTCTCGAAGTGTCCTTGCTCGGCAAGGCACGTACGACCGGGCTGCTCGACGTGCGCGTGCACGACCTGCGCGACTACACGCACGATCGTCACCGCACCGTCGACGACACCCCGTACGGCGGGGGTGCCGGCATGGTGATGAAGCCGGAGCCGTGGGGTGAGGCGCTTGACGACATCGTCGGCGATGTCGAGCGGCGCCCCGTCATCGTCTTCCCCTCGCCCGCCGGCGAGCGTTTCACGCAGGCCACGGCGCGCGAGCTGTCCGCCGCTTCGCACCTCGTCTTCGGATGCGGTCGCTACGAGGGCATTGACGAACGCGTCTTCGACTACGCCGCCGAGCTCGGTGAGGTGCGCCTGATCAGCCTGGGCGATTACGTCCTCAACGGGGGAGAGGTCGCCGTGATGGCGATGATCGAGGCGATCGGCCGTCTCGTCCCCGGGGTCGTCGGCAACCCCGAGAGCCTCGTCGAAGAATCGCACGAAGACGGGCTGCTCGAGTATCCCTCGTACACCAAGCCGTCGGTCTGGCGTGGACGTGAGGCTCCGCCGGTGCTTCTGAGCGGCAACCACGGCGCGGTCGCCGCGTGGCGTCGCGAACAGCAGCTCGAGCGCACGCGCGAGCGTCGTCCAGACCTGCTTGCGGACTGACGTACCCGCCGGCCGGGTCGCGGCTCCCGGGGGACCGTCGTGCCGCTGTGCGCGCGGTCGCGGGTTCCCCGAACTCGTGGGATCGCGAGGCTCTCGCGCTTCTCGACGCCGGATCTGCGAGGAACGTGCGTTTCTTCGAGCGCGAGGATGCCGGAGAGCACGGATGCCGCGACCCGAAGGCCGCGGCATCCGGAATCCGTCGTCAGCGAACGCCGAGGAACGAGCGGTCGGTGAGCACGATCGGGCCGTCGGCGGTGATGGCCACCGTGTGCTCGGAGTGAGAGCCCCGCGAGCCGTCGGCGCTGCGCAAGGTCCAGCCGTCGGGGTCGGTGACGAGCTCGTCCGTCGTCTGCAGGAACCACGGCTCGAGGGCGATGACCAGGCCCGGGCGCAGGGGGTATCCGCGGCCCGCCTTCCCGTCGTTCGCGACGTGCGGGTCGCCGTGCATGGTGCGGCCGACGCCGTGACCGCCGAAATCGGTGTTGATGCTCAGGCCCTCGGCGTGGGCGATGGCGGCGATCGCCGCCGAGATGTCGCCGATCTTGTGGCCGACGGTCGCGGCGTCGATCGCGGCGGCGAGGGCACGCTCGGTCGTGTCGATGAGCGCGAGGTCCTCGTCACGCGGCGTGCCGACGACGAACGACACCGCCGAGTCGGCGACCCACCCGTCGACGGATGCCGCGAAGTCGAGCGACACGAGGTCGCCGTCGCGCAGCGTGTAGTCGTGGGGCAGGCCGTGCAGGACCGCGTCGTTGATCGAGGTGCAGAGGACCTTCCCGAACGGGCTGGCGCCGAAGGACGGGTGGTAGTCGATGTAGCAGGACTCCGCCCCGGCCGCGCGGATCATGTCATGGGCGCGACGGTCGAGGTGGAGGAGATTGGTTCCCACCTTTGTCTCGTCGCGCAGGGTGGCCAGCACCTCGGCGACGAATCGGCCGGCCGGCCGCATCGCCTCGATCTCGGCAGGAGTGCGCAGTTCGATCATCGGTGGTTCCCTTTCGTTCCCTCCATTCTCTCCGATCCGCGTCCCCGGTCTGCTCGTACCGTTCGACCACGCCCTGTGGCACTCATAGGCGGTGCACAGTGACGGTGCGTAGCCTCGGCCCATGGTGCTTCGCCGAGTCTTCCTCCGCTGGCTGTTCCCCGCGGCCTTCGTCCTGCCGCTGTGGCTGTTCGTCGGGTGGATCGTGTTCGCCGGCGGCAGCGCGTGGGCCCTGCTGTGGCTCCTGATCGCGGCTCCCACCGTCTTCGTGTCGCAGATCCTGCTGACGCTGCTGGTCCGTGCGCGGAGCGCCGTTCGTCTCCATCGTGCCGTCGCGTGGCGAGACGTCGTCGGACTCGGCGTCTGGCACGTCGTCATCGTCGCGCTGGGGTTCTACGATTCCCGCGCCTTCTTCCCCCTGCTGGTTCTCAGCGTCGCGGGCGCGCTCGTGCTGTTCTGGTCGTCGCTGTCACAGCTGTGGAACGAGGCGCGCGGGTCGATGACCGTGATGCACACCCACGACGGCACGGCCTACATCCCGCCCACCGCGGAACCTCCGCGTCCCCGCACCACCGGCGACGTGATCGTGGTGTCGGAGAGCGCGCCGCGCGACTGAGCCGGTTTGGCGCGTGTCCCGCGCCGTGGCAGAATAGGCGTTTGTGCCCTGACCGGCTCTGCCTCAGGGGAGTCCGGCTGCATCCGCAGCCTCGGGCACGCCTCACCTTTTCCCCTTTTATCGTGCGATCGACCTGTGGCGGTCGCAGGAAGTGACGATCATGCAGATCCTCGACTCCGTCGACGCGGCCTCGCTCCGCTCCGACATCCCCGCCTTCGGCCCCGGTGACACCGTCAAGGTGCACGTCAACATCACCGAAGGCAACCGCTCGCGTATCCAGGTGTTCCAGGGCGTCGTCATCGGCCGCTCGGGCGACGGTGTGCGCGAGACCTTCTGCGTCCGCAAGGTCAGCTTCCAGGTCGGCGTCGAGCGCACCTTCCCGGTCCACAGCCCCGTGATCGACCACATCGAGGTCGTCACCCGCGGTGACGTGCGTCGCGCCAAGCTGTACTACCTGCGGAACCTCCGTGGCAAGAAGGCGAAGATCAAGGAGAAGCGCGACCGCTGAGTCGTCTCTCTCGAACGCCCCGGGGCTCTGCCGCGGGGCGTTCGGCGTTTTCAGAGCGCCGCCGTCCGGCGGTGCGCCGTCGATGTGCGACCCTTGTTCGTGCGGTTCTCCGGTGTGCGGCGAGCCCGGTGAAGGATCTTTGTGATGAGCGACCAGACCGCGTCGACCCCGGATGCCGTGGCATCCGTCCCCTCGAACCGTCGGCGACGGGGATGGGGCGCGTTCTTCCGCGACATCGTCGTCATCATCCTTATCGCGTTGGCGGTCTCGTTCCTGGTCAAAACGTTCGTCGTCCGGTCGTTTTACATTCCCTCCGCGTCGATGAACAACACGCTGATCGAACAGGACCGCATCCTCGTCGATGAGCTCACGCCCCGCTTCGGGCAGTATTCCCGCGGCGACGTCGTCGTCTTCCGTGATCCGGGCGGTTGGCTCGACCATGCGCCCCAGCCTGCGCGTCCGCCCCTCGTGGAGGGCGCCGACTGGGTGCTGTCGCTGTTCGGCCTCTCGGCCCCCGACAGCGACGACCACCTCATCAAGCGCGTGATCGGGACTCCGGGCGACCACGTCGTGTGCTGCAACGCGCTCGGGCAGACCTCCGTCAACGGCGTGCCCCTCGACGAGCCGTACGTGAAGCTGTTCCCCGGAGCGACGGCGCCCAATCCCGTCCCGTACGACATCACCGTCCCTCAGGGCTCGCTCTGGGTGCTCGGCGACAATCGGAACAGCTCCAAGGACTCCCGCTTCAATCAGGATCAGCCCGGACACGGTTTCGTGCCGATCGACAACGTCGTCGGGCGTGCTTTCCTCATCACCTGGCCCTTCTCGCGCTTCGGACTCATCGACTTCCACCACAACGTGTTCGCGGGGGTGCCCGCGCCCGAGGCCACGCCGTGATCGAGCCGACGCTGACCCTCGAGCGCCGCCTGTTGAAGGAGCACGCGCTGGTCATCGCGTGCGACGAGGTGGGGCGCGGGGCCCTGGCCGGGCCCGTGGCGGTGGGTGCCGCGGTGATCGATTTTTCGCGCTCGCGCAAGCGTGTGCCCGTCGGACTCCGCGACTCCAAGCTCGTCCCCGAGGCGCGACGTCCCGAGGTGGCCGCCCGGGCTGCGGCATTCGTCCAGCACAGCGCCGTCGGGTGGGCGAGCTCGGAAGAGGTCGATGAGATCGGGATCATCCGGGCGCTCGGGCTCGCCGCCGTTCGCGCGATCGCCGACCTGCGCGCTCACGGCGTGGTGACGGACGACGCGGTGGTCATCCTCGACGGCAACCACGACTACATCACTCCGGCGGGGGAGTCGGGGTTGCGGGTGCAGCCCATCGTGAAGGCCGATCGTGACTGCGCGAGTGCCGCCGCGGCATCCGTCATCGCCAAGGTCGCGCGCGACACCGTCATGACGTACCTGCACGACGATCTGCCGGCGTATGGCTGGGCGCGCAACAAGGGGTACGCGAGCCTCGATCACCGGGAGGCCATCTCCGTGCACGGGATGAGCAAGCATCATCGGCACTCCTGGGCGATCGCCGCGGCGCCGACACTCTTCTGAGTCCGTCGCGGACGACGAGGACGCGCCCGGGGCGACGGCACCGTGCGACCGGATCGACCTCGCGCGCCTAGGATGGAGAGACCATGGATGACGACGTCTTCGAGGACTACGACCGCGAACTCGAACTGGCCCTGTACCGCGAGTATCGCGATGTCGTGCAGCAGTTCCAGTACGTGATCGAGACCGAACGCCGGTTCTATCTGGCCAACGACGTGAACGTCGTCCGCCGCGACACCGAGCACGACTTCTACTTCGAGATCTCGATGTCGGACGTCTGGGTGTGGGACATCTATCGCGCCGACCGCTTCGTGAAGTCCGTGCGCGTCCTCACGTTCAAGGACGTGAACGTGGAAGAGCTCTCGCGGCGTGACTTCCAGCTGCCGGAAGAGCTCTCTCTCGACAACTGAGAGTCGCCCGGCCGCGTGAGGGTGAGGCTTCTCCCCGACACCGCGATTCGCGGGTGTGTCCACTGAAGGCTTCTCCGCCACGTCGGAACGTGCTGCCCTGCTGTCACGCTCTCGGTCATGGCAGCGAAAGACGAACTCGGGCGAGCCGGCGAGAGCCGCGCCGTCGCGCATCTCCGCAACAGCGGCTACCGCATCCTCGACCGCAACTGGCGGTGTCCGCAGGGCGAAATCGACATCGTCGCGGATCACCACGGTGCGCTCGTGGTGATAGAGGTCAAGACCCGTTCGAGCGAGGCCTTCGGTCACCCGTTCGACGCCATCGATGAGCGCAAGGCAGCGCGGCTGTGGCGGCTGGCGATGGCCTGGATCGCAGAACACCCCCATGAGGCGCGGGGACGTCGACTTCGAATCGACGCGATCGCGGTCACCGGATCCGACCCCGCGACGGGACGGCTCGAGCACCTGGAGGACGCACTGTGACCATCGCGCGCACCTGGGCGGTGGCGCTGTCGGGCCTCCGCGGCGACCTCGTGGATGTCGAGGCCGACCTCTCGCAGCAGACACCGGAGTTCTCGATCATCGGCCTGCCCGACAAAGCGCTCGGCGAGGCGGGTCGGCGTGTACGCAACGCCTGTGCGAACCGCGGGCTCGCGCTTCCGAAGCGTCGGATCACCGTCAACCTCTCTCCGGCGAGCCTCCCGAAGCGGGGCTCGGGGTTCGACGTCGCGATCGCGGTGGCGGCCCTCGCGACGACGGGGGCGATGGACGCGGCTCGCGTCGCCACCACCGTGCACATCGGTGAGCTCGGACTCGACGGAAGGCTTCGTCCGGTCCCGGGAGTGCTTCCCGCTGTCGTCGCGGCGCAGCGCGCCGGTCACCGCCGAGTGGTGGTTCCCGCGGCGAACGCGGGCGAGGCGCGGCTCGTCGACGGCATCGAGGTGTGTGCCGCGGGCTGTCTCGCGGAGGTCGTGCGGTGGCACGGAGGGACCTGCGACGCGGTCGAGCTCGAGCCTGTCCGCGCCACGGCTCCGCCCCCGGCCGACGAGGATCCGCTCGAGCTCGCCGACGTCATCGGACAGGGCGACGCGGTCGATGCGCTCGTGGTCGCGGCGGCCGGGGGTCACCACCTGCTGATGAGCGGTCCGCCCGGCGCGGGCAAGACGATGTTGGCTCGGCGGCTCCCCGGCATCCTTCCCGACCTGGACGACGAGGCTGCCCTGTCGGTGGCATCCGTGCGCTCGCTCTCGGGAGAGACGGTGGTGCACCTCTCTCGGACCCCGCCGTTCGAGAGCCCTCACCACGGGGCGAGCGCGGCCGCGCTGATCGGTGGGGGATCGGGGGTGGTGCGTCCCGGTGCGATCGCCCGCGCGAGCGAGGGCGTGCTCTTCCTGGATGAGGGAGGGGAGTTCCCGGCCTCCGTGCTCGATGCCCTCCGCCAGCCCCTCGAGAGCGGAGTGATCCACCTGCACCGTTCCGGGGTCGCGGCGACCTACCCGGCCCGGTTTCAACTCGTGGTCGCGACGAACCCCTGTCCGTGCGGGCAGTACGGCGTCCCGGGTGGATCCTGCGACTGCGCTCCGCAGGCCATCCGGCGCTACACCCGTCGACTGTCCGGACCGCTCCTCGATCGAATCGACATCGACCTGCGGCTCCAGCGGGTGTCCGCCGCGCGACGTGACGACCAGACGTCGCGCCTCACCACGCAGGAGGCGCGCGCTGTCGTCCGGAACGCCCGTGAGCGGGCGGCTCGGCGTTGGGAGGACACCCCGTGGTCGCGCAACGCCGACGTCCCCGGGACGTGGTTGCGGGGACCGGCCGCTCCGACGGTCGAGGTCCTCCGCCCCCTGGACACCGCACTGCGTCGCGGAGCGCTCACGTTGCGCGGGTACGACCGATTGCTGCGCGTGGCCTGGACGGTAGCCGACATCGCCGGCCATGACGGCATCACGGTCGACGACATCGGGCGCGCGTTGTACCTGCGGCGGGCGACGAGCGCATGACCCTCCCTGACCTGTCGGCGGACGCTGCGCTCGTCGCGCTCCGCGGAATCGAGGGCGTCGTCCTCGGCACGGAGCAGCAGACCTACGCTCGCGTCGTGTGGAACGTCATCGCCGAGCCGGGCGACGGGGCGGCGGGCGCGCTGATCTCGGCCGTCGGTCCTCTCGAGGCCCTGCGTGTCGCGGCGACGCCCACGGAAGACGAGTGGGCAGCGGCTCGGGCGCGGTGGGCGCCGCGACTGCGACCCGACGCCGTCCGGGGTGCTCTCGACGGCGCGCGACGGGTCGGGGCGCGCCTCGTCGTCCCCGGTGATCCGGCGTGGCCGTCCCGGGTGGACGATCTGGGCGTGCACGCCCCGGTGGCGCTGTGGGTTCGCGGTCGCGCCGAGGATCAGAACGCTCCGGCTGTGGCGATCGTGGGAGCGCGGGCGGCGACGGCATACGGTGAGGGTGTGACGGCGGACCTCTCCGCAGATCTCGGCGCCTCCGGCGTCACGATCGTGTCGGGCGCGGCCTACGGGATCGACGGTGCGGCACACCGAGCCGCTCTGTCCACCGGCGCGCGGACCGTGGCCTTCCTCGCGGGCGGAGTGGATCGGCCGTACCCTCGGGGGCATGAGGGCCTCCTCGGCAGGATCGCCTCCACTGGGGCCGTGTGGAGCGAGACGCCCTGCGGGACCCGCCCCACGAAGTGGCGATTCCTCTCGCGCAACAGGCTCATCGCCGCGATGGCGGACGCGGTGGTGGTCGTGGAAGCGGGATGGCGCAGCGGATCGTTGAACACCGCCGCGCACGCGGCAACGCTCGGTCGCGAGCTGGGCGCCGTCCCCGGCCCGATCACATCTGCCGCCTCGGCGGGCTGCCATCGCATCCTGCGCGAGTACGGGGGAGTGTGCGTGACGTCGGCGAAGGACGTTCTCGAGATGCTCGGCTGCGCACCCGGTCCCGAGGCCGATGCCGTCCCTTCCCTCGATGAGGGCCGGACCGATGACACGACCCGTGTGATCGACTCCCTGTCGACCCGGGTCGCCCGAGGCGCGGACGAGATCGCCCGTCGAAGCGGACTCTCGATCGCGCACGTACAGACCCATCTCGGGTTGGCGGCACTCGAGGGAAGGGCGGTGAGGGACGACGAAGGACGGTGGCGGGCTGCTGCGGGATGAGAACACGACGGTGCTGTGCGCGCCCTCCGTCGTCCGAGGGCAGGCCGAGGCAGGCTGGGCGCATGCGTATCTCCGTGGCCACCGAGAAGTTCTTGACGCACCTCGCCGTGGTGCGTCGGCTCTCACCCGCGACGGTGCGCGCCTACCGGTCCGACCTGGCGGAGCTGGCGCGCTCGAGAGGTGACGGTCCGCTCGAGGACCTCGACATCGAAGCCCTTCGGCAATGGCAATGGGAGGCGACGTCCGCGGGGTTGTCCAAAGCCACCGCCGCTCGTCGTACCTCCGCGGTGCGGGCCTTCTTCTCGTGGGCGCGGGAGGAGAGCCTGATCGAGACCGACCCGTCCGCGCGTCTCACCGCGCCGAAACGCGGACGCACACTCCCTGTCGTGGCGACCGCCTCGGCGCTGGACGAGGTGCTCGACGCCGCGGCGGAGCAGGCTGGATCCGGGGACGCCATCGCCGTGCGGGATCACGCGATTCTCGAGGTGCTGTACGGATCGGGAACCCGGGTATCGGAACTGTGCGGCCTCGACCTCGACGACATCGACCACGACAACCGCACTCTCCGCGTCCGCGGAAAGGGCGACAAAGAACGCGTCGTTCCCTACGGCGTACCGGCCGGGCGCGCTCTCGACTCCTACATCGTGCGCGCGAGACCCGTCCTGAACGCCCGCGCCGACGGCGCGGCGGGACACGCGGTGTTCCTCGGCGCCCGAGGGGCACGCCTGGGGCCGCGCGCTGTTCACGCCCTCGTGTCGCGCGTGGTCGCGCCGGTCGTCGGCGCCGAGACCCTGGGTCCGCACGCCCTGCGGCACTCCGCCGCGACCCACCTGTTGGACGGGGGCGCGGACCTGCGAACGGTGCAGGAGATCCTGGGCCACGCGAGCCTCGGTACGACGCAGATCTACACACACGTCTCCGGGGAACGTTTGCGCGAGGCGTACCGGTTGGCGCACCCGCGCGCGTGACGCACCTCGCTCTCCCTCTTTCGGGAGGCTGACCCGCCCTTTCGTGCCCCGGCGCCGGCCGCAGAAGGCCCGGTCGACCTTCGCGCGTCCACCGGGCGTGGGAACGCACTCCGTTCGTGGGCCACCACCCCCGCAACCCACGCTCCACGCCCCTCGGTCACCCGCCGACGGACTGTCGCTCCTCGCCTCTCGGGTATGGCGTCCGTGGTCTCTCCGCTCTACCGTGGGAGAGGTGAATCGCCATGGTCGTTGCGGGAGCGCGCTCGTCGGAGCGGGGCTTCTCGCCGTCGCCCTCGCCGCGTGCTCTCTCTCGCCGCAGCCGACGGTGACGCGGCTCCCTCCGGCGATGTCGGGAGCGAGCGCGGCCCCCACGGCGGTCGTTCCCTCCGCCTCGGTCGTACCCGCCACGCCGTCGTCGGTCCCATCGGCTTCGGAGCCCGCGGATGCCGAGAGAACGGACGGCGATGCCCTGACCTGCGCCGACGGCGAGTCGAAGTCGATCTCAGGCAGCGAACAGACCGTGCGGTTGACGGGCTCGTGCGCACAGGTGTCGATCTCCGGGAGCGCGCTGACGGTCGACGCGACGACGGCGCAGATCGGAACGCTGGCGATCGCCGGCGATCGTGTTCGCGTGGATGCCGCCGAGATCACGACACTCTCCGTCCAGGGCAACGACGGCGTGCTGTCCTCGGCAGGATCGATCGGAAGTGTCGATCTCAGTGGGGATCGCACCCAGATCACCGTCGCGGGAACGATCGCGTCCGTCGCCATCCGCGGACAGAACAACACCGTCCGAGCCGGCGGCGGCATCGGGGACCGCACGATCGAGGGGCGCGACAACCAGGTCGACTGACAACGCCCCGGAGCGTTTCAGCAGCAGGGGAGCAGAACCGCGCGCGGCACCCCGCCCAGCAAGCGCAGGGGGTTGATGTACTCCCCGCCCCAGCGCACACCGAAGTGCACCGTTCCCGGCCGCGAGTGTCCCTCCGGCGCGACGACGCCCACGGGCGATCCGCGGGACACGGCCGCTCCCACCGTCAGGTCCGTCTGCACGGGTTCCAGCGTCGTCACGAGGCCGTCCCCGTGGTCGATCGTGAGGACGGAGCGGCCCGCCACCATCCCGGCGAACGCGATATGTCCCGCGGCCGGCGCTCGAACAACGGCCGTGGAAGCCAGATCGAGACCGCGATGACCGGGCCCGTAGGCGTGGGCCGGTGCCTCGAACCGACGCACGAGTCGGACCTCGTCGACGGGCCAGATCCACCCGCGCGAGGAGAGGTCGTCGCCGGGGAGGGCCACCGCCGCACCGGAGGATACGGCCAGCAGCGCAGCCACCAAGAAGGCGATCGTCCGAGGAATGAGGCATCTCATCGGGCCATCGTCGCGCTGGCTCGGACCGCGAGACGTCCGCATCGGCCGCGCGGGGGACAGCGAGGGGAGACACGCCGCGGGGGAGGAGCTGTCGCGGCGAGCATCCGCGGACCGCCGTCCTGTACACTGAAGGACGCATCTCGTGTACTCGAGATGACTCCGCGTGCCCAGAGCGCAGCGCGCCGTCCCGAGGGACAGCGCATCGCGTGGCATCCACACCCCATGGTCCTCCACTTCGGTGGGTGGCGGGTGTGCGCCGGGCACCAGGCTCGCCGGACGAATCGTCCGGCGCGATCAACCACAACCATGGCGCGCGAGCGCCCAGAAACAGGAGTACGACCATGGCCGTCGTCACCATCCGCCAGCTGCTCGACAGCGGCGTTCACTTCGGACACCAGACCCGCCGGTGGAACCCGAAGGTCAAGCGCTTCATCCTCACCGAGCGCTCCGGCATCCACATCATCGATCTGCAGCAGTCGCTGGGCTACATCGACAAGGCGTACGAGTTCGTCAAGGAGACCGTCGCGCACGGCGGCACCATCCTCTTCGTCGGCACCAAGAAGCAGGCGCAGGAAGTCCTCGCCGAGCAGGCGACCCGCGTGGGCCAGCCCTACGTCAACCAGCGCTGGCTCGGTGGCCTCCTCACCAACTTCCAGACGGTGTCGAAGCGCCTCGCCCGCATGAAGGAGCTCGAGGAGCTCGACTACGAGAACCCGGCCGAGAGCGGCTTCACCAAGAAGGAGCTCCTGCTCAAGAAGCGCGAGCTCGACAAGCTGCACAAGTCGCTCGGTGGTATCCGCAACCTGCAGAAGACGCCGTCGGCCATCTGGGTCGTCGACGCCAAGCGCGAGCACCTCGCGGTCGACGAGGCCAAGAAGCTCGGCATCCCCGTCATCGGCATCCTCGACACGAACGCCGACCCCGACGAGTTCCAGTACCCGATCCCCGGCAACGACGACGCGATCCGCTCCGTGAGCCTGCTCACGCGCATCATCGCCGACGCTGCCGCCGAGGGTCTGATCCAGCGTCACCAGCCCGCCGGTGAGGACGAGGCCGCCGAGCCCCTCGCCGAGTGGGAGCGCGAGCTGCTCGAGACGCCGGCTGAGACCAACGCCGAGGTCACGGAGGCCGCGACCGAGTCGGCTGCCGACGAGGCCGGTGCCGAGGCGCACGACGAGACCGTCGCCGCCGAGTCGGACGAGTCCGCCGCCGAGGTCGCCGACGCCGAGGCTGCCGACAGCAAGTAATCCGCGCGACACGCGTCACCTCCTGGTGGGGGGCGTGTCACCCGCACAGGCTACGATCCGGCGGGGTCGTGACCGTATCTCTCCGCGAGGTACGGTGCCACGGCCCCGCCGAGCTTTTATCAAGAACGCACACGACAAGGAGACGCCACACCATGGCAAACTTCACGATCGCCGACATCAAGGCGCTGCGCGAGCAGCTCGGCACCGGCATGGTCGACACCAAGAAGGCTCTCGAAGAGGCTGACGGCGACGTCGAGAAGGCCGTCGAGATCCTGCGCCTCAAGGGTGCCAAGGGCAACGCCAAGCGCGCCGACCGCTCCACCAGCGAGGGCCTGGTCGTCGCCCGCGAGAACGCCGGTTCCGTGACGCTGCTCGAGCTCGCCTGCGAGACCGACTTCGTCGCCAAGAACGAGCGCTTCATCGCCCTGGCCGACAAGGTCGCCGACGCGGCCGCCGCCGCGGGCGCCGACTCGGTCGAGGCCGCCCTGGCCGCTGACGCCGACGGCAAAACCGTCGAGCAGCTCATCTCCGACGAGGCCGCGATCATCGGCGAGAAGGTCGAACTCCGCCGCGTGCGCACGATCTCGGGCGACAAATTCGAGGTCTACCTTCACAAGACCAGCAAGGACCTGCCCCCGCAGGTCGGCGTGGTGCTCGCTTACACCGGTGACGACGCCGAGACCGCTCGCTCGATCGCGCAGCACATCTCGTTCGCGAACCCCTCGTACCTCACCCGCGACGCCGTGCCCGAGGCCGACGTCGAGAAGGAGCGCGAGATCGTCACCGAGATCTCCCGCAACGAGGGCAAGCCCGAGGCGGCCCTGCCCAAGATCGTCGAGGGCCGCGTCAACGCGTTCTTCAAGCAGGTCGCTCTGCTGGACCAGGACTACGCGAAGGACAACAAGCTGTCCGTCGCCAAGGTCGCGTCCGACGCCGGTCTCACCCTGACCGACTTCGCCCGCTTCAAGGTCGGCGCGTAAGCAGTCGTGAAAGGCCCGGGATGCCAGTGCATCCCGGGCCTTTTTCCTGCGCGCGCGACGTTTCGACTGCGCGGCGGGGCAGATAGTTTGGACAGAACGAGAGGACATGACACGTGATCGATGAAGCGAGCAAGCGCCGCCGGGTGCTCCTGAAGCTGTCGGGTGAGGCGTTCGGCGGGGGGCAGCTGGGAGTCAATCCCGACGTCGTCAGCCAGATCGCACGAGAGATCGCGGAGGCGGTCGACCGTGTCGAGATCGCCGTCGTCGTGGGCGGGGGCAACTTCTTCCGCGGCGCGGAGCTGAGTCAGCGGGGCATGGACCGCGGTCGTGCCGACTACATGGGAATGCTCGGCACCGTGATGAATGCGCTTGCCCTCCAGGACTTCCTCGAGCAGGCGGGGGCCGCGACGCGCGTCCAGTCCGCGATCTCGATGACGCAGGTGGCGGAGCCGTACATCCCGCGCCGTGCCGTGCGTCACCTCGAGAAGGGGCGCGTCGTGATCTTCGGCGCCGGTGCGGGACTGCCGTACTTCTCGACGGACACCGTGGCCGCCCAGCGCGCCCTCGAGATCGGCGCCGTCGAGGTGCTGGTCGCGAAGAACGGCGTCGACGGTGTCTACACGGCCGACCCGCGCGTCGACCCGAACGCCACGAAGCTGGACCACCTCACGTACAACGACGCCCTCCAGAAGGGGCTCAAGGTCGTGGATTCGACCGCCTTCAGCCTCTGCATGGACAACGGCATCGACATGCGCGTGTTCGGGATGGAGCCCCAGGGGAACGTCACCCGCGCTCTCCTCGGCGACACGATGGGCACGCTCGTCACGGCGTGACCCGGCGCGTGGGCCCGGGGCACCGGGTCCACGCGCGACTAGACTGAGATGTCAGTCCCAACGAATGGAGTCACCGTGATCGCCGATGTCCTCGCCGATGCCGGAACGCGCATGGATCGCGCCGTGGAGGCCGCTAAGGAGGACTTCGCTACCGTCCGCACCGGGCGCGCGAACCCCCAGATGTTCCAGAAGGTCCTGGTCGACTACTACGGCTCGCCGACACCGCTGGCGCAGCTCGCCTCGCTCAACAACCCCGAGGCGCGGACCCTCGTGGTCAACCCGTACGACAAGTCGGCGCTGAAGGCGATCGAGCAGGCGATCCGCGACATGCCGAACCTCGGCGTCAACCCCACGAACGACGGCAACATCGTGCGCATCACGATGCCCGAGCTCACCGAAGAGCGACGCAAAGAGTACGTCAAGCTCGTGCGCGGCAAGGGTGAAGACGCGAAGGTCCAGATCCGCAACCTCCGCCGCAAGGCCAAGGACGACCTCGACGCGCTCAAGAGCGACGTCGGCGAGGACGAGCTCGTCCGCGCCGAGAAGGAGCTCGACGGCGTGACGCGCGCGCACGTCGACCAGATCGACGAGGCCCTCAAGCGCAAAGAGGCCGAGCTTCTCGAGGTCTGACGTCCATGACCGATGACTCCGCACGCGACGAGGCCGAGCCGCACAGCGGTGCGGCTGGTCGTCGTCGCGTCGACGGGTCCCGGCGGTCGCCGGCGACCGGTGAAGGTGTGACGGCGATCGAGTCGCAGTTGCGCGCAATGCGAACCGACGCCGAGCAGCACATCGCTCAAGCCCGGGCGGAGTTCGACCAGGCCAACGAGCGGATCAAGCAGCGCACCGGTCGCGACCTGATCCTCGCCACGCTGATCGGTGTGTCCATCGGCGCGGTCGTCATCGCCTCGCTCATCTTCTTCAAATGGCTCTTCGTCCTGTTCGCCGCAGCGGCAGTCGGGCTCGCCATCTTCGAGTTCTCGCGCGCGCTGCAGGCCGCGGGACGACGGGTCGATATCGTCCCGCAACTCGGCCTGGGGCTGCTCCTGCTTCTCAGCGGCTTCTTCGCAGGCCTGTGGGTGCACTGGGTCGCCGCGATCGCGTCGGTCGTCGTCGTGATCGTCTGGCGGCTGGTCGCGCAGATGTTCGCGCGGGACGGCAGGACACGGTCAGACGTCCTGGGCGACGTCCTCGTCGCGGGGTTCCTTCAGCTCTACCTGCCCTTCCTCGGCAGCTTCGCGACGATCCTGCTGTCGGAGAACCGGGGTGAGTGGTGGGTTCTGGCCTTCCTGATCGTCGCGGTGGTGTCCGACACCGGCGCCTACGTGTCCGGCCTCACCTTCGGACGCGGGGGGCGCCATCCGATGGCGCCGCGCATCAGCCCCAAGAAGACCTGGGAGGGCTTCGCGGGCGCGTGCGTCGCCGCGCTGGTGGCCGGAGTCATCCTCGCCGCGTTCATGCTCCACGTCCCGTGGTGGGCGGGGCTGATCTTCGGCGGCGTGGTGCTGGCCACGGCCACCGTGGGCGATCTCGGCGAGTCCATGCTCAAACGCGACCTGGGCATCAAGGACATGAGTTCCTGGTTGCCCGGACACGGCGGAGTCCTCGACCGTCTGGACTCGATCCTGCCGTCGGCCATCGCCGCTCTCGCCATGTTCTATCTGCTCGCCCCGCTGGGAGTGTCATGACTGAAACGCCGACCGACGGCCGCCGGACCACCGCGCTGTTCCCCGACGCCCCCGGGCGGACGAAGGGCTACGAGAAGCGCGCCGTGGACCATTTTCTCGCCCGCGCTCGCGAAGCGTTCGAATCCGACGCGGACGGGACGCTCCGCTCCACGGAGGTCCGTGCCACGGCCTTCCCCCTGGTGCGCGGGGGCTATGCGATCGCCCCGGTCGACGCGGCGCTCGGTCGCGTCGAGGACGCGTTCGCCGCGCGGGAACGTGAGCACGCGCTCTCCCGGCTGGGGGCCCGCGCCTGGGTGGCGGAGACGCGCGACACCGCGCAGGTCGTTCTCGACCGTCTGCAACGCCCCCGGGGGCAGCGCTTCGATCGCGTCGGATTCCTGCGCTACGGGTACCGCGTGGACGAGGTGGATGTCGCCGCCGACCGCATCGCACGCTATCTGGCGTCGGGCGATCCGATCACCGCGGAGCAGGTGCGCGCGGTCGCGTTCCGAATGGAGCGAGGCGGTTATCGCGAGCAGCAGGTGGACGCCGTCCTGGACGCCGTCGTCGAGGTCATGCTCGCTATCGGTTGATGCATATCCCGCACTCGTCGCGCCCATCGCGCCGGATCGGTAGAATCGGGGAACTGTGACTTCCGGATCCGACCTCACACGTGCGTCGTCCCGCCACGTATCGCGCCACGGCGCGAGCTCGGGGGACGTCGTTCCCCCCGCTCTCCCGCATCGCCGTGCCCCGCGCTGGTCGCGTCGGCGCGGCGTCGTCGGCGTGTTCGCCGGAGGAGCCGCCCTGTTGTTCGCTGCGGCGTACGTGGGGCCGATGGGGGCGATCATCCCGCGCGCGCAGGCGGAGGAACCGAAGACCGTGACGCTGTTCGCCGAGGGGCGCAACGACACGCAGGAGGTCTCGACCTCGGGCCAGCGTGAGGCGCCTACCCTCGATCGGGCGAGCTACAACGTCTACCTCAAGCCGAAGCCCACACCGACGCCGACCCCCTCGCCGCGCGAGCAGGGTTCCTCGGACGGGGGCGGGGGAGGACCACTCTTCTACACCGGTGGCGGCGCTCCCGCCGAGTGGATGGCCGCGGCCGGGATCGCCGATTCCGACATGGGCTACGTCGACTACATCGTCAGCCGCGAGAGCGGGTGGAACCCGAATGCCACGAATCGGTCCTCGGGGGCGTGCGGTCTCGTTCAGGCGCTCCCGTGCAGCAAGGTCCCGGGCAACGGCTACGACCCGGTCGACAACCTGCGATGGGCGACCGGTTACGCGACAGGCCGCTACGGCAGCTGGGCCGGCGCCTACGCCTTCTGGACCAGCAATCACTGGTGGTGAGTGGCATCCATGCCCCGCTCACGCAAGCGTCGCCCGGATCCCCGGCGCGGCGATGAGTCCTTGGACCGCCTGATCGCGGGATGGAAGCGCACCGAGTTCAAACGCGGCACCGAGTGGACCGTCCAGCCGATCTCCGCCCCGCAGGCGCAGAAGGAGTACCGCTGTCCGGGATGCAGCCGGGTGGTCGAGCCGGGCGTGGCACACGTGGTCGTGTGGCGCGCGGACGGCGTCCTGGGTGACGCGGCCGACCTGGCCGCGCGCCGACACTGGCACACCCCTTGTTGGAGGATTGCGTGATGGAGATCCGCGGACCCGTTCTGCTTCCGGCGCGACGTGAAGACGTCGAGCTGCACACGGTCGACGGTCTGACTCTCGTCGGCGAACTCGCGCTCCCGGCCGATCGCGAGCCGGTCGCGACCCTCGTGACGTTGCACCCGCTGCCGACCGCAGGAGGGTTCATGGACTCGCACATCCTGCGCAAGGCCGCGGGCCGTCTACCGGCCCTCGCCGATCTCGCGGTGCTGCGCTTCAACACGCGCGGCACGACCTCGCCGCGCGGGACGAGCGAGGGCAGCTTCGACGGGGGAGCCGCCGAGGTGTTCGACGTCGCCGCGGCGATGGACCTCGTCCGCGAGCGCGGTCTCCCGCGTCCCTGGCTCGTCGGATGGTCGTTCGGCACGGAGCTGGCCCTGAAGTATGGGCGCGATCACGACATCGAAGGCATCATCCTTCTCTCGCCACCGCTTCACCGCGCCACCGCCGAAGAGGTCGCCGCGTGGGGCCGTGACTCCCGCAGGGTCGTCGTCCTGGCGCCGGAGTTCGACGACTACCTCCGCCCGGCCGAGGCCCGGGAGCGATTCGCGTCGATCCCGCACGCCACGCTGATCGGCGTCGAGGGAGGTAAGCACCTGTGGGTCGGCGAGACGCAGACGCGGCGCGTCCTGACCGAGATCGTGGCCGCGGTGAACCCCGACGCCCTCCCGCTCGCGACCGAGTGGGACGACGACGCCGTCTGATCCGCCTCAGCGCTCGTTCTGCCGCGGGATGATGACCTCGCGGTAGATGATCAGGATGCTCGCGGCCACCGGGATCGCGATCAGCGCGCCCAGAAGATTGAGGAGCGCGCCTCCGGCCAGGGCCGAGATCACGACGACAGCGCCCGGGACGGACACCGCCCGGTTCATGATGCGGGGAGAGATCACGTACGCCTCGATCTGCATGTAGATGAGGTAGTAGATCAGGGCGATGATCGCGGTGGTGGGCGATCCGAGCCCGGGAATCAGACAGGTCAGCACGATGATCGTGGAGCCGGTCAGGGTACCGACGAGCGGAATCAACGAGAAGAAGAAGGCCACGACCGCCAGCACCGCGGGGAACGGAGCCTTGATGATGCTCAGGAAGACCGCGCTCAGGATGCCGTTGATCACTCCCAGGCTCACCTGGCCCATGACGTAGTAGCCCACCGAGTCCGTGATCTTCTCTGCGAGCTCGATGAAGCGCGCGCGCTTGGACGCCGGTACCAGCTGGTAGACGGCCGACTTCAGCGAGGGAGTGGATGCCGTGAAGTAGATCGTCAGGATGAGCACGATGAAGGCTCCGCCGAGGCCGGCCGCGATGGCACCTCCGAACGACAGCAGGCTGTTCCCGATCATCGTCGAGATGGAGCCCACGTCCAGCGTCGAGAACCAGTGCTGGATGCCGGCCCACACCTCGTCGAGGCGGAGCCAGGGGAAGTTGGCGGAAGCCCAATCCTGCGCCCCGAGGACGATCTCGTTCCACCGGCCGGGGCGGAAGAGCTGCTCGATCTGGGCGACGAGTTGCGTGATCTGGCTCACGATGATCGGGACGACCATGAAGATGATTCCGGCGAAGATCCCGAGCACACCGAGGATCGTCGCGAGGACCGCGGCCCACCGGGGCAGACCGCGTCGTTCGAGGAAAGAGACGACAGGGTCGAGGCCGAGCGACAGGAACAGCGCGGTGCCGACATACAGCAGGATCGTCGAGAGATTCTCGACACTGCCGATGAGCAGGAGCCCGACGCCGACGCCGAGTGTCGCGAGTAACGCCACCCGGAAGGGGTTGTGGATCTTCATGCCGGGGACTCCCGCCTCCTGCGGCCGTGGCCGCGTCCGTCCCGCAAGGATACTGAGCCGTCGGGCGCGTGGCGCACATGCTCCTCGCCGAGAACTTTCAGGAGTCCTCCGATAGTCTGAAACGTCGATTCTTCGGCGACCACCCGCGTCGCCGATTGGGGATGGTGCATAGCGTGAGATTCGTCTGGGCCGTGGTGGCGTTCATCATCGCCGCCGTCATGATCGGTGCGGGCATCGCCCAGCGCACCGTGTTCCAAGGTCCCGCGGAGGCATCGGAATCGATCCAGACGGATCGATCGACCGCGTACACGATGATCGACGGTGCCGTGCTCGGCAAGCTGCCGGGGGCGCAGACCCTCCGCGTCGAGGGCAGCTCGAACGTCTTCGTGGCATACGGCCGCACCGAAGACATGCGTGCCTGGCTGGCGGATGCCGCGTACACCGCGGTGACGACCGGGGACGAAGGCGGCCTGCAGACCTCGGTGGTCCAGCCCACGGTGACACCCCGCCCGACCGCACCGAGTGCGGGAGACGCCACCGGCGGAACCGACACCACCGGCGCTGCGGACAGCACCGGCGCGCAGGCCGCGGGCGGACGGTCTCCCGTCGGCTCCGACCTCTGGCTCGACGAGTTCGAGCAACCCGGAGCCCTGACGCAGACGCTGCAGCTCCCCGCCGACATGAGCGTCCTGGTCGCCTCGGACGGAACCGCGCCGGCTCCCTCGTCGATCACTCTGACGTGGCCCGTCGACAACTCGACCCCGTGGGCGGGCCCGCTCATCGTGGGCGGAGGGATCGTGCTGCTCATCGGCCTGGTGCTCTACATCCTCGGCATCCGTCATGTCCGGCGGTCGCGCCGGCCTCGTCGCAAGGGGCTTCCGCTGCCCGTCACCGAGCCCATCGCGATCGCCGACACCCCCGACAAGGGCGTGATCAGCGAGTCCTCCCGGCGTCCGACGCTCGGGCGCGGTCGACGCGCACTCATCGCGCTCCCCGCTCTGGGTGTCTCCGCGGCGCTGTTCGCGGGCTGCTCGGCCGACGCGTGGCCACAGCTCGCGGCGTCCGACTCGCCCAGCCCCTCGACGACGGTGATCGTGCCGGAAGGACAGTTCCCCCCGGCCGTGACCGAGGCGCAGGCGCAGCGGATCGTGTCGCGCATCTCGCAGACGGTCGCGCAGGCGGATGCCGCGATGGACGCCACCACCGCCGAGACGCGTCTGACGGGCCCCGCCCTCGCCGAACGGAAGACGAACTACACCCTGCGCGCGGCGATCCCCGATCGACCCGCCCTCCCCGCCATCCCCGCGGAGCCGGTGCAGATCACCCTCCCGCAGACCACGAACACGTGGCCGCGAACGGTCATGACGGTGGTCGAGTCGGACGACGCGAGCGCCCCCACGACGACCATCATGATGATGACGCAGGACAATCCGTGGTCGGAGTACCGAGCGTCCTACGTCGGCAACCTCGAGGCATCCACGAACCTCCCCGAGCTCGCGGCCCCGTACGTCGGAGCGACGCAGGTGCCGCCGGACTCGTCGTTCCTGGTCATGGCCCCGAATGAGCTCGCGGCCGCGTACGCCGATCTCATCAACAACGGGCAGAACAGCACATCCTGGGCGAAGTTCGACACGGCCAACGATCTTCTGCTGCCCGCGATCGAGGACAACAAGAAGAAGCGCACGGACGAGCTCAACCAGACCGGTCAGGGCACCGCCGAGATCAGCTTCACCGCGTCCGCCGGCCCCACCGCCCCCATCGCGCTCGCGACCCTCGACACCGGTGCGATCGTGGCGGTCAACGTCTACGAGAGCGATACGGCCAAGCCGACGAACGCCGACGCCGTGATCAAGCTCGACAACAACCCCGCGGTCAAGGCGCTCACCGGCGTCGACCAGTCCGCGAAGGGGTTCACGACGACGTACTCGGATCAGATCTTCTTCTACGTCCCCAGCCAGGGGTCGAACGACCCGATCCGCCTCCTCGGTTACCGATCCAGTCTCCTCGAAGCGAAGGTGTCCCCGTGAGCACTCCCGCCCCCGGTTCCGTCATGCGCGGTGCCGTCGACCTGTCGTCGCTGCGCAACCGTCCCACACCCCCTGCCC
>NZ_LDRT01000082.1 GCF_001476655.1 Microbacterium testaceum | reverse complement strand
CACCGGCAGCGCCCCCCTGCCGATCCGCCCCGGCCTGCCCGACCTCGACCCCGCCGAGCGCATGCCCACCTGGCGTTACCTCGGTTTCCTCCTCGGCCCCGGAGTCGGGACGTTCGCCTTCAACGCGGTGACGGTGATCCTCCCGACGCTCCGCGAACGTTTCGGCGCCGGCGACGTGGCTCTCGAACTGGTCATCGCGGGCTACGGCATCCCCTTCGCCGTGCTGCTGATCCTCGGTGGACGCCTCGGAGACCGCTACGGCCGACACCGCCTCTACACGATCGGCATGGGGCTCTTCCTCGTCTCCGCGATCGCGTGCGCCCTCGCTCCCTCGATCGAGACGCTGATCGCCGCGCGCGTCGTCCAAGGTGTCGGGGCCGCTCTGTGCACCCCGCAGGTGCTCGCGACCATCCAGGCGACCTCGCGAGGATCCGCCCGCACCCGCGCCATCGCCGCCTTCGGCGCGAGCGGCGGCATCGGCGCGGCGGTCGGCCAGGTGTCCGGCGGAGCGCTCGCCGCGCTGTCGTTCGGCCCCGTCGAGGGGTGGCGTGCCGTCTTCGTCGTGGTCGCGCTCATCGCGGTCGCGACGATCGTCCTCGCTCCGCTCGCGCCGCGTTCACGCGCTCACGAGGTGGTCGCGATCGACCTCGTCGGCACCGCGGCGCTGGCGCTCGGCATCCTGGCCGCTTCCGTCGCGCTCACCTTCGGACCGGTCTGGAACTGGTCGTGGCCCGTTGCCGTCGCGCTCGGGGTGGCCGCCGTCGCGCTGGTGGGCATGTGGAAGCACCAGGATGCCATCGAGCGCTCCGGCCGCGTCCCGCTGCTGCCCCCCAGCGTCCTGCGCTTGCGCCCCCTGCAGCTCGGACTGCTTGCCGCGGGGCTGTTCTTCGCCGGGTACTCCGCCCTGCTCTACGTCTTCCCGCGAGCCGTGGAGGCCGGGGGACTGACGTCGCTGCAGGCGGGCATGGCGCTGCTGCCCTTCGCGGTCGTGTTCGCCGGGATGTCTCTGGCCGTCGCTCGCATCCAGAGCCGTCTCGGCGACGCGACGTTGATCCTCGGCGTGACGCTGCAGATCGTCGCGCTGCTCGGGATGGCCGGCACCCTCGCGGTGGCGTGGGGCAGCGAGGTGGGCTTGTGGCTGCAGCCCGCGCTCGTCCTGCTCGGCGCGGGTCAGGCGCTCATCTTCTCGCCGCTGACCCAGCTCGTCGTGCGCGAGGTCCCGGTCGAGGCCGCGGGACTGTCGGGCGGCATGTTCAGCACCGCGCAACAGCTCGCCCTGTCGTTCGGCGTGATCGTCATCGGAGGACTCGTCAGCCTCACCGGCGCCGCCGGACGCGACGAACTCCTCGCGGGACTCGCCCTCGACATCGTGCTCGCCGTGGCCGTGCTGATCGTCGCGATCGCCCTGCGCTCCCGCGCGTATCGCTCCCTCGGCTGACGCCCGACACGACGACAGCTCAGGATGCCGGGAGCCCGGCGTCTCCCCGCCGTCACGGCGCGTCCACCGGGCGTTCATCGCGGGCGAGTGTCATCGGAGGATGCGCGCGCGTCGTCCGGTGACCCTGACCGCCGCCTCCACGGTCGCGGTGCTCGGCGCGACCGCCGTGGCGATGCGGACGCTCATCTCCCGGCAGGCCGCGATCGCGCGGCGCCGGATCGGCAAACCTCTCGGGGAGCAGGCTCTGGACGCCGACCGTGTGTGGCGCCGCAAGAAGCACCCGGGGGAGCCTGTCGAGCTGCTGCTGCTGGGCGACTCGATCGCCGCGGGGCTCGGCGCCGACCACCGGCGGGACACGCTGGGCGCGCGACTCGCGAAGGGCATCGCGCGCGACACCGCCCGTCCCGTGCGGCTCCGCACCGCCGCGGTCGTGGGGTCGGAGACCTCGGCGCTGACCGCGCAGCTCGCGGAACTCCCGCCGGGGTATCGCGCCGACGTGGCCGTCATCGTGGTGGGCGGGAACGACGTCACCCACCGGGTGCCCGCGAATCGGGCCGCCGCACAGCTCGAGGAGGCCATCGGCATCCTGAGAGCTCGGGGGATGCCGGTGGTCGTCGGCACGTGCCCCGACCTCGGCACCCTCCGGGCCGTGCCGCAGCCGTTGCGCACCCTCGCATCCCGCTCCTCGCGGCAGCTCGCGGCGGCGCAGGCCCGTGCCGCCCACCGGGCGGGTGCGCGCGTGGTGGGTCTCGCGCGGGCGGTGGGGCCGGTGTTCGCCGAGAACCCCGACGAGATGTTCAGCATCGACCGGTTCCACCCCAGCGCCCTCGGCTACCGCCGCACGGCCGACGCCCTGCTGCCGGCAGTGCTCGCCGCGCTGCCCCCGGAGCGGTACTCGTCACGGCCCGGGCCGAACTCCTGAGTTTCTCTCGTATCCATCGGCACCGCCCCCGAAATCCTGCGGTTCCGCGGCGTACGAGCCCCGAAACTCAGGAGTTTCGCCCGCGCGCCCGCGCGCCCGCGCGCCGGGTCCCTCGGCCAACCCATAGCTCGCCGCCGTACTCTTCCGGCACGCCTCCCACCGATGTCTTCCTCAGCACCTGGCGCGCCGACCCGATCACGCTCGGCGTGCTCCTCGTCGCATCCGCCGCCTACCTGCTCGGGGTCCGCCGGGTCCGGCGCCGCGGGGAGCCGTGGCCCCTGCGCCGGACGATCGGCTTCTTCGCCCTCGGTCTGCTGCCCTACGCGGTCATCGAGCTGGGGTTCCTCGGGGTGTACTCCTCCGAGCTGCGCTGGGCGTTCTCGACCCGCATCGCGCTGCTGATCTTCGCCATCCCCGCCGGGATCGCCGCGGGCCGTCCGCTCGATCTCGTCCCCGTCTCCGTGCGAGAGCGGATCCTCGCCTCCCGCCTCACGCGCATCTTCGGAAACGCGATGGTCGCGACCGTCGTGATCGCGGCGGTGTTCTGTCTCTTCCTCACGCCCGTGGCCGGCATCCTGCGCGTGAATCCGGTGGTCGAGGCCTCGCTCGGGATCGTCGTCCCCCTTGTCGGTCTCGCGATGGTGCTGCCGATGATGGCGCTGGGTGCGGTGCACACCGGAACCTTCATCGCGATCGAGTTCCTGCTCGCCTTCGTCGAGCTCTTGATCGACTCGGTTCCGGGCTTGCTCATGCGTCTGAACGACAACGTCCTCGACCTGATCCCGGATGCCACGCGGGCGGTCTCCTGGTGGCCCTCGATGCTGCACGACCAGCACCTGGCCGGCGACATGATCTGGTTCATCGCGGAGTTCGCCGACGTGCCGATCCTCGTCATCCTGATGATCCGGTGGATGCGCAGCGACCGCGTGGAGGCGAAGAGCTTCGACGACCTCTCCGACGAGGAGTACGACGAGATGACGCGCGCGCACCTGCGCGGCGAGCGTTGACCCGCGCCCCGCGCGCCGACAGGGTGGAAGGGTGCCCACTCACGACGACGTCGACGCGTTCCTGACCGACACCCTGGTCGGTGACGACCCGGTTCTGGATGCCGTCCTGCAGACGCAGCACGACGCCGGCCTCCCGCCGATCGAGGTCGCCCCGGTCAACGCGAAGTTCCTGCACCTGCTCACCCGCATCGCGGGCGCGCGGCGGGTCCTGGAGATCGGCACCCTCGGCGGATACTCGACCATCTGGTTCGCGCGCGCCGTCGGCGCGGACGGACGCGTCGTCACGATCGAGGCCGAGCCCGCGAACGCAGAGGTCGCCCGTGCGAACCTCGAGCGCGCCGGCGTGGCCGATCGCGTCGAGGTGCGGGAGGGGCGGGGCGTCGATGTCCTTCCCACCCTGGAGGGCGATGAGCCTTTCGACCTGGTCTTCATCGACGCCGACAAGGAGTCGAACACCGTCTACCTCGACTGGGCCGCCCGCCTCGGTCGCCCGGGCGCCGTCGTCGTCCTCGACAACGTGGTCCGCGGGGGAGAGGTCGCCGAGCCCGACACGGCCGACGCGAAGGTGCAGGGTGCTCGCCGCGGCATCCTGATGCTGGGGAGCGACCCCCGCTTCGACGCCACCGCCCTGCAGACCCTCGATCGCAAGGGATGGGACGGCGTCGCCCTCGCGATCGTGGTCGACCTCACGGTCGGCGGGCGGGGTCACTAGACTCGACGACGGACCGACGACGCTCCACCCTCTTCCACCCAAGAACCAACGAGGAGTCCTTCGTGGCACTTATCGAGGCTGTCAACGCGCGCGAGATCCTGGATTCGCGCGGTAACCCGACCGTCGAGGTGGAGGTGCTCCTCGACGACGGAATCGTCCAGCGGGCGGCCGTCCCCTCCGGCGCGTCCACCGGCGCGTTCGAGGCCTACGAGCTGCGCGACGGCGACAAGAGCCGCTACGGCGGCAAGGGCGTGCTGAAGGCCGTCGCCGCGGTCGTCGACGAGCTCGGCCCCGCCATCGAGGGCGTCGAGGCCAGCGAGCAGCGCATCATCGACGAGATCCTCATCGAGACCGATGGCACCGACAACAAGTCGCGCACCGGCGCGAACGCGATCCTGGGCGTCTCGCTCGCCGTCGCGAAGGCCGCCGCCGACAGCGCCGACCTGCCCCTGTTCCGCTACCTCGGCGGCCCGAACGCGCACCTGCTGCCCGTTCCCCTCTTCAACGTCATCAACGGCGGCGAGCACGCCGACAACGGCATCGACTTCCAGGAGTTCTTCCTCGCCCCCATCGGCGCCGACACCTACGGCGAGTCGCTGCGCTGGGGCACCGAGGTCTACCACGTCCTCAAAGGCGAGCTGAAGTCGGCCGGCTACAACACCGGTCTCGGCGACGAGGGCGGCTTCGCCCCCGACCTGCCCAGCAACCGCGAGGGCCTCGACTTCCTCATCCGCGCGATCGAGAAGGCCGGCTTCACCCCCGGCAAGGACATCGCCGTGGGCCTCGACGTCGCCGCCACCGAGTTCTACAAGGACGGCGTCTACACTGTCGAGGGCAAGGAGTGGAGCGTCGACACGCTCGTCGACTACTTCGCCGACCTCGTCGCGAACTTCCCGATCGTCACGATCGAGGACGCCCTCGCCGAGGACGACTGGGACGGCTGGAAGAAGCTGACGGATGCCATCGGCTCCAAGGTGCAGCTCGTCGGCGACGACCTGTTCGTCACCAACCCCAAGCGCCTGCAGCAGGGCATCGACCTCGGCGTCGCCAACTCGCTGCTCGTGAAGGTCAACCAGATCGGCACGCTGTCGGAGACGCTCGACGCGATCTCGCTGGCGACCCGCTCGGGCTACACCTCGATGCTGTCGCACCGCTCGGGCGAGACCGAGGACACCACGATCGCCGACCTCGCCGTCGCCGTCAACGCGGGTCAGATCAAGACCGGTGCCCCCGCGCGCAGCGAGCGCGTCGCGAAGTACAACCAGCTGCTCCGCATCGAGGAGGACCTCGGCGACGCCGCGGTCTTCGCGGGCCGCTCGGCGTTCCCCCGTTTCAAGGGCTGAGCGTCTGACGCCGTGAGGAGGGGGAGCCGCGCGGCTCCCCCTCCTTTCGTGTTCCCGGAGCCGGCGCGGGGTGTTCGCGGAGACCCTCGGCGGTCCTCGGCGCGTCCCCGGATCCGCACGGGTCGGCGACGTAGACTCGGCTCCGCCCGTCGCCGGAACGCTCGGGTGAGAACGAGAGGGGATGCCGTGGATCGACCGACACTGCCTCCTCGTGGGCCGGTGTCCGGGGGTGCTCCGGGTACCTCGGGCAAAGGCGCCAAGCCGAAGGGTCCTGCCTCGCGTGCCGCGAAGAGTCCGACCGCGAGCTCGGCCGGGAAGGCCCGCGCACAGGGCTCAACGTCGAAGCGGCCCGCCCCCTCCGCCGCACGCCCCGACGCCGCTCGACGCCGCGTCGACGTACGGGGCTGGCTCGGTGGCATCCGCGTCTCCGGATTCGTCGTCATCATGCTCGGACTGGTGGTTCTCGGGACGTTCGTGCTCGTCCCCACCGTCGGCACCTACATGGATCAGCGCCAGCAGATCCAGGCGCTCAAGAGCGCCGTGGCCCTGAGCCAGTCCGAGGTCGCCGACCTGCAGTCGCAGCGCGAGCGATGGTCCGATCCGGCGTACATCACGACCCAGGCCCGCGAGCGGCTGTACTACACGATGCCCGGAGAGGTCGTCTATCTCATCGACGACGACCTCCCCGCCTCGGCCGCCCTCCAGGAGCAGGACGACGTCAGTGGCGACGTGAGCCAGACCCGCACCGACTGGATGTCGCAGTTCATGCGCTCCTTGACCTCGGCGGGATCCGCCCAGGTGGCGGTTCCGACGGTGGGTGTGCCAGACCCGACGCCGACGCCCGACGCACCGCCCGCCCCCTGATCGGGCCCCGACCGCCCTCGGCGGGCGTGCGACACCGCCGGGTACCCTGGGAACGATGACTACCACGCCGCTTCCCCCCGCCTCCGACGCCGACCTCGCCGTTCTGCAGGCGCAGCTCGGCCGCGTCCCGCGCGGCGTGGTGGGCATCGCGGCGCGCTGCGTCTGCGGCAATCCGACCGTGGTGGCGACCTCTCCGCGTCTCGATGACGGCAGCCCGTTCCCTACGTTCTTCTACCTGACGCACCCGGCGGCGACCGCCGCGATGTCGGTGCTCGAGGCCGGGCACGTGATGAAGGAGTTCCAGGACGAGCTCGCCGACGACGACGACCTGCGCGCCGCCTATCTCGCCGCGCACGAGGCCTACCTCTGCGCCCGCGCGGCCTACGGAGAGCCCGACGAGATCGCCGGCATCTCGGCCGGTGGAATGCCGACGCGCGTGAAGTGCCTGCACGCCCTGGCCGGCCACGCCCTCGCCGCGGGGCCCGGCGTGAATCCGATCGGCGACCGTGCTCTCGCCCGCGGGACCTGGTCGCCCGAGCGGTGCGTCTGCGAGACCCCCGGAGCCGGCGGATGAGACGCGCCGTCGCCGCGGCGGCATCCCTCGTTCTCGCGGTGATGCTCAGCGGGGCGACGACCGCCCCCGTGCCCGAGGACCCGACCGACAGCGTCCGTGCGGGGGAGTACTGGCTCGATCAGTACGGCATCCGTGATGCGTGGAACACCACGCGCGGAGCGGGGCAGAAGATCGCCATCATCGACACCGGCATCGGCCGCGGGCCGGTCGAGTTCAGCGGCGCCGTCGTGGGCGGCACCGACGTGTCGGGGGCGGGATCCTCCGACGGCCGCACGCCGGTCGGGGCCGTGGACTCCAACCACGGCAGCTGGGTCGCCTCTCTCGCCGCCTCGCGTGGCACCGGCAACGGGCGCGGGATGATCGGCGTCGCTCCCGAGGCCGATCTGCTCTCGATCTCGATCGGCTTCGGGGCGTCGGCCTCGGTTCCGTTCACCGAGCAGATCGCGAAGGCGATGCGCTGGGCCGTCGATCAGGGCGCCACCGTCATCAACCTGTCGTTGACGACGAACACCCTCGACTGGGACCCCAGCTGGGACGACGCGTTCATGTACGCGTTCGATCACGACGTCGTCGTGGTCGTCGCGGCGGGCAATCGGGGGAGCGGCACCGACCGCGTGGGCGCCCCCGCGACGATCCCCGGCGTTCTCGCGGTGGGCGGGGTGGATCCGTCCGGACGTGCGAGCAGCGACGCCTCGACCCAGGGCATCACGATCGGCATCTCGGCGCCCAGCGAGCGCCTTCTCGGCATCTCGGCCGACGGCACACTCGTCCAGTGGAACGGCACGAGCGGCGCGGCCCCCATCGTGGCCGGAATCGCTGCTCTCGTCCGCGCGGCGCATCCCGGAATGGATGCCGACAACGTCCTGAACCGTCTCATCTCGACCGCCAAGCCCGCGCCGGGAACGGCACCGGGGCTCGACCTCCTCTACGGGTACGGTCTCGTGGACGCCTCCCGGGCCGTCTCGGCGGACGTCCCGTCGGTGTCGGAGAACCCGCTCGGCAGTCTGGAGGACTGGATCCGCGTCTACCGGCGTGCCGACAGCGAGCCGAGTCCGACGCCGAGTTCGGCGCCCGTGGAGATCCCGCCCCTGCCGCCGATCGAGGGGCCTCCCTCCGCGAGTTCGCCTCTGCTGCCGTCGCGCGATACCGTGCTGTACGGGTCACTGCCGCTCGCGGGTGCCACGCTCGCGGCTATAATGATTGCGCTCGGCGTCAGTGCTGCTGCCCGGCGAATTCGAAAGGCGCGCAATTCTCGCGAGCCGAGCCGCACCACAAACCAGGAGTCTCTCCCATCGTGACCAGCACCGTGCCCAGGATTCTCATTGTCGGCGGAGGCTACGCGGGTTTCTACACCGCGTGGAAGCTCGAGAAGCTGCTCGGCCGCGGTGAGGCCGAGGTCACCATCGTCGACCCGCTGCCGTACATGACCTACCAGCCCTTCCTCCCCGAGGTCGCGGCCGGTGAGATCGAGCCGCGTCACGTCGTCGTCGGCCTCCGCCGTCACCTCAAGCGCACCACGGTCATCGCGGGCAAGGTCACGGGGATCAACCACGCGACCAAGACCGCGACGATCACCCCGATCGCCGGCGACGAGACGTGGCAGCACGAGTACGACCAGATCGTCGTCACCGCCGGTGCCGTCTCGCGCACGTTCCCGATCCCGGGCATCGCCGACAACGCGATCGGTCTCAAGACGATCGAAGAGGCCGTCGCGATCCGCGACCGCCTCACCTCCAACTTCGACAAGGCATCGGTGCTTCCGGCCGGTCCCGAGCGCGACCGCCTGCTGACCGTCGTCGTCGTCGGCGGAGGCTTCGCCGGTATCGAGGTCTTCGCCGAGCTGCGCGCGTACGCGTCGTCGCTGCTGAAGTCCTACCCCCAGCTGTCGTTCGACGACACGCACTTCCACCTGATCGAGGCGATGGGCCGCATCATGCCCGAGGTCTCGCAGAAGACGAGCGAGTGGGTGCTGAAGGACCTCGCCAAGAAGGGCGCCTTCGTCCACCTCGACACGCAGGTCAAGGGCGCCGTCGACGGCGTCATCGAGCTCTCCACGGGTGAGCAGCTGCCCAGCGACCTCATCATCTGGACCGCCGGTGTCATGGCGAACCCCACGGTCGTGCGTGGCAGCGACCTGCCCGTCGAAGAGCGCGGCCGCATCCGCACCCGTCCCGACCTCCGCGTCGGAACCGACGAAGAATTCGTCGAGGGCGCGTGGGCTGCAGGCGACGTCTCGGCCGTTCCCGACCTCTCGGGTGGTGGCGTCGGAGGCTTCTGCGTCCCCAACGCGCAGCACGCGGTCCGCCAGGGCAAGCTCATGGCGAAGAACATCGTGGCGGTCCTGCGCGGCGAACAGCCGAAGCAGTACTTCCACAAGAACCTCGGTGCCGTCGCCGGCCTGGGCCTGTACAACGGTGCCTTCCAGTCCGGCAAGATCGCGCTGACCGGCTTCATCGCCTGGCTCGCGCACCGCGGCTACCACGGCCTGGCCATGCCCACGTGGGAGCGCAAGTTCCGCGTGATCGGCGACTGGGTCCAGAACTTCCTGCACGGTCGCGAGACCGTGAACCTCGAGGCCGTGCAGAACCCGCGCGCCACCTTCGAGGAGTTCGCGGCCCGTCCGCGCCCCGCGGCCCCGGCCGCCGAGGCCCCCGCGGCCGAGAAGAAGCCCGAGCCCGTCTCCGCGAAGTAATCTTCGCGATCCGAGACCCCCGTGCCCTTTCCGGGTACGGGGGTCTCGTCGTTTCCGGATGCCGCGGCGCACGGTCGCGGCCCCCTGCACCGTCCTGCGGGTTCGGGGTCCGACGCGCCGCGCCGCTTCGGCCCGCGTCGGTGTGTCGTCGCCGAGCTCCGCATGACGCTGCGCGAGAACCGCCCCGCGGTACGGTGGGGACGGGCCCCCGTAGCCCAATGGCAGAGGCAGGCGACTTAAAATCGCTTCAGTGTGGGTTCGAGTCCCACCGGGGGTACACATCTTGCACGGACGAGGTCTCGTCCGCTCGTGCCGCCGGGCCTGCATGCGCATCCCCTGGGAGTCCCCGCCACACCTCGGTGCCGCGCCCCGCCCCGCGGTTAGACTGAAGGGCAATCTTCCGAACGGAGTGTGGGGACTTATGTGGGAGTGGCTCGTACCGGTCTTGGTGATCGTCGGCATCGTGGTGATCGCCGGTATCTACCTGTGGGCCACCTACAATTCGCTCGTCGCCCTCAACGTGCGCGTCGACGAGGCCTGGAGTGACATCACCGTCCAGTTGAAGCGCCGGGCCGACCTGCTGCCGAACCTGATCGAGACGGTCAAGGGGTACGCCGCCCACGAGAAGGCCGTGTTCGAGAACGTCACGCGCGCCCGTGCCGAGACCCTCGCAGCCGAAAGCCCCGCCGCAGCCGGTGTCGCCGAGGGGCACATGCAGCAGGCCCTGAAGTCGCTGTTCGCGGTGGCCGAGGCCTACCCGCAGCTGCAGGCGAGCCAGAACTTTCTCCAGCTGCAGCACTCGATCGTCGACACCGAGGACAAGATCCAGGCGTCCCGGCGCTTCTACAACGGCGGAGTCCGCGAGTTGAACACGAAGATCAAGGTCTTCCCGAACAACCTCTTCGCCCGCCAGCTCGGTTTCAGCGAGCGGGAGTTCTTCGAGGTCGTCGACGGGGCGGCGATCGCCGAACCCCCTCGCGTCCAATTCTGACCCGCAGGTGCCCCCTCCCTCACGGAGGGGGCACCTTTGCGTTGGATCGACCGTCGGGGTGCTCGTGGCGCTCGGCCCCCAAAGCGCCCGCGATGGCGTCTGCCGCGTCGCCCCAGCGCGCGACGGTGACCCGCTCGAGGCCCTGCCACTGCGCCGCGGTGGTCAGTTCCGCGGCGACGCGGTCGGCGGCATCCGGAGGCGCTCCGTGCTCCCACCACGCCGACTGAACGCGCAGCGCACTCGATGAGCGGTCGGCCTTCAGGTCGACGCGTCCCACGACGTCGTCGCCGACGATCACGGGGAGCGAGTAGTAGCCGAACCGCCGCTGCGGTGCCGGCGTGTAGATCTCGATGCGGTAGTCGAAGTCGAACAGCCTCTCGGCGCGGTCGCGGAACCAGACGACCGGATCGAACGGGGTGAGGATCGCCGTGGCGTCGACGCGGCGGGGGCGCGCGGCATCCCGATGCAGCCACGCCCTCGCGGGTCGCCCCGCCACCTTCCACCCCTCGACCTGGGCCGGGATGAGCTCACCCGCGTCGACGAGGTCGCGCACCGCCGCCAGGACCGCGGGACGATCGCGGATGCGCCAGTAGTCCGCGAGATCGGCCGCCGTCGCCACGCCGTACGCCACCGCCGCGCGTCGGACGAGCTCTCTGACGGCCTCCTGCCTCGGAACGGTCGTCTCGAGCGCCGACGCGGGGAGGACGTCGGATGCCAGAGCGTAGCGCCGTTCGAATCCTCGACGTCCGGCGATCGCGACCTCTCCGAAGAGCCAGAGGCGCTCGAGACCGTTCTTGACGTCGTCCCAGCCCCACCAGGACCCCCGGGAGCCGCTGCGAGCGTCGTGATCGATCTCGGCCGGTCGCAGGGGCCCGCGCGCGGCGAGCTCGTCGCGAAGCCACTGCAGCAGGGGCTGGTTGGCCTCAGCCCAGGCGTCGCGGCCGTACTTGTCGCGCAGAGCGTCACGACGGAACTGCAGCAGCGGCCAGTCGTCGGTCGAGACGAGGGAGGCCACGTGTGCCCAGGATTCCACCCATCTCGGCCGGCGTGAGAACGCGAGCTTGTCGAGCAGGGCGGTCTCATACGCGCCCAGGCGCGCGAAGAGCGGCATGTAGTGCGAGCGCGAGAACACGTTGACGGAGTCGATCTGCAGGATTCGCATGCGGTGCAGCGCACCCGTGATCTGGCGGGTGCCCACCGTCTCGGGCCGCGGCCGGGCGAAGCCCTGCGCGGCCAGTGCGATACGGCGTGCGTCGGCGCGACGGAGCGTCGTGGTCATGTGTTTCACCGTAGCCACCGCCTCCGACATCGCGGCCAGCGCTCGGGGAACGCGGCGGTAGGCTGACAGGATGACCGGACCGGATCCCGAGACCCGCGGATCGTTCCTCGACGCGCTCAAGCGGCGAACGGTCTCCAGCGACCTCCAGCCCCCGGTTCCGCCCGCGCTGCGGCAGGCGACCGCCTACGCCTGGCGGCTGCTCGTGATCGCGGCGGCGCTCGGCGTCGTCGTCTGGGTGGTGATCCAGCTCAAGCTGCTCGTCATCCCTCTCCTGGTCGCGATCCTCATCACGGCACTGGTCTGGCCCGCGTTCTCCTTCCTGCAGCGGCACCGCTGGCCCAAGTGGCTCGCGATCGTGGTCACCGTGCTGGGAACGATCGCGATCATCTCGGGTCTGGTCTGGCTCGCCGTCTGGCAGATCTCGCGAGAGTTCGGCTCGGTGCAGGAGCGCACGGTGCTGGCTGTCGAGCAGTTCCGGCAGTACCTCATCGACGGCCCCCTGCACCTCAGTGCGCAGCAGATCGACGACGGTCTCACGCAGGCCGGGACCTTCCTGCAGCAGCAGGCCGAACTGCTGTGGACCGGTGCCCTCGCGATCGGCACGACCCTCGGCCACGTCGGCACGGGCGTCTTGCTGACCCTCTTCATCCTGCTCTGCCTGCTCGCCGACGGCGGCGGGATCTGGCGGTGGACCACGCGGCTGTTCCCGCGCGTCGCGCGCCCGGCGGTGGACGGTGCCGGGCGCGCCGGGTGGCGCACGGTGAAGAGCTACGCGCGCACGCAGCTTCTCGTCGCCACGATCGATGCCATCGGCATCGGGCTCGGCGCCTTCCTCCTCGGCGTCCCGCTCTCGATCCCGATCGGCGTGCTCGTGTTCCTCGGGGCGTTCATCCCGTTCGTGGGAGCCGTGGCGACCGGCGCCCTCGCCGTCTTCATCGCGCTCGTCTACAACGGCCCGCTCATCGCCCTGTTCATGCTCATCGTCGTCCTCGGCGTCCAGCAGGTCGAGAGCCACATCCTGCAGCCGATCCTCATGGGGTCGGCCGTCAAAGTCCACCCGCTCGCGGTCGTCCTCGTCGTCGCGGGCGGCGCCATGATCGGCGGCATCGCGGGCGCGCTCTTCGCGGTGCCTCTCGCCGCGTTCGTCAACGTGGTCGCGGTGTACCTCAGCTCCAAGGCCTGGGAGCACGAGGGGCAGCCGTTGGCATCTCGAGATCTCATCTGGCAGACCGTCCCGCGCGAGCGCGGAAGGAGATCATGAACGACACTCCCACCCTGGCCGAGTTCGAGGATGCCGCGCAGGCTCTGCGCGGCATCATCACGCGCACGCCGCTCGACGAGTCGCTGCACCTCACCGAGCTCCTCGGCGTTCCGGTCAACCTCAAGCTCGAGAACCTCCAGCGCACCGGCTCCTTCAAGATCCGCGGCGCGTCGCACCGCCTGTCCCGGTTGACCGCCGAAGAACGGGCGCGAGGAGTCGTCGCCGCCTCCGCCGGGAACCACGCGCAGGGCGTGGCGCTCGCGGCCCAGCAGCTCGGCATCCCGGCGACGATCTTCATGCCCCTCGGGGTTCCCGTGCCGAAGCTGCTCGCCACGCGCGGCTACGGCGCCGAGGTGATCCTCGAGGGGGCGACGGTCGAGACGCCGCTGCGGCTCGCGGCCGAGTTCGCGGAGCGCACCGGGGCCGTGCTGATCCACCCGTTCGACCACCGCGACATCATCGTGGGCCAGGGCACGCTCGGTCTCGAGCTGATCGAGGACATGCCCGACCTCGACACCATCATCGTGGGTATCGGCGGGGGAGGCCTCGCCGCGGGCGTCGCCGCAGCCGTGAAGGCGCGCGCGGCCGCCGAGGGGCGCGAGGTGCGCATCATCGGCGTGCAGGCGCACAACTCCGCGGCCTATCCGTCGTCGCTGGCCGCCGGATACCCCCTGCAGGTCGAGACGACCCCCACGATGGCCGACGGCATCGCGGTCGCCCGACCCGGCGATCTGCCGTTCGAGCTCATCCGGAAGTACGTCGACGAGGTCGTCACCGTCACCGAGGACGACATCGCCCGCGCTCTCCTCGTGCTCCTCGAGCGCGCGAAGCAGGTCGTCGAGCCCGCGGGCGCCGTGGGCGTCGCGGCGATCCTCGCCGGCAAGATCCAGGCGACCGGACCCACCGTGACGATCCTGTCCGGCGGCAACATCGACCCCCTTCTGCTGCAGCGGGTCGTGGCGCACGGGTTGTCGGCATCCGGTCGCTACATGTCGCTGCGGATCCCTCTGCCCGATCGCCCGGGCCAGCTCGCTCGCGTCTCGGAACTGCTCGCGCAGGTCGGCGCGAACGTCATCGAGGTGCTGCACACCCGCCACGGACAGGGCCTGCAGATCAGCGAGGTCATCCTGCAGCTGAGCGTCGAGACCCGGGGTGCCGAGCACCGTGCGCTGGTGATCCAGACGCTCGAGGATGCCGGGTTCATCGCCACGGTCGTCCCAGACTGAAGCCGAGCGCCGCCGATATCCCTCATCGGGGGCGCCTTCGCGTCGTCGGGCGCTGCGGTTCGCCCCCGGCACCGGGAATCCGGAATCGCTCCGCGACGCCGTCTGCCGGGCCCATGAACGTCGAGAGCCGCTCACCCCGAACGGGGGAGCGGCTCTCGACCGGAAGGCCTACTGGCCCGAGTAGGTCTCGACCTTCACGATCTCGACCGAGATCTCCTTGCCGTTGGGGGCGGTGTACGAGCCCTTCTCGCCCTCTTTGAGACCGATGATCGCGGCGCCGAGCGGCGAGGCCTCGCTGTAGACATCGAGCTCGGAGTTCGCCGCGATCTCGCGGTTGCCGAGCAGGAACTTCTCTTCGCCTCCGGCGACGACGGCGGTCACGACGGTGCCGGACTCGACCACCCCGTGGCTCTCCGGCGCCTCCCCGACCTTCGCGTCCTTCAGGAGCTGCTGGAGCGTGCGGATGCGCGCCTCCTGCTTGCCCTGCTCGTCCTTCGCGGCGTGGTACCCGCCGTTCTCCTTGAGGTCGCCCTCTTCGCGGGCGGCCTCGATGCGCTTCGCGATCTCTTCGCGACCTGTGGTCGAGAGGTGCTCGAGCTCCTGAGCGAGGCGGTCGTAGGCGTCTTGGGTGAGGAACGTCACCTGGGCGTCGTTGGACACGGGTACTCCTTCGTCGAGGCCGAGCGGCATCCTTCGGGGTGTCGCCGGGGGATATGTCGAACGCCCCGGCATCGAGCCGGGGCGCATCATCTCGGGCTATTTTACGGCACCCAGCAAGAGTTGACAAAACCCGTGGTCGCCAGCGCGAGCGTCGGAATCTCTTCCGTGAACGCACGACTGTGATCCTCGGATGCCGGGTACTCGACGACGCGCCACCCCACGGTTCCGTGATCCTCGTCTTGCGCCTCGATCGCGCATGCCACGGGCTCGCCGACGGGGGCGGTGAACTGGAAGGAGATCGTCACGGCGCTCGCGTCCGTCACGGTGAAGCCCGTGTCGGTCGCCGTGACCGACCGCATGGTGTTCGACACCGTGGTCCACCCGAGCAGGCCGGTGAGGGTCAGAGCGATGACACCGACGATGCTCCACAGGACGATCCGACGGCGGGGCGACGTGCGTCGGCCGTATCGCTCATCGAGCATCTGCTGCGTCGTCATGGTCTCTCCGGGCTTTAGGCTGGAGTTCCAGGCTACGCGCTTCCGCCCGGACCGAAGGACTCCATGCTTCCCGTGCTCGTCGCTCTCGCGACCACGCCCACCCCGGCCAACACCCCCGACGATTCGCTCGTCACGCCGGGGCCGTTCGGCTTCGGCGCGATCGCCTTCATCGGCGTCGCGGTGTTCCTCCTCGTGTGGGACATGCTGCGACGGATCCGCCGCGGTCGCTATCGCGAAGAGGTCAACGCCGAGCTCGACGCCGAGGAGCAGGCTCGCGCTGCCGAGACCCCCGACGACGCCGCACCTGACGCCGCGCCGCGCACCTGATGCCGCGCCTCGCGGCTTGACGCCGCCGGAGCGCCTTGACGCCGCTGGAGCGGCGCTCCGACGTCGCAGAGGGCGCCCGGTCGCTGTGACGGCGGCCTCAGCCGCCGTGATAGGCCGGCGCGAGGGCGATCAGCAGGCACGCCGTCCAGTGGCACAGGAACGCCAGCACGGTGCACACGTGGAAAATCTCGTGGAAGCCGAAGTGGCCGGGCCACGGGTTGGGGCGCTTGAGCGCGTAGACGATCGCTCCCGCGGTGTACAGCAGCCCGCCCACGACGACGAGCACCATCATCGCGACATTGGCCGCGAGCAGGTCGAACAGGTACATCACGGCGGCCCAGCCGAGCGCGAGGTACAGCGCGACGTAGAGCCACCGCGGGGCGTTGATCCAGAAGACGCGGAACAGGATGCCGAGCAGCGCACCGCCCCACACGATCGACAGCAGCAGCACGGTCTTCGGCGTCGGCAGGGCCAGCACCGCGAGGGGCGTGTACGTGCCGGCGATGAGCAGGAGGATGTTCGCGTGGTCGATGCGCTTGAGGACGGCCTTGGTCTTCGGCTTCCAGTGGAACCGGTGATACAACGCCGAATTGCCGAAAAGCAGAAGAGAGGATGCCGCGAACACGGCGGACGCCCACTTCGCCGGCGCCCCCTGCGCGAGCGCGATGAGGACGATTCCGGCCGCGATCGCGACCGGGAATGTCCCCGCGTGGATCCATCCGCGCCAGGTGGGCTTGACCTCGTCTTGCGCGCCGACGGCGGAGGCTTCGAGCAGAGGGAGCTGAGGCATCTCCACGCCGTCATCAGGGCTCGTCGGTCTCACACGAAGACCTTACGTGCACGACTATGCCGCGAACGGAACACGGCGCGACACTCACCTTTTCCGCAGGTGGAAGCCGTCCGCGGACGACGGCGAATCGGTCGGCGCGCGGTAGCGTAGGCGGGTGGCGCGGATGCGAAGGAACGAGGGGCGCGGCCCCCTTTACCGTCTGTACGCCTCGCGCCTGCGTCGCCGCATGCCCGCGACCGTTCCCCATCACGTCGCGATGATGATCGACGGCAACCGCCGCTGGGCGCGTCAGCTCGGCTACGACAGTGCGGCCCACGGTCATCGCGCGGGCGCGGCGAAGATGCACGAGTTCCTGCGGTGGTGCGACGACCTGGGCATCGGGGTCGTGTCGCTCTACCTGCTGTCCAACGACAACCTCGTCAAGCGCGACAGTCGCGAACTGAACGACCTGCTCGAGATCATCGCCGAACTCGCTCGCGAGTTGTCGCTCGAACCGGACTGGCGGGTCCAGCACGTGGGCCGCGCCGAAGGCCTCCCTCCCGAGCTCGCCGAGGTTCTGCGCGAGGTGACCGAGCGCACCCGCTCGCACACTGGCCTTCACGTCAACCTCGCGGTCGGCTACGGGGGCCGAAGCGAGATCGTGGATGCCGTGCGCAGCATCATCGCCCAGCACGACGCCTCCGGCGGATCGCTCGAGGAACTCGCTGCCAGCCTGACGCCCGAGCAGATCGGCGAGCACCTCTACACCGGCGGTCAGGCCGATCCCGACCTCGTGATCCGCACGTCGGGGGAGCAGCGGCTCAGCGATTTCCTGCTCTGGCAGTCGGCGCACTCCGAGTTCTATTTCGTCGAGGCCCTCGGTCCGGATCTGCGCGAAGTCGACTTCCTCCGTGCCATTCGCGACTTCTCGGCGCGGGATCGGCGCTTCGGGCAGTAAGGTGCGCGCGTCGCAAACCCTCACCACGAGAGTGAAAGTTGTTCACACACTCGTCATTTTCGTGGCGTGTTAACGACCCTCGGACGTCCCGCGGCATCGTACGGTGATCACATCGGGCACGGAGCCTGATCGAGTCGGCCTTCGGATTGCGACTCGTGACCCACAGGTCGACTCGTGACAACCGGGTGAGACACCCGGGTCGGGAGTGGGTTGTGACTGCACGAGCACCATTCGACCAGCGTCACGTCGTCGAGAGCAGCGATTCCGAACAGGACCTGCGCACCTACGTTCTGGACACGTCCGTCCTCTTGAGCGATCCGCGAGCGTTCTTCCGCTTCGCGGAGCATTCGGTCGTGATCCCCGTCGTGGTGATCACCGAGCTCGAGGGCAAACGCCACGATCCTGAGATCGGGTACTTCGCTCGCCAAGCCCTGCGTCACCTGGATGAACTGCGCATCGAGCACGGTCGTCTCGACTTCCCCGTTCCCGTCGGCAACGACGGCACTCTGCGCGTCGAGCTGAACAACACCGACCAGATGGTGCTGCCCTCCGGGATGCGCACCGGCAACAACGACAGCCGCATTCTCGCCGTGGCGATGAACATCGCCAAGGACGGTGCGGAGGTCACGGTGGTGTCCAAGGACCTGCCGATGCGTGTGAAGGCGGCATCCCTCGGCCTGACGGCCGAGGAGTATCTTGCCGAGCAGGCCATGGACTCGGGGTGGACGGGCATCGCCTCCCTCGACATCTCGGGCGATGACCTCAGCGACCTGTACGAGAGTGAGGTCGCCACGAGCGAGGAGGTCGTCGGCTTGCCCGTGAACACCGGGCTGATCATCCACTCCGAGCGGGGCTCGGCACTCGGTCGTGTCACCGGAGACGGCGAGTTCCGGCTCGTCCGCGGCGACCGCGATGCCTTCGGTCTGCACGGTCGGTCGGCCGAACAGCGCATCGCCCTCGACCTGTTGCTCGACCCGGAGGTCGGGATCGTGTCTCTCGGCGGGCGAGCCGGTACCGGCAAGTCGGCCCTTGCCCTGTGCGCCGCCCTCGAGTCCGTGCTCGAGCGGCAGCAGCAGAAGAAGATCATCGTGTTCCGACCGCTGTTCGCGGTGGGCGGCCAGGAGCTCGGCTATCTGCCCGGGGACCAGGCCGAGAAGATGGGCCCGTGGGGCCAGGCGGTCTTCGACACGCTCGGTTCCGTCGTCTCGGGCAACGTCCTCGAGGAGGTGCTGGCGCGAGGCCTCCTGGAAGTGCTTCCCCTGACGCACATCCGCGGCCGCTCCCTGCACGACGCGTTCGTCATCGTCGACGAGGCCCAGTCCCTCGAGCGCAATGTGCTGCTGACGGTCCTGAGCCGGATCGGCCAGAACTCTCGTGTCGTGCTGACGCACGACGTCGCTCAGCGCGACAACCTGCGAGTCGGTCGTCACGACGGTGTCGCGTCGGTGATCGAGACGTTGAAGGGGCATGCGCTCTTCGGCCACGTCACGCTCACCCGGTCGGAGCGCTCGGCGATCGCCGCACTCGTCACCGACCTGTTGGAGGCCGGCGAGCTCTCCTGAGCGTCATCGTGTGGGCCCGGGCACGCGTGCCCGGGCCCACACTTTCGCGCAGATGAGAGCATTCTCATGCCCGGCTCCTGTGTTTTTCATAGGCGGGCCCCAGACTTGAGTCATCGGCGAGAGGACACTCTCGTCACCGCCCCGGCGGTTCCCCCCTGAGAAGTGAACACGAGATCCGCTCTTCACGGGCTGGTCGCTGCATTTCGGGTAAGACAGCAGACCCCCGGAGCAGGATCTCCCCACAGCCCCCGGTTTCCCCCCGCCGGGGGCTTTCGGGTTTTCGGCGTCTACTCCCAGCGATAGCCGGCGCCGCGGACGGTCGCGATACGCTCCGCACCGAACTTCCCGCGCAGATAGCGCACGTAGACGTCGACCACGTTCGATCCGGGATCGAAGTCCATGCCCCACACCCGGCTGAGCAGCTGCTCGCGGCTCAACACCTGTCCCGCGTGTCGCAGGAACTCCTCGGCGAGGGCGAACTCGCGCGCACTGAGGTCGACGTCGCGGCCGTTGATGCTGGCGCGCCGGCCGCGGACGTCGAGCGTGACGTCGCCGTGCGAGATCGAGATCGTGTGGGCCGTCAGCGGCTCCCGGAGGCGGGATCGTACGCGCGCCAGCAGCTCGTCGAACTTGAAGGGCTTCGCCATGTAATCGTTGGCGCCCGCGTCGAGTCCGTCCACGGTGTCGCGGGTGCTCGTGCGGGCGGTCAGCATGATGATGGGAAGCGCCGACCCCTGTCCGCGAAGCGTGCGCAGAACCTCGAAGCCGTCGATCGTGGGAAGTCCGACGTCGAGCAGAACGAGATCGACGTCGCCCGAGAGCGCGGTGTCGAGCGCGTCGGCCCCGTCGTCCACGGTCACGGTCTGGTAGCCCGCGGCCTCCAGTCCTTTCGCGACGAACGCGGCGATGCGTTCCTCGTCCTCGGCGATGAGGATGCGGGTCATCCGGTGGCCTCTCTCTGCATCACGACGTCTCCGGCGCGCACGGGGGTGGGGAGGTCGGCCGGGGAGTGCGCCCGGCGAAGAGGAAGGTGCAGCGTGACGGTGGCTCCGCCGCCCGGGGTGTCGCTCACACTGCAATATCCGTCGTGCGCCTTGGCGATGGCATCCACGATCGACAGTCCGAGACCGGACCCCTCGACGCCTCGACGGGTGGAGATGCGGTCGAACCTCCGGAAGACGCGGTGTCGTGCGGCGGGAGGGATGCCGGGACCGTGATCGCGCACCCACAGGTCGACGTTGCTCTCGCCCGTGCTGCTGCCGATCTCGATCGGTGTTCCGTCGGGTGTGTACTTCGCGGCGTTGTCGGCGAGCTGCAGCCACGCCTGGACGAGGCGGTCGTGGTCGCCGTGGATGCTGCCGCGGCCGCGGGACTCGATCGTCCAGGTGTGGTGGGGGATGGCGCTGACGAGTTCACCGACGCGGTCCGTGAGTGCGGACACGGCGATGACCTCGGTCGTCAGCGCGCCGGCCTCGACGACGGCCAGAGCGTCGATGTCGTCGACCAGGCGTGAGAGGCGGTCGAGCTCGGCGATGCCGAGATCGCGCGTCTCCGACACGTCGTGCGGGTCGGCCGGGTCCATCATCTCGAGGTGCCCCCGGACGATCGTGATCGGGGTCTTGAGCTCGTGCCGCACGTCGTCGAGCAGTTGGCGCTGCGCGTCGACCGACATGGCGAGGCGATCGAGCATCGAGTTGACCGACGACGTGAGGTCGGCGATCTCATCGTTGCCCTGCGGGGGCAGCCGCGTACCGAGGTCGGCCAGGGTGATGGCATCCGCGGTGTCGCGCAATCGCCGCAGGGGCGAGAACAGCACCCCGGTGACGAACCAGCCCGCCACGGCGACGGCGAGGAGCACCACCGTGCCGGCGATCGAGAACGTCGTCGTCGAAAGGGTGACGAGCTCCATGCGCTGGTCGATGGAGATGACCTGGACGGCCGTCGCTTCGCCCAGCGGAACAGCCGCGTACAGCACAGGGCCGTGAGACCCGTCGAGCCGCCCGCGCAGCTCACCGCGGTCGATGGCGGCGCTCAGCGCGGAGATGAACCGCGTGTCGTCGGCGAAAGCGAGGCCCGGCGGTGATGGCGTGCCGGCGAGGACCGTCGTGCCGGTGAGGGCGATGGTGCCATCTGTGCGTCCGGGAATCGTCGCGGCGACGAGGCCGACGGCATCCGAGGAAGTCGACGCCGCCGTGCTCGAGAATCCGTCCAGCTGTCTCTCGGCGTTCGCGATCACTCGTTCGCTCTGCACGAGGAAGCTCACCCCGCCGGCGATGACCAGCCCCAGAAACAGAACGCCGAGGATCGCGCCGAGGAGTCGCGCGCGCGCCGAGATCGGTCTCGGTGCGCGGCTCATCCTTCGATTATGGCGCGCCTCGGCGTTCCTGCCGGCGAGGGCTCAGCCCGGGTGGGTCATCGAGAGCAGGTCGAGCTTGGCGTCGAGCACCTCTTCGGTGATCTCACCGCGCTCGACGTAGCCCAGGTCGATGACCGCTTCGCGGACCGTGATGCCCTTCGCGACCGCGTGCTTGGCGATCTTCGCCGCCGCCTCGTAGCCGATGACCTTGTTGAGGGGGGTGACGATCGAGGGGGACATCCCGGCGAACGCCTCGGCGCGGGCGACGTTGGCCTCGAGACCGTCGATGGTCTTGTCGGCGAGCACGCGCACGGCGTTGGACAGGAGGCGGATCGACTCCAGCAGCGCGGTACCCATCACGGGGATGGCGACGTTCAACTCGAACGATCCCGAGGCACCGGCCCAGGCGACCGTGGCGTCGTTGCCGATCACGCGCGCGCAGACCATGAGGGTGGCCTCGGGAACGACGGGGTTCACCTTTCCGGGCATGATCGACGAACCGGGCTGCAGGTCGGGGATGTGGAGTTCACCGAGACCCGTGTTCGGGCCCGAACCCATCCAGCGGATGTCGTTGTTGATCTTGGTGAGCGACACCGCGATGGTGCGGAGGGCTCCGGATGCCTCGACGAGGCCGTCGCGGTTGGCCTGAGCCTCGAAGTGGTCCTTCGCCTCGGTGATGGGCAGCTGGGTCTCGGCCGCGAGGAGCTCGATGACCTTCTGCGGGAAGCCGAGGGGGGTATTGATGCCGGTGCCGACGGCCGTTCCGCCGAGGGGGACTTCGCCGACGCGCGGCAGGACAGCCTCCACGCGCTCGATACCGAGGCGCATCTGGCGCGCGTAGCCGCCGAATTCCTGGCCGAGCGTGACGGGGGTGGCATCCATCAGGTGCGTACGACCCGACTTGACGATGCCCTTCCACGCGTCGGCCTTCGCCTCGAGCGCCACCGCGAGGTGGTCGAGCGCGGGAATGAGGTCGGTGATCAGCGCTTGCGTCACGGCGATGTGCACGGAGGTCGGGAAGACGTCGTTGGACGACTGCGAGGCGTTGACGTGGTCGTTCGGGTGAACCGTCGAACCGAGGATGCGCGTCGCGAGAGTCGCGAGCACCTCGTTCATGTTCATGTTCGAGGAGGTGCCGCTGCCGGTCTGGTAGGTGTCGACGGGGAACTGCGCATCGTGAACGCCGGTCACGACCTCGTCGGCTGCCTGGGCGATGGCATCCGCGATCCGACCGTCGAGGGTGCCGAGGTCCTTGTTCGCGAGGGCCGCTGCCTTCTTGATCCGGGCCAGCGCCGCGATCTGCGTCGACTCGAGACCCGAGCCCGAGATCGGGAAGTTCTCGACCGCGCGCTGCGTCTGAGCTGCGTACAGGGCGTCCTTCGGCACGCGCACCTCACCCATGGTGTCGTGCTCGATGCGGTACTCGATGTCGGTCACGTCGTCGTTCCTCCAGGTCGTTCGTTCGGTTCTCAGATGCGGGAGTCCGCGAGGCGGGGGTCGTCGATGTCGCCCACGATGACGACGGGGAAGGCTTCCCCCTCGTCGAGCCGGTAGTTGGCCCCGACGACCGCGGTGCGTCCATCGGCGACGGCTTCGCTGATCAGCTCGGAGGCTCTCAACAGCTCGCCCACGGTGTGACGGAGGTGCTCCCGCCCCACGAGCTCGGGGTCGACGTGGTCGGGCAGGCGGCCGTCCACGGCGGTCTGGCGCTGGACACGGCGCACCGCGGGCACGATCGGCGCGATCTGGCGCCAGATGTACGCGGGGAGGGTCGGCGCGTGGACGCCGGTGCTCTCGATCGCCGCACCGACGGCGCCGCACGCGTCATGCGCGAGGACGACGATGAGGGGCACTTCGAGGACGCCGACGGCGTACTCCAGGCTGCCGATCACGGAGTCCGAGATGACCTGGCCGGCGTTACGGACGACGAAGAGATCGCCGAGGCCCTCGTCGAAGATGATCTCGGCAGCGAGACGCGAGTCGGAGCAACCGAAGAGGGCCGCGGTCGGGTGCTGCGAACCGGCGAGCTCGGCGCGACGCTCCACGTCTTGACGGGGGTGGGCGGGTTCGCCGGTCACGAAACGTCGGTTGCCTTCGACCATCTGCTGCCAGACCTGGCTCGGGCTCATGGGTGCGCTCACGGGATCTCTTTCAGCTGCTTCACCTGCGAGGTCACCGACGCCGCCGCGAGAGCCGCGGTCTCGGGCGCGGCGTCACCGTAGACGAGCACGTAGTCGGGGCCGGCGGAAGTGGCCAGCGCGTAGTCGATGTTGCCGGTACCGGACGGGTTGGCCGGACGGTACACATCCCAGGTGATTCCGTCGATCTCGACGGTCTCGCTGCTGCGCGTACCGGCGAGCAGCTGACCCACCCAGGCCTCGTCGGTGTCGAATCCCTGTGCGACGCGGAGGAAACCCGATTCGCCCGAGCGGACGTAGACCATGGTCCACGCTTCGGTGCCGCCGACACCCTCGACGGTCGCCTGGTTGACACGCCAGCCCTCGCCGAGCGACGGAGTGAGCACGGGGCGGCCACGGTCGGCTGCGAGATCGGCGGCCAGCGCGGGCACGTCGGGCTCGGGGCGGGGGACCGGAGTGCCGCGGGGCACGATGGCCACGATCACGAAGACGACCGCGACGGTCGCCAGGAGAGCGGCGATCAGGTTGCGGAAGGTCTTGCTGGAGCGGTAACGGCGCGACGACTCGGCCTTGCGGGCCGCGGTCTCCTCCGGAGTCTCGGGGCGACCGAGCTCGGCGACGATCCGGGCCATCACGCGTCCTCGCCCTCGCCGCGCGCGGCGTCGAGACGACGCTTCGCTCCGAGGAGCCATTCCTCGCAGCGGGCGTAGAGCTGTTCGCCGCGCTCCCAGAGGGCCAGCGACTCCTCCAGCGTGGGCGCGCCCTGCTCGAGCTCGGACACCACACGGACGAGTTCGTCGCGAGCCTGTTCGAAAGAGAGGGTCGCGACGTCTGCCGAGGGGCCGGGAGTCGTCGCGGTCATGCTGTCCATCTTAGGTGCGCCCCACCGACACGCCGTCGTCCGATGCCTCGTCGTCGAGCGGAGCGGCCGGGGCCTCGTCGATCTCGCCGTCGGAGCGCGCGGCCAGCGATCCCCGGGCGACGGTGACGGTGAGCGCGGTTCCCGCGGGGGCTTGGCTCGCGTCGCGGACGATCGCCCCGCCCTCGACCTGCGCGATCGCATACCCGCGGGCGAGGGTGGCCAAGGGGGAGAGCGCGCGAAGCGACGCGCTCAGCTCGCGTGTCCGGCGCCGTTCGCCCTCGAGTCGGCGATCGACGATGTCGCGGCCGCGGTTCGACAGCATCCACAGTTCCTGTGCTCGCGAGGTGAGCATCGCGTGCGGGGTGCGCAACGACGGGCGCGAGCGGATCTGTTCGAGCTGCGCGATGTCGTGCAGCACCCGCTGGGTGAGGCGTCCGGTCAGCCGGGCTCGCAGCTGGGAGACGAGGGCGCGCTGCTCGGCCACATCGGGGACGACGCGCTTGGCGGCGTCGGTCGGCGTGGACGCGCGGAGGTCGGCGACGTCGTCGAGCAGGGGGCGGTCGTTCTCGTGCCCGATCGCACTGACGACGGGAGTGGATGCCGCGGCCACCGCGCGTACGAGTCGCTCGTCGCTGAAGCCGAGCAGCGTCTGCGGATCGCCTCCACCGCGCGCGATGATGATGACGTCGACCTCGGGGTCGGCATCCAGAGCCTTCAACGCGGCGAGGGTCTCCGGGACGCACCGGTCGCCCTGGACGGCGGCGTACTTCGTCCGGAAATTCACACGGGGCCAGCGCAGCTCGGCGTTGCGGTGCACATCCTTCTCGGCATCCGAGTTCTCACCCGTGATGAGCCCGATGCAGTGGGGGAGGAAGGGAAGCTTCTTCTTCCGGACCGGGTCGAAGAGGCCCTCCGACCGCAGCTGCACGCGCAGTCTCTCGAGTCGTTCGAGCTGTTCGCCGAGGCCGACGTGACGCATGGCGGAGATCGCGAACGAGAAGTCCCCTGTGCGCGGGAAGTAGTCGGCTTTGACGCACGCCACGACGTGGTCGCCGACCTGGAGGTCCTTCGGAAGGCGCGCCAGCGTGCTCGACCAGATGCGGAACGCCACCGTGGACTCGGTGTGAAGGTCTTTCAGGCGGCCGAACACGTTGCCGCCCCGGCGGTTGAACGAGGTGATCTCACCCTCGACCCAGACCGAGCCCCAGCGTTCGATGAACCCGCGGATCGTGTCGTTCAGACGCGATACCGAGGTCGGGGTGTCGGTGCGCGAGTCGCGGGGGTGCACCGAGTCGGCGGGAGGGGCCTCGCCGGGCACCGTCTCGGGATGGAACGAGGTCATGGGCTCCAGTCTCGGGGGTTCGGCCATCGTCCAGGGGTGCCCCGGTAGAATCGAGGGGTGAGCACACCTGTCGTCCAACTGCCCGTTCCCCGGATTCCGGGTCGACGTGGGCGGCTCCAGGATATCCCGGTCGAGGGTCAGAAGAAGGTGCTGCTGGCCGCACCTCGCGGGTACTGCGCGGGTGTCGACCGCGCTGTCGTCGCCGTCGAGAAGGCCCTGGACCGCTACGGCGCCCCCGTCTACGTGCGCAAGCAGATCGTGCACAACATCCACGTGGTGACCGAGCTCGAGAAGAAGGGGGCGATCTTCGTCGAAGAGGTCGACGAGGTCCCCGAGGGCTCGCACGTGGTCTTCAGCGCGCACGGAGTGTCGCCCGCGGTCGTATCCGCGGCGTCCGACCGTGGCCTTCAGGCCATCGACGCCACCTGCCCCCTCGTGACCAAGGTCCACCGAGAGGCCGTCCGTTTCGCGCGCGACGACTACGAGATCCTCCTGATCGGCCACGACGGGCACGAAGAGGTCGAGGGCACGGCCGGCGAAGCTCCCGAGCACGTCACCGTGGTCAACTCGCCCGAGCACGCCGACGTCGTCGAGGTGCGCGACCCCTCGAAGGTCGTGTGGCTGTCGCAGACGACCCTGTCGGTCGACGAGACGATGGAGACGGTCCGCCGCCTCCGCCTGCGCTTCCCGCACCTGCAGGACCCGCCGTCCGATGACATCTGCTACGCCACGCAGAACCGCCAGGTCGCGATCAAGAAGGTCGCGGCGGGTGCCGACCTCGTCATCGTGGTGGGGTCGGCGAATTCCTCGAACAGCGTGCGCCTTGTCGAGGTGGCCCTCGAGCACGGCGCCAAGGCCGCCTACCGCGTCGACTACGTCGACGAGGTCAAGCAGGAATGGCTCGATGGCGTCGAGACGGTCGGCGTGACCAGTGGGGCGTCGGTCCCCGAGGTGCTGGTCACCGAGGTGCTCGACGAACTCGCCGGCGCCGGATACCGCGACGTCGAAGAGGTGCGCACGGCCGAGGAAGACCTGATCTTCTCGCTTCCGAAGGAACTGCGCCAGGACTCCACCGGCCAGCGCGACCAGCGCGCGCTGGGCGGCCGGGGTCGTTCGTGAGCGACGCCGATCCCCGACCGCGTCCGCAGTTCGGCGAGTACGCGACGCCCGAGGAACAGCAGGCGCGCATCCAGCGTCCCGAGGTGACGGAGGCGCTCGACGCCGGCGTCGCCCCGCAAGAAACGTCCCCCGTCCCGAAGGCCGCGGCGCCCGTCCCGGCCCGAGGCCCCTTGGTCGACCGCATCATCACGGTGATGCTGCTCGTCTACGGCCTCGTCTCGGTCGTCACCACGATCGCCCAGGTCCTCGACTTTCCGAACTACGCGGAGCAGGCCGCGCGGATCCTCGACGTCGACGCGACCTACTCGAACCTCACGGCGGGTTTCATCTGGGGTGCGGTCGCCGCGGTCGTGTACGGCGTGACCTACCTCCTCACGGCATTGTTCACCGTGCGCCGGCTCCGACGCGGTCGCATCTCGTTCTGGATCCCCCTTGTCGGCTTCGCGGTCGCCGCCATCGTGGGCGGCACCTGCATCACGATCGCGATCGTGAACGATCCGCAGTACCTCTCCGCGCTGATGGGCGGCATCGCGAAGTGAACCATCGGGGCCGGCATCCCGTGTCCTCCTGAGAACGCGAAGGAGGAGCCGGCCGTGGTGAGAGACGATCACGCGCGTCTGACCGCGCTGTACGACGCCCATGCGGCGCCGGTATGGCGGTACGTGGTCAGCCTCACGGGTGATCACGCCGGGGCGGACGACGTCGTGCAGGAGACATTGCTGCGAGCGTGGCGCTCGCCGCGGATCATGAGCGACGACCCCGGATCGCTGCGTTCGTGGATGTTCACGGTCGCCCGCAACATCGTCATCGATGAGGCGCGCAGCGCGCGGCGACGCCATGAGCTCCCGGTCGATGAGGTGCCCGACTCCGGACGGGACGACGACACGGATGCCATGTTCGACGCGCTGCTCGTCGAGGAGGCGCTGGCGACTCTGACGCCGGACCACCGCGCGGTCATCGTCAGTGCGTACTACGGCGGGCGCAGCGTCGCGCAGACCGCCGAAGAGCTGGGGATCCCGGCGGGCACCGTGAAGTCGCGGCTGCACTATGCGGTGCGAGCACTGCGGCTCGCCCTGCAGGAGAGGGGGGTGACGCGATGAGCGCCGAACACGAGAGGCTGTCCAGCTGGGACGGCGCCTACGTTCTGGGCGCGCTGTCTGCTGCCGATCGCGCGGAGTACGAGGGCCACCTCGCCGTCTGCGCCTCCTGCCGGCAGGCGGTGGCCGAGCTCGCCCCGACCGCGGGGCTCCTGTCGCGGCTGTCCGCCGAGCGAGCCCGGGCGATCGACACGCCGAACGGTCCCGCGCCGGTCGTCACGCCGCACCCCTCGCTGCGGACCCGTGTCGTACGGACCGCGCGGAGACGTCGAGCGCGACGGGTCACGGCGTGGACGCTCGCGGCATCCCTTGCGGTCGTCGCGGTCGGTGTGCCGACCGTCGTCGCCGTCACGAACGCGTCTTCCTCGTCGTCCGGCGTCACGTATGCCCTCGACGAGGTGAACGATGCCCCGCTCGAGGCGTCGGTCAAGCTGACGCCGGTTGCGTGGGGAACCCGAATCGACCTGGTCTGCCAGTACACCGGTGAGGTGCTCGACGCCCCGCCCGGCGGCTGGCCCTACGCGCTCGCGGTGACCGACGACGCCGGCGCGACCTCGGTGCTGTCGACATGGCGTGCCGGTCCCGGGGCGACGACCGAGCTCAGTGCGGGGACCGACCTCGCGGCATCCCGCATCGATTCGATCGAGATCCGCTCCGTCGACGGTGATCGGGTGGTCATGCGGCGGGACTTCTCGACCCCGTAGCATCGACGGATGCCACGCCTCGTCGCCGTCTGCGCCGTCCACCAGCTTCGTCCCGACGCCGGGTCGCTCGGCATCACCGCGATCGACAAGCGCGCGCTCGAGGGTCCCGTCCGCATCGGTCCGTACGGCGTACGCGCGGACGTGCAGGCGAGTCGTAAACACCACGGTGGTCTCGACAAGGCTGTATACGCCTACTCGGCCGCCGATGCGCAGTACTGGCAGGCCGAACTGCATCGCGACCTCCACCCGGGCTGGTTCGGCGAGAACCTGCGCGTCGAGGGACTCGATGTGAACGCTGCGCGCATCGGCGAGGTCTGGCGGATCGGCGACACGGTCGAGCTCGAGGTGACCATGCCACGGACTCCGTGCGCGACGTTCGCTCGCTGGGTGGGCGGTCGCGACGCGCGGGGGTGGGTCAGACGGTTCTCGGAGGCGGGCCGGCTCGGCGCTTACCTTCGGGTGCGCCGCTCCGGTGAGGTGCGGGCGGGGGATGCCATCGAGGTCGTGCGCTCGCCCGAGGGAGCCCCCACGGTGCTCGAGGTCTACCGCAGCTGAGCGGCGC
>NZ_LDRT01000081.1 GCF_001476655.1 Microbacterium testaceum | reverse complement strand
CCTCGCCCAGCGCCTGCCCGAACTCACCCCCGCCGAGGTCCTGCAGCTCAGCATCGTCGCGGGGCCCGGAATCCTGGCATCCGCCCCCGCCCCCAAAGGACTCTTCTGATGCTGTACTCGTCGGTCTCAGCCGCCGAGAAGCGCCGCGCCTTCCGCGAGCGGTTGGCATCCGGAGAACTCCTCCGCTTTCCCGGGGCGTTCAACCCCCTGTCGGCGCGTCTCATCGAGCGCAAGGGGTTCGAGGGCGTCTATATCTCGGGAGCGGTACTCAGCGCCGACCTGGGCCTCCCCGACATCGGGCTCACCACCCTCACCGAGGTCGCCGGGCGCGGTCAGCAGATCGCACGAATGACCGACCTTCCCGCGATCATCGACGCCGACACCGGCTTCGGCGAGCCGATGAACGTCGCGCGGACCATCCAGACGCTCGAAGACGCAGGGCTCGCCGGATGCCACATCGAAGACCAGATCAACCCGAAGCGGTGCGGCCACCTCGACGGGAAGGCAGTGGTCGACACCGACACCGCGATCAAGCGCATCCGCGCGGCCGTCGACGCCCGCCGTGACGACAACTTCCTCGTGATGGCCCGCACCGACATCCGCGCCATCGACGGGCTGGAGGCCGCGATCGACCGCGCGCGGCAGCTCGTCGACGCCGGAGCCGACGCGATCTTCCCCGAGGCGATGCGCACCCTCGCCGAGTTCGAGGCGGTGCGCGCCGCGGTCGACGTGCCGATCCTCGCGAACATGACCGAGTTCGGAAAGAGCGACCTCTTCAGCGTCGACGACCTGCGGGACGTCGGCGTGAACATCGTCATCTGGCCGGTATCGCTCCTGCGCTTGGCGATGGGCGCGGCCGACCGCGCGCTCGATGCCCTGCAGGACGAGGGCCACCTGAAGAACCAGCTCGGGCAGATGCAGCATCGCGCCGACCTCTACGACCTGATCGATTACGAGCAGTACAACCATTTCGACACGAACATCTTCGACTTCACCATCACGAAGGAGTGACCATGGCTGACACGCAGCACGACATCAAGAAGGGCTTGGCCGGCGTCACGGTGGACTACACCGCCATCAGCAAGGTCAATCCCGAGACCAACTCGCTCCTGTACCGCGGGTATCCGGTGCAAGAGCTCGCCGCGACCCAGTCGTTCGAGGCCGTCGCCCTGTTGCTGTGGAACGGCGATCTGCCGACGGAGGCGGAGCGCGCCGAGTTCGAGGCCTTCGAACGCGCGCACCGCGACCTCGACGCCGACATCAAGACCGTGATCGACCTGCTTCCGCTCGACGCGCACCCCATGGACGTCGTCCGCACCGCCGTTTCGGCGCTCGGCGCCGCAGCGGCCGACGTGGCGGACAACTCCCCCGCCGCCGATCTCGCCAAGGCCAAGCTCCTGTTCGCGAAGATCCCGGCCATGGTGGCCTACGACCAGCGCCGGCGCCGGGGGCAGGAGCTCATTCCTCCGCGCGCCGATCTCGACTACTCGCGCAACTTCCTCTGGATGACGTTCGGGGAAGAGCCGGCGGACGTCGTCGCCGAGGCGTTCAACGTCTCGATGATCCTGTACGCCGAGCACTCCTTCAACGCGTCGACCTTCACCGCACGCGTCATCACCTCGACCACCGCCGACCTGTCCTCCGCCGTCGTCGGCGCGATCGGCGCCCTCAAGGGCGCCCTGCACGGCGGCGCGAACGAAGCCGTCATGCACATCTTCGACGAGATCGGCTCGGCCGAGCGCGTCGAGGGATGGCTCGACGACGCGCTCGCGAACAAGCGCAAGATCATGGGCTTCGGACACCGCGTCTACAAGAAGGGCGATTCGCGCGTGCCGACGATGAAGGCCGCCCTCGACACCCTCGTCTCCCACTACGGCGCCGACGAGCTCGCCGCCCTGTACGACGAGTTGGAGACCGCCTTCGTCTCGCGCAAGGGCATCTACCCGAACCTCGACTACCCGTCGGGACCGGCGTACCACCTCATCGGCTTCGACACCCCGACCTTCACGCCGCTGTTCGTCGCGTCGCGCGTCACGGGCTGGACGGCGCACATCATCGAGCAGACGGCATCCAACGCCCTCATCCGCCCCCTGTCGGCGTACAACGGCGTCGACGAGCGGCACATCGACGGCTACGTCGCGTCCGAGGCCGAGCTGGCCGCGGCGGCTCGCCCCGAAGAGTCCTAGGAACGCCGAGAGGGGACGGGACCTCCGCGGTCCCGTCCCCTCTCGTGCGTCCGTCGTCAGGCGACGGTGAAGATGACCTCGACCTCGACCGGGCTGTCGAGCGGGAGCACCGGAACACCGACGGCCGAGCGGGAGTGGACGCCCGCGTCACCGAAGACCTCACCCAGGAACTCGCTCGCGCCGTTGATGACGCCCGGCTGTCCGGTGAACTCGGGAACGGATGCCACGAACCCGGTGACCTTCAGCACGCCCGTCAGCTTGTCGACACCGCCGACGACGGCGGCGGCCGCCGCGATCGCGTTGAGCGCGCTCTGGCGCGCGTGGGTCTGGGCATCCGCGGGGCTCACGAGACCCTCGGACTCGCCGACCTTGCCGGTGGCGGGAAGCGATCCCTGCACCATCGGCAGCTGGCCGGAGGTGTAGACCAGATCACCGTGCCGCTTCGCGGGGATGTAGGCCGCGACCGGAGGGACGACCGAGGGGACCTCGACGCCCAGCGCGGCGAGGCGCTCCGCGACGCTCACTGCTGGCCCTCGAACTGACGTGCGGCCGCCTCGGCGGCACTGAGGCCGGCGTTGGCCGTCCCTCCGCCGGTGGGGCGCTTGAAGTAGGCGACGAGACCGCCCTCGGGGCCGGTGACGACCTGCACGAGTTCCCACCCCTGCTTTCCCCATTTGTTGAGGATCGCCGCGGTGTTGTGGATCAACAGCGGCGTGGTGAGGTACTCCCACGTGGTCATTCGCAGCTCCCGAAGGTGACTCGGATGCCGCGCACGAGATGTGCGCGGCAAGGACACGCGTACGCGCGCGAGCGCACGCCATCGAGGCATCGCCCAGCAACGTCGCTTAGCATCAACCCTATGCCTGAGAACAAACGAACGGCTAGCGGTGCGCTCGGCGGCATCCTCGGCCTCGTCGGTCTGAGCACGGCCGCCGGTGTTCTGCTGACCGCCGCTGTCACCCCGGCGATCGCCGTGTCGGGCGCCGCCGCCAGCAGCGCCATCACGATCTTCGACAACATGCCGAGCTACCTGCAGCCTGACGCCCTCATGCTGCCGACCACGCTCATGGCCGGCGACCGGGTCCTCGCGAAGTTCTACGACCAGAACCGCTCCCCCGTCACCTTCGACCAGGTCAACCCCGTCATGTACGACGCGATCCTCTCGTCCGAGGACCCGCGGTACTACCAGCACGGTGGCGTCGACCTCATCGGCACGACCCGCGCGCTGCTCAGCAACGCCTCCGGTGGCGAGACCCAGGGTGGCTCCTCGATCAGCCAGCAGTACGTCAAGAACGTCCTCGTCCAGCGCTGCGAACGCGATGCCAAGGCGACGGACGGCTCGGACGGCACGCCTGCCAAGACGCGCGATGAAGCCCTGCAGGATTGTGCTCGCCAGGCCATCCAGGCCGACGGCGTCGGGGGCTACCAGCGCAAGCTGCAGGAGATGCGGTACGCGATCCAGCTCGAGAAGCAGTTCACGAAGGACCAGATCCTCCTCGGCTACCTGAACATCGCCAACTTCGGTGGCGTGACGTACGGCATCGACGCTGCGGCGAAGTACTACTTCGACGTTCCGGCCGCGCAGTTGAACGTGGGACAGGCGGCGATCCTCGCCGGCATGGTGCAGAACCCCAACCGCTTCCGCATCGACCGCCCGGAAGGCTCCATCAGCGACGGCGAGACGTCGTGGAACAAGGCTCCCGACGGCTCGATCGACGACGTCGACCAGAGCACCATCCAGGCGCTCTACACGCTCCGCGACAACGGCGAGATCACGCAGGAGCAGCTCGTGAACGCCGCCGACGGCTACAGCGAGACCAAGGGCCGTCAGCTCTATGTCCTCAGCCGCATGGAAGTGGACGGGAAGATCACGCACGAGCAGTACGTCGCAGCGGCGATCGAGCCGATCACCCCGAAGATCACCGAGACCGATCAGGGATGCGCCAACTCGGGTGCCCCGTACTTCTGCCAGTACGTCGTCTCGACGATCCTGAACGACCCCGCCTTCGGCACCGACATCGATGATCGCGTCAATGCGCTCCGTCAGGACGGCCTCACGATCCAGACCACTCTCGACTGGCGGATTCAGGATGCCGCGCAGACGGCGATGAACGAGAATGCCCCGCAGAGCTTCGAGGGTATGAAGTTCGGTTCGACCGCCGTGAGCATGGAGGCCAAGACCGGCCGCATCCTGGGCATCGCCCAGAACACGAAGTTCACCCAGGATCAGACGCAGGCGGAGTCCGACCCCGCCTACAACTCGATCGTCTTCGCCGGCGACAAGGACAACGGCGGTTCGAACGGATTCAATGCCGGGTCGACGTTCAAGCTGTTCACTCTGGTGGACTGGCTCGAGAAGGGGCATTCCCTCAACGAGACTCTCAACGGTCGTCTGCGTCCGGTGCCGAACATGAAGAACTCGTGCTACGGCGACTGGATCAACGGGGGCGGCACCATCATCAACAACTTCGGGTCCGACCCGGGTTACTACGGCACCCCGCTGACCTTCACCAAGAACTCGCTCAACACCGGGTACCTCACGATGGCCTCGCAGCTCGACCTGTGCGACATCGCCAAGGTCGCCAAGAAGCTCGGCGTCACCCGTGGCGACGGGACCGACATCGAGATGCGGGTCGCCAACAACGTCATCGGCGACGACAACGTCTCGCCGATCGCGATGGCCGGTGCCTACGCGACCGTCGCCAACGGTGGCACGCACTGCCAGCCCAAGGTCATCGACAAGGTGACCGACAGCGACGGTGCGGAGCGCCCCATCCCGGATCGTCAGTGCACGCCCGGAACCCTGACGCCGGAGGTGGCTGCCACGGCCGCGTACGCGCTGCAGGGCGTCATGACCGGCGGCGGAACCGGCCAGGCCGCCAACCCCTTCGACGGAACACCGCTGATGGGCAAGACCGGTACCCACGAGGGCTGGAACACCTGGATGATCGAGTCGTCGACCAACGTCACCACCGCCGTGTGGGTCGGTAACTGGGACGGCACCGAGAACCTGTTCGGCAAGTACTGGAACGGTCAGCAGCTCTCCGACATGCGGTACTCGATCGCGGAGGGGGCGCAGCGCGCCGCGGACGAGTTCTACGGGGGCGACGCGTTCCCCAGACCGTCCTCGAACCTCATCCGCACGATCCAGAAGGACCTGCCGAACGTCGTCGGCAAGACGCTCGACGAGGCCCGTTCCACCCTTCAGGGCGCGGGCTTCAGCGTGAGCATCGGATCGCCCGTCGACTCCGAGTTCGGTGGCGACCGCGTCGCCGCGCAGAACCCGGACGCCGGATCGGCACCCGTGGGCTCGACGATCACCCTCAGCCCCGGCAACGGCCAGGGTGCCACGGTGCCGGACGTGTCGGGCAACCCGGTGAGTTCCGCACGGGCCGCCCTGCTCGCCGCGGGCTTCGGGACCGTCTCGATCGGAGGCTGCGAGAAGGACGCGAGCGCACCCGCCGAAGGGCGCGTGACGGGGACGAACCCGGCCGCCGGAACCTCGACGAACAAGAGCACCGCCGTGTCGCTGAGCATCGTGGCGAAGGACTGCCCGTGACCCATCCCGCTGTGAAGGCCGCCCTCGCACCCCTCGGGGTTGCGGGGGCGGCCGCTGTCGGCGCGGCCGTCTGGGGCATGGGCGTCGAGCGCTACCTGTTCACCGTGCGCTACCACGCCCTCCGCGTCCTCCCGAAGGGCGCCGAACCGATCCGTGTCCTCCACGTGTCGGACGCGCACATGGCCCCGTGGCAGCATCGCAAGCAGGAGTGGATGGCGCGGCTCACCGAGCTGTCCCCCGACCTCGTCGTGAACACGGGCGACAACCTCGGTCATCGCGACGGGCTGACCGGCATCCGAACCGCGTTCGCGCCCCTCCGGGGCGTACCCGGCCTCGTGGTCCACGGGTCCAACGACTTCCAGGAGCCTGCTCCGCGCAACCCGCTCCGGTACTTCCTCGGCCCGTCCGGGAACGTCCCCGCCCACAAGCACCTCGACGTCGACGCCCTCGACCGGTTCTTCACCGACGACCTCGGGTGGGACATCCTCGACGACACCGCCGTGTCCCTCGAGGTGAAGGGCGTGCGCATCACCGCCTTCGGCGTGAACGACGCGCACCGCAAGTGGGACCGTCCCGAGGAGATTCCGCCCGTCCTCGAGACTCTGGATGCCGCTGACCTGACGCTCGGTGTGATGCACGCGCCCTATCGGCGCACGCTCGACACGTTCATGGACTTCGGCGCCGATGTGCTGCTGGCCGGTCACACCCACGGCGGACAGGTGCGCGTGCCGTTCAGCCGCAAGGCTCTCGTGTCGAACTGCGACATCCCGCTCGAGCAGGCCCGCGGGCTCAGCGAGTGGTCGCACGGCGGTCGCTCGGTGCCGCTGAACGTGAGCGCGGGCCTCGGGCACTCGATCTACGCCCCCGTGCGTTTCGCGTGTCGTCCGGAGGCGACGCTGCTGACATTGCTGCCGCGCTGAGCGCTTCTGCACCACCCCCGAAGGGGCCGTTTCCTCCACGGAACGGCCCCTTCGCCGGTTCGCGGGTGTTGCTCCTCGACCAGGATCGAGTCTCCAACCGAAGGGACTCTCCATGCCTCACTCGCACTCCCCACGACCGCATCGCCGACGGCGAGCCGTGGCCGCCATCCTCACGCTCGTCGCCGCTGCCACCGCCCTGTTCGCCGCCCCGGCGACCGCCGCCGATCCGGGAACGGGCTTCGGCACGTGGGCGCCCCTGTCATCCACCGGCTGGCACGGCTCCATGCGCGTCGGCGATGTGCACACGTACTGCATCCACCCCGGTCTCCCCGTCGCGACCGGTACGACGATCGACCACGGCACGACCTCGGACGTGCGCGGCCTGAGCGCCCAACAGCTCGTCTCGATCAACCACCTCGTCTCGGTCTACGGCCAGACCGACGACCCCGTTCAGGCGGCGAGCGTGGGGTGGGCGGTGAAGGCGATCGTCGACCGCGACACCACGCTGCACTCCTGGGGCTACCGCGGCGACTCGCTCGGCGAGGCGATCGACTACATCATGCGCCGCGCCAGCCCCGAGAACAGCGCGGCGATCCAGGCGCGCGTGGAGCAGTACCTCTCCGAAGCCGCCGCCGTCCGGGTGCCCCGCACGGGGGGATCGCTCACGCTGACCACCGCTGCCGACGATCCGACCGACGGAACCATCGTCGCCGACGTCGATCCTGACGCGACCGGCACGCTGCGGCTCGAGAACGCGGTCTTCGCCGATACGGGGACGGCCGAACGCTCCGATGTGCGAGCCGGCGTCGTCTATCCGATCGTCGCTCCGCGCCCCTCCGGGAGCGACGGTCGTCCCTACACGGTGCGGGCGTCCGGAACGTTCCGGGTGCCGGCCGCGGCCGTGCGCCTGTTCACCACCCCGGGTCAGCAGGAGTCGGCCGGCCCGGCCGACCCGCAGACGTTCGATCTGTCGACGACCGACGCGGCGGCACGCCCCGTCCAGTTCCGTCCCCTCATCGAGACCACCGCTCATATCGAGGGTGACAGGTTCGTCGACGAGGTGACCGTGTCCGTCGACGACGGCGTATGGCCCCGTCGGGCCGACGGCTCATTCGTTCCGCTGGTCGCCAACGCCGACCTCTATCGGACGGGAGCGTTTCCCGCCGAGTCGGCGAAGGTCCCCTCCGGTCTCTCCCCCGTCGCTCGACTCACGCTGACGACGGATACGAACCGAGGGCCCGGGACCTATCGGATCTCCACGCCGGAGACGCTCCCGGGCTCCGGGGTCTACACCGCCGTGTGGCGGATCTCGAGAGACGAGCAAGACGACGCGATCGCGCCGCATCTCCCGCAGGGGTACACCTGGACGGAACGCTTCGCGAAGCCCTCCCAGACCGAGCAGCTGGCCCCCACACCGCCGCCGTTCGCCCCCACCCCCACTCCCGTCCCGACGTCCACACCGATGTCCACGCCGACACCGACCCCCTCGCCCACGGCGGCCCTCCCCCCCGCTCTCGCGTCCCCCGGCGTCGCAGGAGCCCTGATCTGTCACTTACACACCTTCCCCCGCCCCCGCGCACGCAACA
>NZ_LDRT01000080.1 GCF_001476655.1 Microbacterium testaceum | reverse complement strand
CTCTGGCATCCTGTCGGGACCCGCCGTACCGCCGACGAAAGGTGACCATGACGTCGCCCGCCCCCACCCCGCGTATCGACCTCGTCCCGCTCGCGGACGCCGACCGCCCCACCTGGCTCGTCCGCATGGAGGCCTCCTTCGCCGCGGGCGTGCGAGATGCCGGACTGCAACCGGGCGAGCAACCGATCCCGAAGGCCGCCGAGATGCAGGAAGAGCTCGACGCGCCCGGCACCGAGGCGCTGCAGATCGTGCGCGACGGCGTGGTCGTCGGCGGGGCGGCGGTCAGCGGCCTCGACGAGGGGCGCCGCAACCTGGAGCTGTTCTTCATCGACGCCGGCCACCACGGGGGCGGCATCGGCTCGCGCGCGTGGGAGGCCATCGAGGCCCGTTATCCCGACACCGAGGTGTGGGAGACCGACACCCCGTACTTCGAGCAGCGCAACATCCACTTCTACATCAATCGTTGCGGCTTCCACGCCGTCGAGTTCTTCCACCCGGGTCACCGCCGGGAGCACCGCGACGGACAGCACGACGGCGACCACGACGGCGGTCCCGACCGGATGTTCCGCTTCGAGAAGAGGATGCCGGGCGCCCGACGCTGAGGGCGCCTGCCCGGGGCGGCGAGTGGCGACGCCCCGGGCAGGGCCGCTGCCCGCGCCTCACCCCACCCGTGACGCCTCGACCACCATGTTCTCCGTCGACGGTTTGCCATCAGGGCGCTGGAGGCACGTGATGACCACGAGACGGCCCGGGGTGTCGGCCCAGACGTCCGCGTCGCCGCCGATGGCGGTCTTGTCGAGCGCCTCGGTCCGGTCGACGCGGTAGTCGACGCCCGCGACGGTGATGTCGGCACCGACCGCGATACGCGCGCGGCCCCGATCCACGTCGATGAGCGCGTTGCCCGGCCCGACACCTCCGCCCCGCAGCGAGTGCATCACCACGAACACGGTCCCGGATGCCGCGTCGGCGGGCGCGACACCGAGATTGCGCACCCAGTACGCCGACGTGAATCCGGGCGGTTCCAGCACGTCGTCCACCACGTTCACCGCGCCGAGGGGCACGTCGAGTCCCACGGACGGCGCCGAGATGCGACCGACGCCGTCCGGCGTGGCCGACGCGCTCGGCGCGGGCGTCGGCCCGTCGATCTGCACGGGGTTTCCCGCCAGGTCGTGCGGCGCGGTGGCGACCTCGGCCTCGACCGTCGGCATCCCGGGCGTCTGCGACAGCACGAATCCCCCGGCGATCAGCCCCAGCGCCACGACCACCGCGGTGGCGGCGAGGATGTCTCCCCGCCGCCACCGCCGTAGGCTCCTCATTCAGCGGGCCCGACGTACCCGGGCGACGCGCAGGACGACCACCGCCGCGAGCAGCATCGCCCCGAGAGCCCCCAGCGCGATCCCGGGCCAGGGAGCGGGCTGCGTGAGCAGCGTCCCGCCCGTCGCGACCGAGGGGCCGGCCGCCGCGCTCGCGCCGGTCGTCGCGGCGCCGACCGTGATGGGCAGCGCCGCGCTGACCGCGTCGCCCTGCGCGTCGGCCAGGAACAGCGTGTGCGCACCGGTGGCGAGCGAGGCGGGCAGGGTGACGTCGGCCGAGACCGAGCCGTCGGCGGCGGCGGTCACGCGGCCGATGACCGTCGGGGTCGAGTGCACGACGACGTCGTACGACGCCCCGGCGGTGAATCCCGCCCCGGTGAGGTGCACGGTCGAGCCGGCCACGAGGTCCGTCCCCGCGGCGAGGGTGATGGCCGGGGCGGCCACCGAGACGGTGTAGCTCTTCGTCGTCGTGCCGTCCTGCGCCGTGATGAGGACCGTGGCGCTCTGTCCCGAGACGGTGACCGTCGAGGTCGCGGCGGCGCTCGAGGTCGTCACCTGGACGTCGGATGCCGCGAGCGCGGCGATCGGCGCCGTCACGGTCGCACCCCCGGCGCCGGCCGCCGCGTCGAGGGGCACGTCGACTCCGCCGACGCGGATCGCCGATGCGGTGGCGTCGTTCGAGATGAGGAAGCGCGTGCGGAGGGCGGCCGCCTCGTCGGCGGTCACGCCGACGGTCTTCGAGATGTAGGCGTCGAGCCCGCCGTACTTCTTCGCGATGTCGGCCTCGAAGGTGCCCTGCAGGAGGTCGGGCGTCGCCCACGTGACCCCGAGCTGCGTGTTCGACAGCAGGTAGTCGTGGAGGATGTCGGAGCTGCTCACGCCGAGGATGCGGTACAGCAGGTCCATCACGGTGCCGGTGCGGTCCATGCCGTGCGAGCAGTGCAGGAGGACGGTACCCGAGGTGTGCGTGGAGAGCAGTCGGAGGATCTGCGCGTAGGCACTGATCATCACACCGGGCGATGACGGGCTCTCGTACCCCTTGTCGACGAGGTCGTGGTACATCGCGGTGTCGTCGCTGTAGTTCCCGTCGGTGCCGAACATCGAGATGTTCACCGTCTGCGCCCCGGGGATCGCCACATCCGGCTTGGCCGCGACCTGCGCGGGGGTGCGGAGGTCGATGACGAGGTCGACGTGGTACTCGTTCGCCAGGGTCTGCGCTCCGGCGGAGGTGATCTTGTCGAGGGACTCGGTGCGCAGCAGCCGCGGGGCGTTGACGGTCTGTCCGCCGGCACCCGTGAACGAACCGAGCTCACGGCCGTTGACGAGACCCGGCACATCGGTGATCGCGTGATCCTGCGCCGTGAGGGCGGGCTGGAGAGTGGGATCGGTACCGGCGTGCGCGGCGGTGGCGCCGAAGCCGAGGGTGCCGAGGGTCGCGGTGGCGACGAGAGCGGCGGAGAGCAGGCGCGCGGATGGCGCGCGGCGGGGGCGGGAGTTCACGGTCGTCCTCAGGGGTGTGGGGGTACGGGTGGTCGGCGCCGCCGGGAAGGGGCGCCGGAGGTGACGGTCCCACCCCGAGGTGACGCATCCGGGAACGGCTCGGCCCCGCCGCGCAACGAAGGCTGAGCAGTTCGACCAGAGAATGCGATGAGTCGGCTCAGAGGCGCGCCCGGGCCACCGGTGCGGGCCCGACGTACCGCGCCGACGGCCGGATGATCTTCCGGTCACGTGCCTGCTCCAGCACGTGCGCCGTCCAGCCGATCGTGCGCGCGAGCGCGAAGGTGGCGGTGAACAGGTCACGGGGAATCCCGCACTGCTCCATGACGACGGCCGCGTAGAACTCGACGTTCGCGTGCAGGGGGCGGTCGGGACGGTGCTCCGCCAGCTGCCGCTCGGCCTCCTGCTGGAAGGCCAGCGCCTGAGCGACGCGCTCCCCGCCCAGGCCCTCGGCGACCTCGCGCAGGAGGACGGATCGCGGGTCGGCCGTCCGGTACACCGCGTGGCCGAACCCCATCAGTCGGCGTCCCGCGGCGAGCTCCCCGGCGATCCAGCTCCCCGGGTCGGCACCGGCGAGATCGAGGCTGTCGAGTGCCCGCGCGGGCGCTCCCCCGTGCAGCGGTCCCGACAGGGCTCCGACGGCACCGGTGAGACAGGATGCCATGTCGGCCCCCGTCGACGCGATGACGCGGGCCGTGAACGTGGAGGCGTTGAAGCCGTGGTCCATCGCCGCGACGAGGTAGGCCGACAGCGCGCGCTCGTGCGCGGGGTCGGGCACGACCCCTGTGACCCGTCGGAGGTAGTCGGCGACCACACCGCCCCCGGCCCCGGATCCCCCGCCGACGAGGGCAGCCGGGGCCATCG